>NZ_VPCQ01000003.1:0-362211 GCF_013418125.1 Acinetobacter sp. YH12205 | reverse complement strand
CAAGAGTGAACCACCTGATCCCTTCCCGAACTCAGAAGTGAAACCTCTTCGCGCTGATGGTAGTGTGGGGTTACCCATGTGAGAGTAAGTCATCGCCAGCTCATTATTCTAAACACCCTCAACTAGCGTTGGGGGTGTTTTTTTATGAGGGAAAGAAAAGTAGAAAGAAATCTGAACAGAACTTCTGATTAAAATCTTTATGTCTTTTGATAAATCTATGTTATACCTAATAAAACGGCATAGAAATTGCTTATCAAAAACTTATATATTAAGTTGTTGAAAAACATAAATTTAAAAGAGTGGGTGAAAATGAAGTTATCGGTTGGATTAAAAGTTGCAAACTCCTTGTCACTGACACCGCAGTTACAACAAGCCATTCGTTTGCTTCAACTTTCGAGCTTGGAACTTGAGCAAGAAGTTCAAATTCAGTTGGATAGTAATCCCTTATTAGAAAAAGTCGAAGAACAAAGTAGTGTTGAAAGTTTATCCACCTTAGAAGAACAAGAACGTGATCAAAAGGATTTAACCAAAGAATTAAATGCAGATCATCTACCGAATGATTTGCCTGTCGATACAGACTGGGATGATGTGTACACCCATCTACCAACGAGTTTGGGCGCAGCGGAATATGAAGAGCGCGAGGATAATCGTCAGGGGCATTTAGGTTTAAAAGAGCACATGATGCAACAAATCAATCTGTTGCATTTTTCTCAAGTCGAGCAGCTCATTGCCTATTGTATTGTTGATGCTTTGGATGACAATGGTTTCTTGGATTGTGAAATATCTGAAATCACTGCATCTGTACAGCATTTATTGATCTCCATGGAATACGAAGATGAAGTTGAAGACGATGAAGTTTTGGTGGTTTTGAAACATATTCAGCGTTTAGATCCGATTGGTATTGGTTCGCGTAATTTAGCGGAATGTTTATCTATTCAGCTTGAAAGTTTGACTGCAGATGTACCTTATCGGCAGGAGGCGCTGCAACTTTTGCAGCATTATGAGCTATTAATTTCGAATGATTTAGCCAAGTTAATTAAGCAAACGGGTTTAAGCGCAGATCAGCTTCAGCATGTAGTGGCTTTATTAAAAACATTGAAAGCACATCCTGGTACAGCATTTGAAGATCAGGAGTCAGACTATCAAATTCCAGATGTGGTGGTCAGTAAAAAGCAGGACCATTGGCAGGTGCAGCTGAATCCTGATGTTGTACCGAAGCTTAGAATCAATTCATTTTATGCCAATATGATTAAACGCGCAGATCAAAGCGAAGACAATCAATATTTGCGCAATCAAATGTTGGATGCAAAAAACTTTATTAAAAGTGTCGATGAGCGTCATAAAACTTTATTAAAAGTCGCAACCTGCATTGTGCAACATCAACGTGAATTTTTAGAAATTGGTGCTGAAGGAATGAAACCGTTGATTTTGCGTGATGTTGCCGATGAGGTGGAGTTGCATGAATCTACAGTTTCACGGGTGACCACCAATAAATATATGTTAACTCCACGTGGTTTATTTGAATTGAAATATTTCTTTTCAAGTCATGTTGGAACAAGTTCAGGTGGAGAAGCATCCTCAACTGCGATTCGCGCCAAGATAAAAAAATTAATTGCAGAGGAAAATCCACGTAAACCTTTGTCAGACAACACAATTGCAAACCTTCTTAAGGAAGGGGGAATTGATGTAGCACGCCGAACAGTTGCGAAATATCGTGAGTCATTAAATATTCCGTCATCTTCTGAACGAAAAGTCTTGATCTAATTTTTAAAATTGGTCTATTCTAAGGATTCATTATGACCAAATAATGAATCTTTTTTGAAGGAATAGTTAGACATGATTTAAAGTGACCGCTACAGTGATCTGTTATTTGGCAATCAATCATGTGAACTATGCCTTCCTAATCCTAATGAAGGTGAGGGATAGAATTATGCAAATAACAATTCGTGGACATCACTTAGCTATCACCCCTGCAATTGAAGAAAATATTCGACTTAAATTTGCACAAATGACCAAACATCTGGATCAGGTCAATAGTATGCAGGTGAAATTAAGTAAAGATCATCAAATCGATAAACATTCTAAAAAAGGTAGCGCCAATCATATTGCAGAAGCGATTATTCGTTTACCTGGAACGGAGCTTTTTGCGCAGGCTAGTGCAGATGATATGTATACTTCAATTAAGATGATGACAGAAAAATTAAAACGTCAGTTAGAAAAACATCGGAAGATGCAGCTGGATTATCAGCCTTTAGCCATCTAGTTAAAATGTGATTTAAAAAGAGGTTTTGGATAAACCTCTTTTTTTATTGCGATAATGTATAGGATTAATGAATTATTTTTTCTATTTATAGTAAAATGACAGGTTTTTACACCGTTGGTCCTATAAGAGGTCTTTGTGATGAATAGTGAACAGCTCACTGAAATTTTAAAAGCTGCTTTTCCAGAGGCTGAAGTTGCTGTAAGTGGGCAAGGCGGCAAGTTTGATCTTCGTATTGTAGATAATCAGTTTGAAGGTAAGCGTCCTGTTGCTCGTCAACAAGCAGTGTATGCACCATTGAATAGCTATATTGCCAGCGGTGAAGTTCATGCGGTTACAATTCGTGCAATGACACAAGAAGAATGGCGTAAAGCAAGCTTATTTGGAGCTTAATAATTTAATGGATAAATTTTTAATTCAGGGCGGTAATAAGCTCGAAGGTGAAGTGCGTATTTCTGGTGCAAAAAATGCAGCCTTGCCACTTCTTGCTGCAATGATTCTTGCAGAAACGCCAATTACATTGAAAAATGTTCCAAATTTAAAAGATGTAAATACCTTGGTGAAGTTGATCGCAGGCTTGGGCATTAAAATGTCTTATGAAGGCGATACAGTCATTGCAGATACCTCAACGTTGGACAACCAATTTGCACCTTATGAATTGGTAAAAACCATGCGTGCCTCTATTTTGGTGCTTGGCCCATTGGTTGCGCGCTATGGTAGTGCAAAAGTATCTTTGCCAGGGGGGTGTGCAATAGGCTCACGTCCTGTCGATCAACATCTTAAAGCACTTGAAGCTTTAGGCGCAGAAATTGAAGTTGAAAATGGCTATGTAAATGCCAAAGTCAATGGTCGCCTTAAAGGTGGCGAAGTGGTCTTTGATATGGTCACTGTTGGCGGTACAGAAAACATTCTCATGGCTGCGGTATTGGCAGATGGTGTTACCACTATTCGTAATGCTGCACGTGAACCTGAAATTACCGACCTTGCGCAAATGCTCATCAAAATGGGCGCTAAAATTGAAGGTTTAGACACCGATACTTTAGTGGTTACAGGTGTTGAACACTTGCATGGTTGTGAGTATTCAGTAGTTGCTGACCGTATCGAAACAGGTTCTTATTTGGCTGCAGCTGCAATTACGGGCGGTAAAATCAGAACCACACATACCGATCCTGCCTTGCTAGAATCTGTGTTAGATAAGTTTGAAAAAATGGGTGCGGAAGTCACACGTGGCGATGACTGGATTGAACTGGACATGATGGGCAAGCGCCCTAAAGCCGTGAGTTTCAGAACTTTACCACATCCTGAATTTCCAACAGACATGCAAGCACAGTTAATGGCGGTGAATGCGATTGGACGCGGTTTTGCTACCATTTCGGAAACTATTTTTGAAAACCGTTTTATGCATGTCCCTGAGTTGTCACGTATGGGTGCCAATATTCAGGTAGAAGGCAATGATGCGGTGGTGACAGGCGTAGAAAAACTTTCTGCTGCACCTGTTATGGCAACTGATTTACGTGCCTCATTCTCGTTGGTGTTAGCAGCATTGGCGGCAGAAGGCGAAACATTGATTGACCGTATTTATCATATTGATCGCGGTTATGAAAATGTAGAACAAAAGTTACAAGGTTTAGGCGCCCAAATTAAGCGAGTAAATTGATGAATGACATGAGAAACGATGATCCAAATTTTGACGTCATGGGCAATTTTGATCATGGTTTAACTTTGGCATTAAGTAAGGGGCGAATTTTAAAAGAAACTTTGCCTTTATTAGAAACTGCGGGAATTAATTTACTGGAAGATCCAGATAAATCACGTAAGTTGATTTTCCCAACCACACATAAACAAGTGCGTATTTTAATTTTACGTGCCTCTGATGTACCAACTTATGTTGAAAATGGTGCGGCAGATATTGGGGTTGCGGGTAAAGACGTGCTGATGGAGCATGGCGCTCAAAATGTATATGAGCCGCTGGATCTGAAAATTGCCAATTGTAAATTAATGACTGCGGGCAAAGTTGGTATGCAGCGTCCAAAAGGTCGTTTAAAAATTGCCACTAAATATGTGAATTTGACCCGTCAATATTATGCCAGCTTAGGTGAGCAGGTTGATGTCATTAAACTCTATGGCTCAATGGAATTAGCACCATTGGTCGGTTTGGGTGATTACATTGTCGATGTGGTTGATACAGGTAATACTTTACGTGCCAACGGTTTAGAGCCGCTAGAAGAAATCTGTAAAGTATCTTCACGTTTAATTGTCAATAAAGCCAGTTTTAAGCGCAAGCAAGATTTGCTCAATCCAATTTTGGCACAACTTGAAAAAGCTGTGGCAGAACGAGAGTTGGCAAAACAATCTGCTTAACTTTGTATCCATCATCCTGCCTTCTCAAAAAACCGTCATTCAATGGCGGTTTTTTTATGTTCGTGCATGATTCTGTTCTTGAATGATTTCGAACGTGAATTTCCATCAAAACATACTGCTTTCGCCATGTATAGATTCCCACAAAGCCCTAGAAACAAGGTAAACTAAACTTTTCTATCAAACCTTGTGGGTAAATTGATGCGACGTTTATCGACTCAAGATCAAAGCTTTAAACAAGCCTTTGCAGACTTGTTGGCTTTTGAAACTGTCAGTGATCCTGAACTTTTAAAAACTGTAGATCAAATTATTGCTGATGTGCGTCAGCACGGTGATGCTCAGGTTCTTAAACTCACTCAACAGTTCGATCGACATCCAGCGCATCAATTTTCAGAACTTGAGTTAAGTCAGGAACAACTGAAAGCCGCATTTGATGCTTTAGATAACGAAGTTCGTGAAGCTTTGGAATTGGCTGCTGTACGTATTCGTGAATTTCACCAAGCGCAAAAGCAGGATGGCTGGACTTATGTTGATGCTTTGGGCAATACACTTGGGCAAAAAGTCACGCCATTAGATCGCGTTGGTATTTATGTACCGGGTGGTTTGGCATCTTATCCATCTTCTGTGCTCATGAATGCCGTGCCTGCGCATGTTGCTGGTGTACCTGAAATTATTATGGTGGTACCTGCACCGAATGGTGAACTCAATCCATTGGTTTTGGCGGCTGCATATTTAGCAGGGGTGACTCGTGTATTTACCATTGGCGGAGCGCAAGCTGTTGCTGCATTGGCTTATGGTACAGAAACCATCCCATCGGTAGATAAAATTACGGGGCCGGGTAACCGCTTTGTGGCGGCTGCAAAACGTGCTGTGTTTGGTCAGGTCGGCATTGATATGATTGCAGGGCCATCCGAAATTTTGGTTTATGCCGAAGGTGAAAATAATCCTGAATGGTTGGCGATGGATTTACTTTCCCAAGCCGAGCACGACACGGTTGCACAATCTATTTTTATTACACCAGATGCGCAATTGCTGAATCAGGTTGAACAAGCGATTGAACAGCACTTGGCGAATTTGCCTAAAGCTGAAATTGCCCGCACTTCTATTGCAAATCGTGGTGCATTGATCTTAGTCAAAGATCGTCAAGAGGCGATTGAATTGATCAACCAAGTTGCGCCCGAACACTTGGAGTTGTGTATGGATGATCCACAAGTGATGGCAGAAGAAATTCGTCATGCGGGTGCGATCTTTATGGGGCGCTATACACCAGAAGCGATTGGTGATTATTGTGCAGGGCCAAACCACGTATTACCAACGTCGGGTACAGCACGTTTTTCATCGCCATTGGGTGTTTACGATTTCCAAAAACGCTCAAGTCTGATTATGTGTTCAGCTGAGGGCGTGAAAAGTTTGGCGAAAACCGCTGATATTTTAGCGAAGCAGGAAAATCTGGATGCGCATGCACGATCAGCACGTTATCGTTATCAATCATAAATAGCATTACAACCTCTCCCTGACCCTCTCCTAATAAAGAGAGGGGAATTTAAACCACACAAATTTTGTGTCTTTAGTAATGAAAATTCCTCTCCCTTTGGGAGAGGTTAGGAGAGGGTTTAAAGAGAATACAAAATGAATATCACAGCAGAACAAATGCGTTTTTGGAGCCCTGAAGTACGTGAGCTAGAGCCTTATGTACCGGGTGAGCAGCCAAAAATTCAAAATTTATTAAAATTGAATACCAATGAAAACCCGTATCCACCTTCGCCTAAAGTGGTGGAAGCGGTGCAAAAGGTTTTAGAAAACTCGGCAGATGCACTGCGTTTATATCCAGATCCAGATGCGTCTGAGCTTAAGCAAGCCATTGCGAAACAGCAAAATGTAGCTGTTGGAAATGTCTTTGTTGGCAATGGTTCAGATGAAGTCCTTGCACATATTTTTAAGGCTTTTTTTGTTCAGGAACAGCCGTTACTGTATCCGGATATCACCTATAGTTTTTACCCTGTATATAGTCAATTTTTTGGGGTAAAAACTAAAATTTTGCCTTTAAATGATGATTTTGAAATTGTGGTTGATGATTATAAGCAAGCCAATGGCGGCATCATCATCGCCAATCCGAATGCACCGACCAGTATTGCTTTGGGTTTAAGTGCGATTGAAGAAATTTTACAGGCCAATCCAAATTCAGTGGTGGTGATTGATGAGGCTTATGTCGATTTTGGTGCAGAGTCTGCAGTAAAATTGGTAGAAAAGTACGATAATCTTGTGGTGTGTCAAACCACATCTAAATCACGTTCTTTGGCAGGTTTACGTGTTGGTTTTGCGATTGCGCAACCGCATTTAATTGCCGCACTGGAAGCCGTGAAAAATAGTTTTAACTCCTATCCAATGGATCGTTTTGCGATTGCAGCAGCGGTGGCATCTTTTCAAGATCAGGCGTATTTTGAAGCACAATGCCAAAAAGTTATTGCAAGCCGTGAGAAATTGGTGGCGGATTTAACGAGCTTGGGCTTTAAGATATTGCCATCACACGCCAACTTTATTTTTGCATCACATCCTCAACAGGATGCGGGTGAATTAGCTGCAGCATTACGTGAACGCGGTATTATTGTGCGTTATTTTAATAAACCACGCATCAATCAATATTTGCGCATTACTATTGGTACAGATGATCAAAATCAACGCTTAGTAGATACTTTAAAATACGATATTTTGGCTTAATTGTTAAAATATCGTAGAGGCGAGTAAAGCATTGAATTCACTCGCTTTTTTTGTTTTTGCGACATGCTATTGCGCAGGTTTGTACCAGCGGTTCAATAAGTCCAACATCGCTGAAACCTTGTCAAAACATTCTTGATATTCTGCTTCACAAACAGATGCAATCGTGACGCCACCACCAGCCCATAATGAAACATCTTGCTGATATTTCTGAATAGAACGGATCAGGATATTCCAAGAACCCGTTCCATCGGCATCAAAATAACCCATAGAGCCGCAATAGGCGCCACGTGCTGCACCTTCGAGTTCATCTATAATTTGCATGGCACGAATTTTCGGTGCGCCTGTAATTGACCCACCTGGCAAGGCAGACATCAACACATCAAAAGGATTCATCTCGGCTTTTAGTGTTGCAGTCACTTCACTGACCATGTGATGCACTTGGTTAAAGGATTCAATATTGAATAACTTTGGCGTTTTGACGCTGCCAGTTTCGGCATAAACACTTAAATCATTACGTAATAAATCCACAATCATCACATTTTCGGCCTGATCTTTTTTAGATTCACTTAATTGTTGTTTCGATTGTCGGTCTAATTCAGGATCATCATAGCGTGGCATCGTGCCCTTAATGGGTTTTGTGGTAATTTTTCGATTTTCCTCAAAATCGATAAAGAGTTCGGGCGAACAACTTAAAATTTCAAAATCACCAATACGTAAATAACCTGCATAAGGTGCATTGGTCAGTTGCCAAAACTGAGCTGCAGTCTCTAAAAGTTGACCTTGAGCCTCAGCGCTAAACTCTTGCGTAAGATTAATTTGATAACAATCTCCTGCCACTATATAGTCTTGAACATGTTGAAAGGCGCGTTGGTAATCTGTGAAATTCCAGCGTGCTTGACACTTTTGGCTTAATTGGAACTGTTCAATTATGGTTGATTGAGTATATAAATTTAAAATAAAATCAAAGATTTGAGTAGCAGCATCGTCTGAACTATAAAAATACCAGCCATCAGTTTCTTGCTGTAAATAGCTTTTAAATTGACCTAAAAAAATACTTGGCTGGGGACGAGACTGCATATTGATGTGTTGCTGTGCTGCTGCATCATACGAAACAAACCCCATTACACTGCAAAATGGGGCGGTGTCAGCATCTTCTAAAGCACCGAGATGAGCTGTTAAATCTAATTGAGTTGGACTTAATTCATATTGATCCAATGCCGTTTTTTGAAAGTAAAAATGTTGATGGTTTTGCTGCACACAATAGCGTTCAGCCAAAAAAGCAATACGTGCCTTTCCATTATTTTGCAAATAAATACAATGTGAAAGTGCTGCCAAAGCTTGCAAAATTCTTGCAGCCTCATATTCAGGTTCACAGAATAATTTTTTAAAATGAGTAGGATAGGACATAAAGCGTAAACAGCTGAGAGATTTTAAAAGGCTATTTTACATGATTGCAGCAGATAAAAAGCAAATAACCGTTTGTCGGTAAGATGTGGATTGCGACAAACAGCAGTTGAACAAAAAATAACTCAGATATACCTTTGTATGTGCAAACCGACTACTCAAGGAATGTGTGTTAGTGTTGTCCTCATCAAATAAAAAAACAATTACTAGCACTGAGTGGTAAAACCAAAAAAATAATACTCTCGGGAGAGTAACAAGATGAAAAAATTTACTAAACTTGCTTTGGTATCATCAATTGCGTTAACGACAAATGCAATGGCAATGCAGGCAATGGACGATACTGCATTAAGCGCAACTACTGGTCAAGATGGTTTAAGCATCGGGATTGGTATTTCTAAAATCGAAATCGAAAAACTTTTAATCCATGATAATGATGGTTTGGCTGCAAAAGGTGCTGCTGGTGACCTAGGTTTTGGTGGTACTGGAGATGCTGGTGCGATTGTAATTAAAGCTAATGGAAAAGGAAAAACAGCGAATCATGGTGTAGTCATTGAAGCTAATATGTCTGATTTAAGTAATCCGACAAAATATTTATTAGCATCTCATAATTTAGCAGATTTAGTCATTGATACAGATGCTGGTGATACTGCTGATGGTGGTGCATTTATTAACGTAGCTGCTCAAGTAGCTGGGCTTGAAATTAATATTGGTGAAATTGGTGTCTCTGCATCGAATGCTAAGCCAGTAGCAGGTGCTACGAGCATTCGTCGTGGTAATGATGATAACAACTATAATGCAATTTTATCTGGCTTAACGTTAAAAACAGGTAAAATGGATGCCAATATTCAATTGGGTGCAGCGCCACAAGGTGCCATGATTAAACTTGATACCACAATGGTGGGTGGTTTAGAAATTGCAAACTTAGGTATTTTAGATAACTCTACTAAAGCAGGTACTGGTGATGGTACTGTAGGTAATCGTGCAGCAGGTGAAATCTTTATTGAAAGTATTAAGTTTGCAGATGCTAATTCTACGGACTTAACCTTAAAGCAAGATATTAGTGTGATAGGTAAGGAAGGTGCAAACAATGGCTATATTCAAATCATTAGCCATGGTGGTGCAAAAGATAATTATGTACAAGGTATCCGTTTAGGCAGTAAGACTGCTGCTTCTATTGGTGATATGGAAGTTCAAGGCTTACAAACTTATTACGGTGGTAATACATTGCAACCTGCTGGTTATACACAAGGTGCAAAAATCACCATTTCGGGTCACTAATTTAAACACTGAAAAAGCGCGTGAATTCACGCGCTTTTTTTTACAAATAAACTGATGAGTTCGCAAAAAAATATAGAAAGCTCTTTTTTTTTTCTATAAAACGAGTATCTTTCTAAATACAAGGAAGTAGAGTGAAAACTCTAAAAATAAAAATATTAGGCAGGTATTGCCGAGAACTAAAAAGTAAAAATATATGTTAGAGATCGCTTTGGGCTCGGCATTGATCTATTACGCTGCCACACAAGCCTTTGATTTAAAAGAACAGCATCCAGAAGCTGTGCACTATACAGAAACTTTGGATTCTAGAAATAATTCATTTACCCGTATGCATAGAGAACCTGTGCAAATTAAACCTGCTTTAGAAGATCAATTCCGTGGCATTGTACGCCAAGCCTATGACTATAGCTGTGGTTCTGCAGCGTTAACGACTTTGCTCAATGGTTATGTTGGCACACAACTGAACGAACAACAGACCATGAGTGGTTTACTTCGTTATGGAGAGTATGAGCGAATTATCGAGCGTCGTAGTTTTTCATTGTTAGATATGAAGCGCTTTGTTGCTGCTTTAGGGCTAGAGAGTGGGGGGTATCGTGGTGAATTTGAAGATTTAGTCAAGCAAGGGCAGCCTGCAATCGTACCAATTTCTTATGCAGGTTTTAAACATTTTGTGGTGTATAAAGCCTATAAAAATGGGCGGGTTTATGTGGCTGACCCAGCTTTGGGCAATATTAGTTTTGATGAAGAACGATTTAAGGACGTTTGGGAAAATAACACCCTGTTCTTAATTAATGTAGCACCTCAGCATCGACAAAATATGTTGGCATTACATGAAAAAGATTTACGTCATGTGGAAGATGCAACAGTGAATCGTTATGCCTTTGTTGATATTCAATATCCACAATTTGCGATGGAAAAAATAGCCGATAAAGCATCGACAATACGTCTGGAACGTAATGTAAATAAAGATTCCGAAAATTATGGACAGTACGAGCATCGTTTTTTAAGACTCTACTATAAAAACAAGTAATTAGTTGTTCACGAAATACAAAAATAAAAAATGGAAGGGGTAAATCATGGATCGTAAATGGATGAATAAAACCTTATTGGCTCTCAGTATTCAAATGGCATTTGGGGTGGCTTATGCCGCAGAGGAGACGCAATTAGGGGAATATGAAACTACAGCTGAACAGGCAGAAGTATCAAATACAGCAGCATCAACTGCAGATACAAGTGCTGAAACAAATAGTGCGGTTGTCGCTACAAATGGCGTACAAGCAGCATCATCTGCTTTGCAACAGCAAGAGGGCGATGCAACCAAAGAGGCGAATTTAGAAGAAGTATTTACCTCGAATGAGCGTCAATACTCGCTCATGAAACAAGGTGATATTTCATCTTATTATGATATTGATTATACCTATCATCGTGATACGCAGCTCGACCTTGAAATGGCTCAAGGTCAGTTGTATCAGCTTCGTGTGCAAGAAAATGCGTCCCACGCATTAACTAACACCTTCACCGCACAATATGGTTTGCGTGACAATTTAACTTTATCTGCTTCTGTACCATTGGTTGCAAAGTCAGACTTGTTAAAAGATGCCACGGCAGCAGGCTTGGGGGATATTTCTTTAGGTGCACGTTGGGAGCCATTCCCATTAAAAGCGGGGCGTTTACCTTTAATTTTATTCGCAAATTTATCGACCAAAACGGGGGATAGTCCTTACGAGATTAATCCTGTTAAAGATTTATCAACAGGTAAGGGTTACTACTCTGCAGGCATCGGTGCAAGTACGCGTAAGTATATTGACCCAGTTGTATTGTTTGCTTCTGCTTCAGCCAACTATGGTTTTAAAGAAAGCGGTCTCAATCAAATTCGCGGTAGCCGTATTATTGAAGAGTTTGAGCCAGGTATTAGTGGTGGTTTTGCTTTTGGTTTTGCTTATTCGTTTAACTACGATGTGTCGATGACCATGTCCTATCAGCAAAGCTTTAATACAGGTTCGGAGTTTACTTATCATACGGGTGAAAGCTATTCACCTGCAGACCAGACCAGTTCGACTTTGGCTATTTCATTAGGCGTTCGCGTTTCACCTGAAACCATTGTGAATGGTACGGTAGGAATCGGTCTGACCGAAGACGCGCCAGACGTATTACTTGGTTTGTCATTCCCACTGGATATTCTCGGTTTCGGTAAAAAAATTCGCTAAGAGGCTAGTCGCATGAAAATGATACGACTTCGCCCGTTAGTGACTGCAATTATACTGTCGGGCTGTTCAGGGGCTGCTTTTGCGCAGCTTGGACAAAACTTATCTGTCGATATTCGTTCTTTGACTATGGGGAATGCGGTCACTGCAGATCCTCCTGGTATTAGTGCGATTCACTTTAACCCTGCTGCACTGACCAAGATTGAAGGTTTGCAAACAGATGTGCAAGGGGTGTTGGCACATTTTGATGTACAGCGTGAGCTTTCCGTTCCAGCAGGTTATGACGTATTTGGTTATTCTGATGACCCTGTGGTGTGTAACGATGGACCAGAAATTTTGGCCGATTTTTGTACCGATTTTAAAGGTACAGTACAAGCCGATGTAGAATATCCAACGCTGTATGTCCCGATTCTGAAAAAATTTGTCGATTTGGGTAAAGGCATGCCACTGGCAGCGCCAACCAACGGTATTGCCTATAATCCACCAGGTTCCAAAGTGACCTTTGCCACCGCATTATATGCGCCGTTGATTGCGGGCTTTGGTGCCGAAAATGGTAACCCTGGTAACTTTATGGGACAACAGGTTGCCTTAGAACGTATCACCTATCTTTCTCCATCTATCGCCTATCAAGTCAATGATGAATTGTCAGTCGGTGCGTCAATAGGGATGTCTTACCAAGCCATCGCCATGAATACCGATTTACGCTTCCCGAATGAACTGATCGGGATGTTACGTATGGTGGATGAAGTGGTCTGTACGCCATTTAAAGAAAATTCAGACATCATTACCGATATTTTGTTGCTCGGGATTTGTAATGCCGAAGAAGGTATGAATCCATTTTCCCGTTTTGGGCAAATGCAACTGGCGGTTGAGCAAAGTTTAAGCCCGAGTTATAACTTGGGTATTTTGTGGGAACCGACAGAAGATTTTAGCTTTGGTATGGTGTATCAGAGTGCAGCTAAAATGCGCTTAAAGGGCAAATATCATATTGATAACTCGAAAGCACCGCGTGAGTTAATTAATGGTTTGATGTCTTCACCAACAGGTCAGATTTTAGCGGCAATTTTAGGTTTCCCAAGTTATATTCCAGCCAGTGAGTCTGGTTTGGTTTCTATGGATTTTGAATATCCTGCGCACTTTCAAGCGGGGATAAAATATAAAGTCATGCCTGATTTACAAGTCAATTTTGATGTGGGCTGGACTGACTATAAAGCATGGGATAAATTCAAATTCGAGTTTGACCGTCAAATCTCGGCATTAAAAATTGCAAAATTGCTTTCGGAGCATGTGTCTGATGACAGTTTAGCTTTGCCATTAGAGTTTAAGTCACCGTGGAACTGGGGTGTTGGCATCGAATATTCAGCCACAGACCGTTTAAAACTGCGTGCGGGTTATGAACCACGTGGTAGTGCGATTCCTGACAATAAACGTAACACTATGGTACCAATTAATAATGCACGTTTATTCGGTCTGGGTGTGGGATATCGTTTTGATGCAGATACAGACCTTGATTTATCCATCGGCTTTTTACAAAGTAAGGATAAAATTCCAGCCAATACCAGTAGCTTAGCCAATAAGGAAGGTGTGAATAACCTGCTGTTAAACCCTTATGCGGGTTTGAATGTGAAAACGGATACAAAAATTACAATTCTTGGATTGAGTTATAGAACACGATGGTAAGTTCAGTACGGAAAATAAAACGGACTTTATTTTCAAAGTCGATACTCACACTGATTTTCAGTATGGGATCGGTGTGTTACGCGAATCAGTTTTACACCATTATTGGACCAGATGGTCGTCCAATTGTGGTGCAGCGTAATGCTGCAGAAAAAAAGCAAACGATACAGGCGTTGGAAACCGCACAACAGCAAAAGCAAGTCCAACAAAAGCAACTACAAGAAAACCAACAACAAGACCAGTTTAAGCAAGACAAGGTGCATCAAGTACAGCAGATAACTGCTCAAACATCCGTTCAGGTATCTAAAAATATTTCTGTTCAGGCGAGCAAGCAACTGAATTTGTCTAAGCCGAATATCTCAGAACAATCCGCTATGTCACAAAATCAGGCTAGTCAAAGCAAAGAGAACTCATCATTGCGTGCATCACACACTGAGCCAAATGCAGTGCAGCAAGATATTTCCAGTGCGGAATCTGTTCATCAAACAGGATTGGCAAAAGAAGCAGCGATCAACAAAGTCGCGGTAAAACCATCTGTACTAGAGGATTTACAACAGCTTCCTCAGCAATTTGCGATTGATCCATCCACAGTGTCTGTTTCTAAAAAAACACCAGATCAAGCATCGCATGCATCTGCCCAACAAACGGGTTTTATGGAGATGGCGGGAGAACAGTATGTTAAAAGTGAGTATTTGGAAGATCAGGAGTTTAATTTAGAAGGAAAAAAACGCTTTTATAGTATGCCAGAAGGCATAATTGACACAAAAAATGGCGGTGGTACTCGTATGCAAGTGGTCGAACGTGAACGTGGTGTAAGCCGTTCCGTTCTCAATAAATTATTTAAAAAGCAATCGGTTGCTGAGCCTCACGCTATTGTTTTGGCTGCAGACTATTATCGTGTTAATCAAGCTGAAGCAATTGAGGGTTTGGGGCAGCAATGTTTTGCTGAAAGCAAAAAAAATAAAGCTAAAACCTTAAAAGCACAACAAGATTTAAATTTGTGGCCTAGAGCTCCCTTAACCGAAAAATTTGATTATGAATTGGTGAAGTTAGAAGGCAATATTCAAAATATTCAAATCAACTCTTATGCCATGAAGCAAAATCAACCGACCTTTTATTGGCCGTTTGTGGTTTTTCTGGATCAAAAAGGCTGTGTGATTGAAGGTGCAGGTGGTTTTAGAAATCAGGATACTGCAGGCAATGTCTTACGACACGAGGTAATAGAAGGTATGCTGCAACTTCCAAAAAATAGCCACTATGTATTATTAACGCCATTGGCTTCTGCAGTGGATATGGAACATCGCGCGCTCAGTAACCAAGGGCAATTAAAACTCATTGCGATACGCTAACAACAATAAGAGAATTCAGGATGAAAACAAGACATATTTTACCTTTTGCAACGACAGCATTGATGGCGGCATTGAGTGGCTGTGGTGGAGAAAGTGCCAATATTAATCCAGAGCCTAATGCTGTGGCGTATATCAACGGGAGTTGTGCCAGTACAGCAAAAAACTGCGTGGAATTTGCATTGGATTATCCTGTGGATGGTTTGAATTTTACCTGTAGCAGTGATACCAGTAAAACCTACATCACCATGATTGAGCCGAAAAGTAATGCGGCAACAGGTAAATGTAGTGAAGGAGATAAAGTCCACTTCTTTATTCAGGAAAAGACCAATCAATATATTGATTTAGGCACAGTATCATTGTCTGATATTGGAATGGTCAGTACTGCAGGTGCGGGTTATCCACGTTTAAGTGTGTTAGATATGGCACGTGGATTAACAGGACGCCAAGCAACGAGTTTAAGTAGTAGTGACGAAACTATACAGGTCGCGACTGCAATTGTACGTGTTTTACAGGCTTTATCTCTTGAAAATAAAAATTTTGTCGCAGGCGATATTCAGCCTTTAACGATTACGACACTCAAAAAAGAACAATTGGCAAATGTTGCTGAGTCCGTTGAGCTTGGTGACTATCGTTCAGGGGCTTATGCCAGTATTTTACGCCCGTGGGTAGATGTGTCACAGGTATCTCAAGATGATGCTTATCAAGCATTAAACACCTTGGTTTACATGAATAACTCGGCATCTTATCAAGCTAACTATCCGATTTTAGCCAAAGAAGACTCACAATTGCCACAGGGTTTATATGGCTGTAATTTGGCAGATTGTAAATCTACGGTCGCAGATTTGAAACACCTCATTGGGCAGTATCAACTGATTACAGACCGTTCAGGGTATACCTTCGGTTATGGTATGCAGTGGAAAGGTGCGGTGTCTGCAAACACGACCAACCCAATTTTAACGGTGAGTGGTGAATTGATTCGTAAAGTACGTCCTGAGCGTATGGTAGCAGCAGCACAAACCACATGGGTCAACCCATTGAATAAACGTATTCAGGGGCCATTCCGTTTTAGTGTGAATGACAATGCGGCTGATGATTTTAAAATTACCCAAGGTAAGGTGTTTAATGATTATTTAATTGCAGGCACGGAAGGTTTTTATAAATTATTGACCAAATCTACAACAGCGAATCCTGCAGATTATGGTCAATGGCAACAAACCATAGGTACCGATCAGTTCAAAGGTTCTTTTGATGCCTATAAATTCTTTTCTGTGAACTTTTTGGATAATCGCGTTTTTAAAACCCAGAAAAATGTACCTTTAGGCAGTCGCTATATTTTCCCAATTTATGCAACCTTGACCTTTAATTTTGATGGCGGAACGACTACAGATAGCATCAAATTAGGTGTTGTTTTAGATGAGGATGGCAATATTCGTACAGATATAGCACCAAATGCCACAGAAACCGATATGTCTGGTCAGTGTGCAGCAATTCGTCAGTCTGGTGTTGAATATGTTGATACAAATGGTGTGCAGCAATACCGTATAGGTGTGTTAGGTGCAACCGATATCGACAATAAAGCAGTCACTTTACGTATGATTTTAGCCAATCCAAAATTTCATAAACTTGATGGCGCAGTCATTGGTTTGAATACCAAAATTGAAGCGGTTGAAGGTGGAAATGGTCAAGTGGTGGGCGGTGCACGTGCCAATATTGGCAATTTAGTTGCAGCCAACTCTACACGTATTACATTGTCTGATTTCAATGGCTCAACAGTGAAGTGGAGCAATATTTATCATGCGCAACTTGCAACTTACGTGGCTCAAAACCCTGCTTTAGCAACTGATGCAGATAAAGCTTTGGTGAAAGCCCAAGGTGGAGCTGTAAGTCTAGATGTTGCTGAGTGTTATAACCCAAATAAAGTGCGTATTTAGCATTAATTTTAGGTGACATAGTGATGAAAATAGCCCACTTTAGAGTGGGCTATTTATTATTCGAATTTTAGCTTGATTCAAATGAACATCATGTGGGGTTTTTAACCCGTATGATCTGTACGTGAACCTAAGGTTTCTAAGTGGGTCGTAAAATGATTGTTTTTTCGATCTGCAAAGTAGTGTTGTAAAGTACGTTCTACACTTGGGAAAGCCAATTCAGACCACGGAATTTCATCTTCACTAAACAAGCGTGATTCGATGGTTTCTTCACCTGCACCAAATTGACCATTCAACAATTGAGCTTTGAACAGCACATAAATTTGCCCAATCCGTGGAATGTTATACATGCAATAAAGTTGTTCGATTTCAATTTCCGCTTCGGCTTCTTCGCGGGTTTCACGGGCAGAACCTTGCTCCATGGTTTCAAACATTTCCATATAGCCTGCGGGTAAAGTCCACAAACCATAGCGTGGTTCAATTGCACGACGACACAACAATACTTTATTTTCCCAAACGACCAATGCACCACAAATGACTTTTGGATTGACATAGTGAATATTGCCACATGCGCTACACACTTGACGTAATTGCTGATCGCCAAGCGGAATTTTCGTTGTTGTTTTTTGTCCACAATTTCCACAAAAGTTCATAGTGATCGTCATTGTTGAAGGGAGTTCTCAGAATAACTGAAAATTTCAACTTTGGCATCCTCTCTATCTATTGCCCACCTATTTCAGCTATGATGAAAACTTAGACAAGGAGAATTATAAGGCATGATTGATCATTCGCTCACGCATCTATTACAGCAACGTTTGCGCTTTTCTAAAACGTTCATGGAAGCGCATGCAGCGGTATTGATTGCCATTACCGACGAGTCTGATCCAAAGGTATTGCTAACCCGCCGTTCTACCTTACTCAATAATCACGCGGGTGAGGTGTCTTTCCCTGGTGGCAAACGCGATCCGCAAGATACCAGTAATATTGTGGTGGCATTGCGTGAAGCGCAGGAAGAAACCGCATTAAATCCATTTGAAGTGCAGTTGATTGGTGACTTGCCAATGCAAAAAGCCCGTAATGGAATGTTGGTTAAGCCTGTGGTGGGGCTGATTCCTCCAAAAGTAGAATTAATTCCACAACCTTCAGAAATTGATCGGATCTTTTTTGCCTCTTTACAGCATTTAATGGAAGCGCCACCAACGCCGTATGAAGTGAGCTTTGCACAACAAAAATTATATTTTCCGAGTATGCAGGTTGAAGATGAAGTGGTTTGGGGCTTAACAGCGCGGATGTTGGTGTCTTTATTTGAATATGGTTTGGATTATCGTAAAGAATGGCCGTTTTTGTTAAATTCACCAACATTTAAGAAATAGAAAAATTTTGATGTGAAGATAGGAAGGAACCATGTTGTATAAATTTAAAGGATATGCCCCGAAAGCAATGCAGCAACCGTGGGATGGTTGGGTGGCGGATAATGCCACGGTCATTGGTCAGGTTGAGTTGGGACAGAAAGTTAGTATTTGGTTTGGGGCTGTGGTACGTGCCGATAACAGTAAAATCAAATTGGGTAATTTTAGTAATGTTCAGGAAAATGCTGTGTTGCACACCGATGCAGGTATTGAAATGCAGATTGGTGATTATGTGACTATTGGACATCTGGCGATGTTACATGGTTGTACCGTGGGCGATAACACCCTGATTGGTATTAATGCAGTGGTGCTGAATCATGCGGTGATTGGTAAAAACTGTATTATTGGTGCCAATGCTTTAATTCCTGAAGGGAAAGTGATTCCCGATAATTCTGTGGTGATGGGTTCTCCCGGTAAAGTGGTTAAGACTTTGGATGAGTCTGCAGAAGCACGTTTAAAAATGAGTGCGCTGCACTATGCTGAACATTTTCAGCATTTTGTAAACCTAGAGCCTGCAACACTCTAAAATAGAATTTGCATCGTTTAGTCAAACGCATTTTTTAGCTGTAATTACATAGAATTTTATACTCAGGAATTGCAATCTAAGGCATGTAAATCCTCGCGTGAATTTCAGGAGTGGAGTATCATAACGCCAATTTTTGATATTTACTCCTTGAAGGTTGTGCATGAAATTGCTGGCATTGGAAACTGCCAATGAGCAGTGTTCCGTTTCGATTGTAGATGAAACACAGGAACTCTTTTTTCAATTAGATGCGCGAGCAAAAGCACAAACGCAAACCATCTTACCGATGATTGAGCAAGGCTTTGCTGAAACTCAAATTAGTACGGCTGATCTGACTGCAATTGCCTTTAGCCGTGGCCCGGGTTCTTTTAGCGGTGTGCGAATTAATGCGGCAGTCACGCAAGCTTTGGCGTGGGCGCATGATGTGCCTGTAATTCCTGTATCGACTTTGCAGGCATTGGCGCAGGCGGCTTATCGTCTTGAAGGATTAACTGCAGTTACGGCTGTGTTGGATGCACGCATGAATGAAGTGTATATCGCCAGTTTTGAGCTAGATGCACAAGGAATCATGCAGGCGGTTGATCAGGAACAATTATTGAATTATAGCGATGCTGCACAGACGGTACGCTTTCAATTGGTCGGTTCTGGTGCAGGTCTCATTGATCAAGAACAAATACAATACAAAGGCTTAAGTGCAACCGCACAAGATATTGCTACTATTGCACGCGTCTGTGCACAGCAACAGCAATGGGTCAGCGCAGAACAAGCATTGCCTGTCTATTTACGTGACAATGCTTGGAAAAAAATTCCAGAACAAGGCAAGGCATAATTAGGGTTATTTATGGATCTTTTACTGCTGCTCAAAGCGGCAATTATGGGTATTGTAGAAGGGATTACCGAATTTCTACCCATTTCTAGCACAGGACATTTGATTCTCGCTGCAGAGCTAATGGACTTTTGGACCAAAGAAAAAAGCGATGTATTTGTGATTGCCATTCAAATGGGAGCAATTGCAGCGGTCATATATGAGTACTGGACACGTCTATGGGGCGCAGCCACAGGCATGTTTACTGGCGAAGAAAAAGGTCGACGCTTGGGCTTTGGTCTGATTATGGCATCTATTCCAATTATTCTGATTGGATTGACCTTTGGGCAGACTGTAAAAGAATTACTCTTTAATGATGTTGCCGTGGCGATTGGTTTGATTATTGGCGGTTTTATTATTATGTGGATTGAAAAACATCCACCACAAGTACGTGCCCATGAGGTTGAAGAACTAACTTATCGAGATGCGATTTGGATTGGTCTAATTCAGGTATTGTCGCTGATTCCGGGGACTTCGCGTTCAGGTGCAACTATTATTGGCGCGATGTTCTTGGGTGTATCGCGAAAAGCAGCAACTGAGTTTTCCTTCTTTTTGGGAATTCCTGTCATTATTGGCGCAGGCTTGCTCGACTTATATCAAAGCTATGATGTATTCCAAACTACTGAAGATTGGACCGTACTCAGCTTCGGGATCATCGTCTCTTTTGTTTCCGCACTTTTGCTGATCCGTGCATTGGTGGCTTATGTGGCGAAACGTGATTTTATGATTTTTGCTTGGTATCGTATTGCTTCAGGTTTAATCATTTTATTGTTCGCATTCACAGGCTGGAAACTATGGTAAGCGAACTTCGCTTATACACCGAAGCCGAGTGGCTCACTCAAGCACAGCATTATTCTGCTGTGCTTTTGTCTAGAGGCGTGCAAACGTGCATTGAAACAGTAGAAAAACTCAATGCGCGTTTTTTGCGTTTGAACCCTGAATTGGCATTGTGTGTAGATGCTGAAGGGTTGTGGTTGTGTGCCAATGGCATGAAAATGCAACCCGATTGGAAAGCTGAAGTTGGGCGATTGAAACGTGCCTCTTTAAAATCGGAAATGATTGCTCGTGCCTGTAATTTGTCGGAAAAACCAAGCCTAATTGATGCTACGGCAGGATTAGGACACGACAGCTTACTCATGGCACACTTGGGTGCTCAGGTCACGTTGTTGGAGCGTCATCCTATTCTTTTTACTTTGTTGGAGGATGCTAAACGCCAAGCCGCAGATGATCCTTTTTTAGCAAGTGTTGTTGCCCGTATCCAGTTGGTTTTTACAGATTCAGCAGATTATTTACGCAACTGCGCAGCGCAGGGCAAAGTGGTTGATGTGGTGTATTTAGACCCGATGTTTCCGCAGCGAGATCAACATCAACAGGCGCAGAAAAAGCAGGCACAAGTCAAAAAACAAATGCAGTTATTACATTTGCTGTTACCTGAAGATGGCGAAATGGATTTAGGTGATCATTTACTGGGTTTGGCACAGCAAATTGCCAAACGTGTTGTGGTGAAGCGCCCACGTTTGGCTGTATTTTTGGCGGGGCAGGAAACCACACATCAATGGCAGGGTGATGCTTGCCGATTTGATGCCTATTTCCAAGCAAATTTGAACAATGGGTAGATTTCTACCACTAAAGCAGTGGCAAGGCGTTCAATGCTTCTATAATGCGCAAAGATTTGTTATATAGTTAAAATTGACAATTGATAATTACGACGACAAGCATAAACTTGGAGTGTGGAAACGCGAGCTGCGATTAACAGAATCCTATGATTGACTTCAAACCCTCCATTAATTTTTGGCACGATTTTAAAAGCAACCAAGCCGCAGGCGTTTGGTTATTTTTGGGTTCGCGACGCTCTTTGCAAATTATTCGTCCTTCTATCTTACAACTGATTTTTTGGGGGATTTTAGGTGGTCTTGCCAATACCTTATTCAGTTGGTTGGTCGCGGGAGAAGTGGGTGAATTTAACCCACAAGGTTTGGTCAGTTATGCCTTGTGGCCCTTTATTGCCTTAATTGTCGGAATTATTCTTTCTCAGCGTGTCAATAACCCGCGTTTATTGTTAGTACCTGCTTTGTTGTGGTTGGTATTAGATACTCACGTTGCATTATTACAAAGCTTGATTCAATACATGGGCATGATGGATGTCTTGCCGTATGTGTTGTATGACTATTTGCCTACCATTTTTATGGTGCTATTTGTTTGGCAAAGTTTGGCAGTGGTATGGGTGTTTTCACGTGAATTGCATTGGCCGTGGTGGGAACGTGCGCTGATTGTTTTGGCGACCTTATTCACTTTGGTAGTTTGGCAAATGTCAGTGAAAAGTCAGCCCATTTGGAAAGTAGAAGAAGTTCCACCAAGTCTAAGCGAAGAAGCTTTTTATGCACAAAGTCGTGTACTCAATAAAGCTTTAGACAGTATTCAATATGGGGAATTTGCTCAATCGCATTGGTACTTTTTAGGTGTTGCAGGGGCGAGTTATCAAGACGTATTTATGTCTGAAATTGAGCGCATTCGTGAACAGTTTGATACCCGTTTTGGTACTTTTGGGCGTTCGATGGTGTTAATTAATAACCCAATGACCCGCAATGTAATTCCAATTGCTTCGCAAACCAGTATTGAATTAGCGCTGCGCCGTATTGGACAGCGCATGAACCGTGAAAGTGATGTGCTGTTTTTATATATGACCTCACACGGTTTAAAAGATCATTTTGAAATTGAAAATGCACCACTTGACTTAAATCAGGTCGATCCGAAATGGTTACGCGATACTTTGGATAAATCGGGTATTCGTTGGCGTGTGATCGTCATTTCAGCCTGTTATTCAGGTAGCTTTGTATCCGCCTTGCAAGATGATAATACCTTGGTGATTACTGCATCGGCAGCAGATCGTGAGTCGTTTGGTTGTTCAAACGAAGCTGATTATACTTATTTTGGTCGTGCCTTTTTTGATCAGGCTATGCGTGAACAAAACTCTTTTGCTAATGCTTTTAATGAAGCCAAAGTGACTGTGGCGAAATGGGAGCAAGCGCAAGGTTTTGAACCTTCAGAGCCACAATGGGCAATTGGTAAAAATATGGAATTGATGTTGCCACAATTAGAGCAGCGTTTGTTTCCTCAAAAAAGTGTTGCAACATCGGCTGAAATTCAATTGAGTGCACAATCTGTTCAATAAGCCAAAGAGGAGAGGGTGATGGAGTTAATTCAGAACAACCGCTGTTTTGAGGGTGAGCAACGGATTTATCGTTTTCATTCAAATGCTTTACAGACTGAAACTCAGTTTGGCATTTTTTTACCAGAACAAGCTTTGGCGGGGCAGGCGTGTCCTGCGGTATTTTATTTGGCGGGTTTAACGTGTAACGAAGAAACCTTTGCGATTAAAGCACATGCGCAGCACATGGCAGCACAATTGGGATTAATCTTGATTAGTCCAGATACTTCACCACGTGGTGAAGCTGTTGCGAAAGGCGACCATTGGGATATTGGACAGGGTGCAGGTTTCTATATCAATGCGACACAATCACCGTGGGCGGCACATTATCAAATGGAAACTTTTGTCACCGATGAGCTTTATCAATTGGTGCTGCAACAGTTCCCAATTCAGGCACAGCACGTTGGCATCATGGGGCACAGTATGGGCGGTCATGGTGCATTGACCCTCGCGTTTAAATATCCTGAAAAATTTAAGTCAGTGTCTGCTTTTGCTCCGATTTGTGCGCCAAGCCAATGCCCGTGGGGTGAAAAAGCATTTTCTAATTATTTAGGTACAGATCAGCAAGTATGGTTACAGCACGATGCGACTGCTTTGGTGCAGGTCAAAGGTGCATTGTTCAGTGAAATTTTGATTGATCAGGGATTGAAAGATCAATTTTATAGTCAGCTCAATCCTGCATTATTTCAGCAAGCTTGCGATGCGGTTGGGCAAAAATTGAGTTTGCGGGAACATGCAGGCTATGATCATGGCTATTATTTCATTCAAAGCTTTATAGATCAGCATTTGCAATTCCATGCGGTACAATTGCAAGCGGACTAAGCCAAGTACTCAATTTTACGCATTGATTTTTAAACTTTTCTAGGCAAGTTGTTCACTTTTTATTAGAATGGTGAATACTTGCTTTTTTACCATTTGGAAAGATTGCTCATTTGGGTTTGAGTGTCTGGGTAAAATAACGACCGCACAATAAAATAAATAAGGCATCACATGCACAATTCAGAATGGGATTCACCACAACAAGCAATGCCATCTTCCCCCTTTTTTGCAGCGGAGCCTACGACGCCACCCGCACGGAATCCATTACTTGGACGGATTCATCATTTTCAGTTTCATGGTAGCGCCTCAGAGTATTTTGGTATTTGGATTGTCAATATTTTGTTGATGATCGTGACCTTTGGGCTGTATGCACCGTGGGCAAAAGTACGTCGTTTGCGCTACTTTTATGGCAATACCGAATTAATCAAACGTCGTTTTGATTTCACGGGCATCCCACATAAAATTTTATTGGGACGTTTAATTGCTATTGGAATTTATGTTGCGATCTCGGTGATTTCCAATTATTCAGTCAAAGCAATGGTCATTGGCGTGGTGGTTTTATATTTAGCTGTGCCGTGGTTGATTCGAGCGACCATCCGTTTCAAGGCGCGAAATAGTAAATTTGGCAATGCCCGTTTTTATTTTTCAGGCAGTAACAAAGAAGCCTATTGGGTATTTTTAAAATGTATCGTAATTAATTTGTTTACTTTGGGCTTATTTTTTCCTGTGTTGGTGTGGATGTATAAGCGCTATTGCCTAGACCATTTATATGCAGGGCAGCTTAAATTTAAGCTGAAAGCAGATTGGCCTGCTTATATGCGCGCGATGTATATGCCTATTTTATTGTTCTTTGGCATTTTGCTTGCTGTCGGGATGATGTTGGCTTTGGCAGGACAGTTGAGTCGCAATCCTACGCAGTTGGTTTGGTTGTTTTTAGCGGTTTATTTGTTGGGGATATTTTTAATTTGGCCGTTGATGTCGGCGCGAATTTTTATCACCACATGGAACAATACCAGTATCAGTCGTAGTGAATTTCAGACCGATTGCGGACAGTGGCACTATACTTGGATTGTGGTGACCAATTGGATTGTGAAAGTTCTGAGCTTGGGTTTAATGACCCCATGGGCAGCCATTCGTTTATATCGCTATCAGGTTGAGTCTTTAAGTCTACATTTAAAAAATGATCCAGATTTGATGATCAATAAACTGCAAGCTGAACATAGCGCACTTGCAGAAGAACTCAGTGATATTTTTGATATTGATGTATCGCTGTAAGCTAGGAGAAGAAGATGGCAGCACAGATCGTGGATGTGGTGTTTTATGATGGTGTAGTGTCTAAACCATGGGCTGCCAAAATCTCTCCTATAGATGCTCAGTCGGTACTTATTCGTTATGGTGAAAATTTACAGCAACAACGACACTATCATTATCAAGACATGATGTTGGTGGGCGCACTAGGTAAAATTCAACCTGTCATTGAACTTAAAGACGATGCACGTATTGAATTTTCCCAAGCCTTGCCTGAATGGTTTCAACTGCGAAATAAACAGGTGCAGCATTCTATTTGGAAATTGGAACGCACACCAAGTCTGATTGTATTTAGTCTGGTTTTTGTGTTGTTGCTGGTATTTGCCACAGTGCAATGGGGCATCCCAAGTGCATCCAAATATGTTGCCTTTCAATTGCCTGCGAATACCTTAAAGCAAATTGGTGATGAAGCAGAGCGTTATATCTTAGACATGACAGCGCCAAGCCAACTGCCCGCAGCGCGTCAGCAGAAAATTCTAACAGATTATCGACAGCTCATTGCAGGAGAGACACCTGCCAAAGTGTTGTTTCGACAAGGTCATGGCTTAGGCGCGAATGCTCTGGCAATTCCGAATAACACCATTATTTTGACCGATGAATTGGTGGAATTGGCGGAGAATGATCAGGAAATCATTGGCGTGTTGGCACATGAACAAGGGCATTTGGTAGAACGACACAGCTTGCAACAGGCTTTATCGAGCTTAGGGTTTAGTATTATTTTGCTCGCGATTACAGGAGATGGTACAGATTTAGTTTCGACCTTGCCTGTGGCGCTCGTGGGGGCAAATTATTCACGTAATTTTGAATCTGAAGCAGATTATTATGCTTTAAATACGATGCATGCTCAGGGCATTCCAACCATTCATTTTGCCCATTTTCTGGAGCGTTTGGCAGAAGATGCAGGTGAAGACACCGCCAAAAGCCCTTTGGATTTTTTACAAAGCCATCCTGCAACACAAAAACGTATTCAAGCGGTTAAGGATTTTGAACAAACGCAGCGTTTAGCGCCTTAACATGAAACAGTTAGTACCGTTGCCAAACCGCGCTCAATTCTGTTTGTCCCATACGACTTAAATGATCAAGCACGACTTGTTCGAGGTAACTTAAATCTGTTTCAGTATTTTTTACCTGAATTTCAACTACAAGCTCATGTGTTTGGGGTATAAGTAGAATTGTGGCACTTGGCATCATAATTTGGTATTGGGTTGCGCTTTCTGCAACGTCAAATTTATGTTTCCAGTGGTTGAGTAGACGCTTGGCAATACGGCTTGCTTGCGTTGTTTGAATATGGGCAGAACTGTTCATCATCTGTTGAAACCAGCATTTTGTTCAAATGAGTAAAGACCTTTACTATAACAAAGCCAGACTGAAAGAACAGTGGAGTGCTGCAACAGAGCGTTGCGGAGATAGAATTATCAAATTGGCTGATCGACCTGAATCATCGAACTGAATGATCCAATCGTAACAGAATCCACCACACCAAGCAGTCTTTGCTATAATGCGCCACAATCCCAATATTTAGCTAGGTTCTCCCATGTCCAAGCCTTATTTAATTGCGCCGTCTATCTTATCTGCAGATTTTGCTCGTCTAGGCGAAGAAGTGGAAAATGTACTTCAGGCGGGTGCCGATGTGGTGCATTTTGATGTGATGGATAATCACTATGTACCGAATTTAACCTTCGGTGCAGGTGTATGTAAGGCATTGAAAAACTATGGCATTACTGCACCAATTGATGTGCATTTAATGGTGAAACCTGTAGACCGCATGATTGGTGATTTTCTGGAAGCGGGCGCAGATATTATCACGTTCCATCCTGAAGCTTCAGAGCATATTGATCGTTCATTGCAACTGATTAAATCGGGCGGGGCAAAAGCGGGTTTGGTATTTAACCCTGCTACACCGCTGCATTATTTAGATTATGTACTTGATAAAGTTGATCAGATTTTACTCATGAGTGTGAACCCAGGTTTTGGTGGGCAAAAATTCATTCCAATGACTTTAGAGAAATTACGTCAGGCACGTCAAATCATTGATGCTTCAGGTCGTGATATCCGTTTAGAAGTCGATGGTGGTGTGGGACCTGCCAATATTCGTAAAATTGCAGAAGCGGGCGCAGATATGTTTGTTGCAGGCTCAGCAATTTTTGGCAAGCCAGACTATAAAACGGTGATTGATGAAATGCGTGCTGAATTGGCAAAAGTTGGCGCAGTCGAAGTATAAATTTCTACAATCACAAGTGCTTATGCTGTGGATAACTTTGTAGATAACCGTATGGATATCTATGTTGATAACACTATGGATAAGCCGATTAATTTATAAACATTTGTACATCAATTGTTTATGACTTATACAAAATAAGTATAAAAAGGATTCAATCAAATCCTTTTTGTTTATTTTAAATACACTGAATTTATTGAGTATTTACTCAGTTAATTATAAAAATAAGTTGCTTAATATATAACTTGATTGTTTTAGTTGGCTTTTAAATCGCACGGATTCACTCTGTTTTTCAATGCAGAAGATATTGTGTATAAGTGGGGCTTGAATTATATTGAGTGCATTGTAGATTGTGGATTGTACTTGGCAAAAATGTTCAATTCTTGTGCAAGTTCAGGTCTGCATCTTTCATACTCAGGAATTTATTTAGTGCTGACTCAACCCTACAATCAAATGTGGTTTGTTGTCCTGATGGCATTTGTCATAGGGTGGAGTGGTATTGTTAGTGCTGCGGTAAAACCTGCACATGATTGGATGATGTCAAATCAGGCAGCAGGGTCTGAGATTCGACATTCTGCAACCGCAGCGAGTGAAATGACATCTTTACCAGATTGTCATACCACAGCTTTACAAACGTATCCTGAAACCAAGCAGCATATATCTGGGCATGATGCCAAGGCCAACCATCATCTCAGTCAGCACACATCCGCAACGGATACCGATTTAAATGCGGCAGATTGTTATGGCTCGGCTGATTTTTCTACTGCAAAGATGAATTGTCAGGACTGTGCGCAGTTGCATTGTCAAAGCTTAAACAGTGTGTTGAATGTGCAAGTCCCTGAACTGATTCAACCTGTAGCACTTTCATCTGTCAATATTCTGTTGCCTGCTTATCAAGCTCAACATTTACTTGGGCATTGGCAGCAAATTTTACGTCCACCCAAAGCTTAATCCTGAATTCAAAACACTTTTACGTTTTATTTTAAGGATTAAGTCATGTCTAAATTTTATCAGCCTGCGCTGTTTTTAACAGTCTGTGCATTGTGTTCGAGTTCTGCATTTGCTGCGGTCAAGGAATATCACCTGACCATTGCAGAACAAACGGTCAATATCACGGGAAAACCTGTTCAACGTATTACAGTCAATGGACAATTTCCCGCGCCTGCACTCGAATTTGAAGAAGGCGATGAGGCGGTAATTCACGTTAATAATCAATTAAAAAATCAGGACTCATCTATTCACTGGCATGGTTTATTGTTGCCCGGTTTGATGGATGGTGTGCCTGGATTTAATGGTTTTCAAGGGATTAAGCCACAAGGACATTTTGTTTATCAATTTAAAGTACGTCAAAGTGGTACCTATTGGTATCACGCACATTCCAAAGGTCAGGAACAAGATGGTCTATACGGCTCTTTGGTGATTCATCCTAAAGCCAAGCCAGCCGTAAACGCACATGAATACACAGATCGTGATTATGTGGTGATGCTGTCAGATTTTCATGAAAAATCTAGCAATCAAATTCAGAAAGATTTAAAAATTTCAGCCGAGTTTTATCAAAATCAGCGTGAAACCTTAGGTGATGTTTGGCGTCAAGTACAGCGTGATGGGCTAAAAGCCACATGGTCAGACCGCAAAATGTGGAATCAGATGCGCATGCTGAAAACCGACCTTTCCGATGTCACAGGCTATACTTTTTTAATGAATGGCAAGACACCTGAACAGAACTGGACAGGTGTATTTAAGCCAAATGAAAAAGTGCGTTTACGTTTTATCAATGCCTCTGCCATGTCGTTTTATGATGTGCGGATTCCAAACTTAAAAATGACAGTGGTCAGTGCCGATGGTCAGCCAGTCAAACCTGTTACTGTGGATGAATTTCGTATCGGCACTGCAGAAACCTACGATGTGATTGTTGAACCTCAAGCAGCGCATTATCAAATTGAAGCGGAATCAATAGACCGCTCAGGTTTTGCTGTGGGTAGCTTGCAGAGTGAACTTCATTCTGCAACATCAAATCTACAGCTCCCTGCAGCGCGCCCGCGTGCTTTACTCACCATGCAAGATATGGGGCATGCTACAGAGCATTCAGGCGATGATCATTCCAAGATGAACCATGCAACGATGTCTGAAATGGATCACTCAAAAATGAATCATGCAGCGATGTCTGAAATGGATCATTCCAAAATGAACCATGCAGCGATGTCGGATATGGATCATTCCAAGATGAACCATGCAGCAATGTCGGAGATGGATCATTCCAAGATGAATCATGCAGCGATGTCGGAAATGGATCATTCCAAGATGAACCATGTAGCGATGTCAGAAATGGATCATTCCAAGATGAATCATGCGGTAATGTCGGAAATGGATCATTCCAAGATGAACCATGCAACAATGTCTGAAAATACGCATACACAACATGGCATGCCTTCAACAGAACACAAAAATGCGGTGGTATATGGATGGGCAAATGCTTCTACACCCGCGGGGCATAAAGCCTTGCACTATGAAGATTTGAAATCGCTGCAGCCACAAGCAGATACACGTGAACCAAGCAGTGAATTGGTCGTGCGTTTAGGCGGTACGATGGAGCGTTATATCTGGACAATCAACGGTAAGAAATTTAGTGATGCCACACCACTCAAGGTGAAATATGGTGAGCGTATTCGGATTAAATTTATCAATGACAGCATGATGGCACATCCAATGCATTTACATGGCATGTTTATGCAGTTGGAAAATGGTCAAACGGCAGCAGAAATGCCGAATAAACACACCTTAATTGTGCCGCCAGGTCAAACTGTAACTGCACTGCTTACTGCAGATGAATTAGGTGAATGGGCAATACATTGTCATTTGCTCTATCACATGAGCGCGGGAATGATGAATAAATTGATTGTAGCGCAGGTGAGTGAAAATGAACCGCTTTCAACCACAGCAATTCAAGCCACTCAAACCCCTTCAGCGACAGCGCAAAAAGGAGCAGCACATGCACAACATTAATCTTTTTGCGAAAACAGTTTTAAGTATTTCTGTCTGCTGCATCAGTACAGTTGGGCTAGCAGCGACAGAGGTGCATAGTGCACATGCCAGTTCAGCAGAGATTGCAACAATTGCAGCTCAGGCTGATACTCAATCGCATCAATCGCATCAATCGCATCAATCGCATCAATCGCATCAATCGCATCAATCGCATCAATCGCATCAATCGCATCAATCGCATCAATCGCATCAATCGCATCAATCGCATCAATCGCATCAATCCGATTCGTCCGTGCAAGAGTCGCAGTCACACGATCATCGTAAAGAACATGGTGCGCAGGTGTACGCGGTGAGCACTTTAGATACGCAATGGCAAGTGAATGATCATGCCGAGGGAGTGCTCAAATCTAAATTACAAACTCGTATCGGAACTGATGAAAACAAGTTGTTTGTGAAAATTCATAGTGATAAGCAAGAGTCACAAGCGACTGAATATGATGCCAAGTTGTTATACAGTCGTATGATTTCAGATTTTTGGGATGTGCAAGCAGGTGTGCGTTATCGACACGAAGTGAATCAGCAAGAGCATCAAACAGACCGAGAAGATAAGTTTGACGCTGTGTTTGGCTTACATGGTTTAGCTCCATATTTTTTTGAAACCGATGCTTATTTTTATTTGGGTGAGGATCAATATGCGGCTTTGAGTTTGGAAACCACACGGGATCTGTTATTGACTCAGAAATTGATCGCACAGCCTTATTTAGATGTAGATGTTATTCTGCAGGATGATGCCAAATATGCGAAAAAAACAGGACTCAACCGCGCAGCTGTGGGTGTGGAAATGCGTTATGAAATCAGCAAGAACATCATGCCGTATATCAGTGCAGGTTATGAGTATACGAAAGGTGATCAACACACTGATTGGCAGTCTGCAACCGATTCCGAGCAGAGCGGCTTATATGCGATAGGCTTGCGTTTCAGGTTTTAATGATTAGGGGTATTTATCAATGATTAAGTCAATGGATCGTTGCTGCTTCTAAATAGAATAGATTGTCCCTAAATACATAGGCTTGGTTTATACTGAGCCTATTGTATTTTTGGGTGTGGCGTATGTCTTCATCAACTCAAGATCCTCAATCGAATCAAGATAAAAACTTAGAAAACCAAAATCTAAACAATACTGGCTGTGGTTGTGATACGCAAAAAAATGTAAACCAGCCTTGTGCAACTGCGCCTACACACTCCAAGTCATGTGGCGATACAGGCTGTGGTTCGTCTTGCGATACAGAAAAAAGCTGTGCTGATCAAAATAGCTGTACATCTGCAACGACTGCCAAGGCAGATAAAGCAACAATTTTGGATTCGGAACTTTTGAGTCCGTGGGTGAGTGCATACCATATTCCTAAAATGGATTGTGGCGCAGAAGAACAAATGGTGCGGATTGCTTTGGCAGATCATAATGATATTGCAGCCTTGTCTTTTGATTCACCTGCACGACTTTTAAAGGTTTATCACAGCAACCAATCTGCCACAGAAATTACCCATAAATTAGAAGCATTGGGTTTGGGTGCTGTGTTGCAACAGACTGAAGCCAATACACAAACTGAACTGCCTGTATCTAACAGCGCTGCACAACAAAAAGTGCTATATGCCTTGCTTGGTATTAATGCCGCTATGTTTTTGGTGGAATTAATTGCAGGTTTAATTGCATCTTCGACTGGGTTAATTGCTGACTCCTTAGATATGTTTGCCGATGCCGCCGTGTATGGTTTGGCTTTATTTGTCGTGGGTCAATCCGCCAAGAAACAGCTCAAAGCTGCACATTTGTCTGGTTGGGTACAACTGGGTTTGGCTGCACTGGTTATCTTTGATGTCCTGCGCCGTTTCTTCTTAGGCAGTGAGCCTGAATCCATGTTGATGATGGTCATTGGTGCTGTGGCATTGCTGGCAAACGTCACCTGTTTATGGCTAATTTCAGGGCATAAAGATGGTGGAACCCACATGCAAGCCAGTTATATTTTTTCCGCCAATGATGTGATTGTGAATTTAGGTGTGATTATTGCGGGCGGTTTGGTGATGCTCACAGGCTCGAATTATCCAGACCTAATGATTGGCTTAGTTGTGGCCATGTTTGTATTGAATGGTGCGCGCAAAATTTTAAGTTTAAAATAGACGGATCATCGCTGCGCGGTGGCTTAAATTGCAACAGGAGGAACGACCTCCCTTGTTTGGGTTTTTAGAAATAGTCAAAGTGACTGAACACTCGACAAGAAAAATCTTCAGGACGGCCTGATTTCATGCTATTGAAGGAGGGCGTTATGGCCTGGATGATGTTGATATTGGCGGGTATTTTTGAAGTGGTTTGGGCATACTCCATGAAGTTGTCTGACGGCTTTAGTAAATTAACGCCCAGTATCGTGACTATCTTTTTTATGATTTTAAGTTTTGCGCTTTTGGCCTATGCCATGCGTACTTTGCCATTAGGCACGGCTTATACGATTTGGACAGGTATAGGCGCAGTCGGTTCATTTTTAGTCGGTATTTTTGTTTTAGGCGAACCTGCCAGTGCTATGCGTATGTTGGCTGCAGTTCTGATTATTTCAGGTTTGGTGCTTATGAAAATTTCATCCAGCTAACTTGGAATGCAGTCTTTTAGTGTGTGCTCAATAACAGATCGGTTTGAGTTAAAAACAGGATGACCTGATACCCAACCTGCTTGAGGAGAAAAATAATGCAATTGGCATTTACTGAAATGGACACTCCTGTAGGCGTGCTTAAATTGGTGGCTCACGATCACGCATTGGTTGCGGTAATGTGGGATAACGAAGATCATAAACGGGTACGTTTAGCCAGTTTAGTTCGACAAGATGATCATCCAATTTTGCTCAAAACTCAGCAGCAACTCCAAGAGTATTTTGCAGGTCAGCGTCAGCAATTTGATGTGCCTCTTGATTTTGAAGGCACTGAATTTCAGAAGAAAGTCTGGCAGGCGTTATTAAGCATTCCTTTTGGGGAAACTCGTAGTTATAAGCAAATTGCCGAACAAGTTGGTAGTGAGAATGCGATGCGTGCCGTAGGGGCGGCAAATGGCAAAAATCCAATTTCGATTATTGCACCGTGTCATCGGGTGGTGGGTGCAAGTGGAAAATTGGTGGGCTTTGCAGGCGGGTTGGATAATAAAGCGATTTTGTTAAAGTTAGAATCTTCAACTTCAAAAGTTTAAATGACTGAGATTCAACAACAATTTTGATCAAAATAAAATAGAGCAGGGGAAATGTTAAAAACATTATTGTTGCAGTTTTGGTGGCTTATTCTGCTTGTTGCAGGTGTAGGGCTGATCAAAATTTTCAAACCTTTTCTAAAGGGAAAGGTGGGGGAACTCGCAGTAAGTACGCATGTGAAGTTGTATTTAGATGAACGTTATATCTTGTTGAATGATGTAACTTTGCCTGATGAGTTCGCAGGAACAACTCAAATAGATCATATTTTATTGAGTCCTTTTGGGGTTTTTGTGATTGAAACAAAAAACTATAAAGGCTGGATTTTTGGTGGAGAACGCCAAAAAGTATGGACACAAAAAATTTATAAAAAGACCTACAAGTTTCAAAATCCTGTCTATCAGAACTATAAGCATATAAAAGTTTTGGAATCAGTATTGAGCGATATTGTCGAGCCTGAATATCTGCATTCTGTGATTGTATTTATGCCAGACTGTGAGTTTAAGACCTCTTTGCCCAACAATGTTTTTAAAGGCAGTGCATGGGTTGAGTATGTCAAAGGTTTTCGGCATGAAGTCATTTCACCGATGAAACTGAAACGTATTCAGCTGAGAATTGAAAAAGAACTACTTGATAAGTCTTGGAAAACCAATCGTCAACATGTCGAAAATTTGAAACAACGGCACGAACGTTAAAAAGTTGCAATGAAAAACCCTGATACAAGGTGATCAGGGTTTGAAGGAGTTGAACGATAAGCACTAAAACCTTTTCGGAATTTTCTGTCCGTTCGGTACAGGCGTTTCCGCATATTTAAGCACACCAAACAACCAAGTTTCAGCATGTTGTACCGCTTGTTTCAGTTGATCTCCCATTGCCAAGCGCCCTGCAATAAAGCTCGCCAATGAACAGCCTGAACCGTGATATTCACCTTTAAGCCGTGGACAGCGGGTTTCTGAAACCATTTCATTGTTAATATACAGTGCATTACGAATATGATCAGGGGTATCTTCATGCCCACCTTTGACCAAAACGGCCTGCGCGCCCATTGCAAATAATTTAGCTGTTGCGCGTTCTAAATCATCTTCACCCGTTAAGGCACGTAATTCCACAGTATTTGGCGTGATTAAAGTCGCCAGTGGAATCAACTCGACAAATGCCTGAACCAAAGTCGCTTGATCACCTAAAGAACCACCACTATTGGCAACCAAAACAGGGTCAAGCACATATAAATAATCAGGATGTGCACGTAAAAAATCTGCCAGCGCTGCAATATTGTCAGTGGTGCCCAACATGCCCGACTTTACAACTTTAATGGGCAAATCATTCACCACCGCATTGGCTTGCGCCAATAACAATTCTTTAGACGTTGCTTCAAAGCCAAATACTTGCTGAGAGTTTTGAATGGTCAGTGCTGTGCAGGCAATCGCTGCATGTGCACCGCTATTGCCAACGGCTTCAATATCAGCCTGTAAACCAGCGCCACCCGAAGGGTCTAAACCAGAAAAACATAGTACTGTTGGTCGCACACACATATCCTTAATTGCTTCTATTTACGTTAGTATAGGCAACTTTGGAGTAACACTCGATAGTCATTTAGGCACATAGGCTGACATTGTGATAAAGAACCTTTTAATTGATTTAGATGGCACGCTGACCGACCCGAAAGAGGGCATTACCGCTTCTGCGCGTTATGGTTTGGCTAAGGTTGGACATCCTATTGCAGATACGGAAAATATTGATTGGATTATCGGGCCGCCCTTAAAAGCCTCTTTGGCAAAATTACTTCATGTAGATGTGCATGACGTATTGGCAGAGCAAGCCTTAGCAGGCTATCGAGAGCGTTTTGCTGCAACAGGCTTATTTGAAAATCATGTCTTTGAAGATGTTGCTGCAACATTGGCAGATTTAAAACAGCAAGGCTATCGACTGTTTTTAGCAACAGCCAAACCTGAAATTTATGCACGCCAAATTTTAGATTACTTCGATTTATTGCAATATTTTGAATATCCCTACGGTAGCGAACTAAATGGTGAGCGTACCAATAAAGCGGATTTAATTGCCTATATTTTGCAGCAAGAACAATTGCAACCTGAACAATGTTTAATGATTGGAGATCGTGAACACGATATTTTAGGTGCACGAGCCAATGGAGTCGATTGTGTTGCAGTCGAATACGGCTATGGTTCGGCTCAGGAGTTAGACTTGGCTGCACCAAAACATAGAATTCAGTGTTTTGTGCAAATTTTGTCGGTGCTTGAACAGTTATCTGGATGAGCGAGATGCTTACATCTGTTTGCATTTCTAGCGCAGTGTTATTGCAAAGATCGTGCTTCAATATTTAATTTGAATATTTAATTTTAATATTTAATTTTAATATTGAAAGAGGGTATGTGATGAAGATATTTAGTCAATCTATTGCAGTAGTAGCGGTTTCAATACTGATGACTGCATGTGCCAATCATGCTGCTACATCCACAACACCTACTGCGCAGGTCGAAATGTACACATCATTGCAACATCGACAGTGTGAGCCAGATTCAGGTTTAACCCTTACGGAAATTGTTCAGCGTTTACAGCAAGCACAGATTCAGGTGAAGCGGGCCAGTGTAGGTTCAGATGGGCGGATGTATGCACAGGTCTGTGGTGGTGCAGATGGAAAAATTGCTATTGTCACGATTCCTCAATCTCAGCAGAAACAAGCAGCGGCATTGGGCTTTCAGCCTTACTCACAAATACGTTGAATTAAAGCATAAGTGCTGTTTTTAGTTGTCACCCATAAAAAAACCTCAGTTCTTTGCACTGAGGTTTTTTTACAACCGAATCAGGTTGAGATGTCAGGATACTTGGCGTTTCAAATTTTAGAACTGTGGTTTTACCACGACTAAAATTACAATCGCTAATAGCAGCACAGTCGGCATTTCATTGAAGAATCGCCAGAACTTGTGTGATTTATAATGCGCATTGCCAATCAGTTTTTGGCGGTAATAGCCACAAACCAAATGGTAAATCACCAATAAACCGACCAATGCTACTTTCAGGTAAAACCATAACGCATCGTGGTAATTGCGGGTCGCATCGCCCCAATCTACCAAAAAGTGTGCCGTGATGAGGGTGGCAATCATAGACGGCCACATAATCCCTCGGTACAACTTGCGCTCCATGATTTCAAAACGCTGATGGCTCAGTGTATCTTCACTCATGGCATGGTAAACATATAAACGTGGTAAGTAGAACAATGCAGCGAACCAGCAAACCACGGCAATAATATGTAATGCTTTTACCCATAAAAAAGCATCAGAAGGTGCATCCATCGACTATCCTATAGGAGATTATTCATCCCACTTCTTGAAAATAAGGCAGGCATTTACACCGCCAAAACCAAAACTGTTACTCATCACAGTATTCAATTTTGTGTCGCGTTTTTCAAGTACGATATCAAATGCTTTCGCGCCTTCATCAAGTTCAGTGACGTTGATGTTTGGTGCAATGAAGTCGTTTTGCATCATCAAGACAGAATAAATTGCTTCTTGAACGCCTGCAGCACCCAAGCTGTGACCAGTCATTGACTTCGTTGAGCTAAGAGCAGGCACTTTACCTTCACCAAACGCACGTTCCATGGCTTTCAATTCAGTCACGTCGCCTGCTGGAGTAGAAGTACCATGTGTGTTCACATAGTCAATTGCGTCTACACCGTGTTGTTTCGCTTCGTCTAAAGCCATCAAGATACAACGTGTTGCACCTTCACCGCTTGGTGCAACCATGTCTGCACCGTCAGAGTTTGCAGCATACGCAACCACTTCAGCTAAAATATTTGCACCACGTGCTTGTGCGTGTTCAAGTGATTCAAGAACCACGAAACCACCACCACCTGCAATGACGAAACCATCACGGTCTGCAGAGTACGGACGAGATGCTGTTTCTGGTGTGTCGTTGTATTTAGAACACAAAGCACCCATCGCATCAAACAATAAGCTTTGTGACCAGTGATCTTCTTCACCGCCACCTGCAAGCATTAAATCTTGTTTACCCAATTGAATTAGGTTGTAGGCATAACCAATTGCATCGGCAGAAGTTGCGCATGCACTGGTAATTGAGTGCGCGATACCTTGTAATTTGAACGCAACACCCAAGTTTGCCGTAATGGTGTTCGACATGTTACGTGGTACGAAGAACGGGCCAATTTTACGTGCGCCTTTTTCTTCAAGTAGCTCAATCATTTCTGCAACAGATGCAGTTGAGTTACCGCCTGAACCACCCGCGATACCGTAACGTGGGTTGCCTGCTAAATCTTCTTGCTTTAAGCCCGCATGTTCAATGGCATCTACTGCAGCGTTGTAAGCGTACATCGCACACACGCCCATAAAGCGTTTTAATTTACGGTCAATGTGGTTAAAGTTTTGTTCTGCTGCTGCACTTACGTGGCTTTTGAAATTAAGTTCAGCATAAGTTGGGTTGGAACGTGTCCCAGAAATACCGTTTTGTAAAGAATGAGTCACAGCTTCTAAAGTATTACCAATGCACGAGTTAATGCCCATGCCGGTGATTACAACACGTTTCATCTACAGATCCCTTTTATGGTGATAATGTTGAGCCGAACACCGTGACTGCCAAGCAATCGCTGATACGGTATGACTCATGTCTTACAATTGCGTTCATAATAGCAGAAAGAATTTTGAATTCTTATGGCAAATATGATGCCACTTTGCAGGGAAGATCAAACCGCAGTGAAGCGGCAAATGAGATGCAGGAAGCCAACCAAAAGATACACAATCATATTGAGATAAACTTAGACTACACCTAGTATCTACCCATAAATCATAGAAATTAAAAATGAGGAGTAAGAATGTCAGATTCCAAGAATAAACAATCAAGCGGATTCTTCTCGAATGCGATTGGGGTGGCTAAAAAGCTCAGCAGTACAGGCATCCATGTATTGCAGCAAGTTGCACCGGGTACTGTAGCGAAGGATGAGCATAGTGCAAAATCAGGGCAAATTATTGAAGGTCAGGCACGTAGCTTTAGTGCTTTTCAAGCGCGTCAATATGACAATCCTCAACACATGCTCAGACAGCATGTGCCTCAAGTTTCACGTCAGCTTTTAGGTCGTCACTATAACCGCGTCAATCAGGTGGCGAGTTTTGTGTCGCCCGATTTTTCCGACAAAATTTCAGATTACCTATTTGATCAGTTGAATAGTTTTACTTCCAATATCAGCTCTGTTGATGATGTGCTTGATCAGGCTGGCGTACGCGATTTAGAAGAATTGACTCAAGATGTAGATCGTTCTAAACGAATTAGTCAGGCACTCGCAGAACAAAATAAATGGATTGCATCACTGCAAGGCGCATTGACAGGTGCAACAGGAGTAATCGGTTCAACTATTGATGTGCCTGCATCTATTGTGATGTCTTTGCGTACCATTTATCAGGTGGGACGTGCATACGGTTTTGAACTGAACAAAGACACCGAGCAAGAAATTGTTCAGTTTATTTTTAAACAAATTGATTTAGGCGTCATTGCAGAAAAGCAAGCGGTACTGATGGGGCTAAAAACCTTATCCAATATGCTGCAAACTCATGATGTGCATCAATTACAAAATATGCTCGGTTCAAGCAATGATTATGAGGCATTAAAGAAATACTTCTTGAATGAGCAAGGTCAAGTCAAATGGCCGTGGTTGAATCATGTACCTAAGTTTTCCATGTTGAATAAACTCACGCCTGTAGCAACCGCATCGGTGAGTGCGGTATATAGCTGGAAATTAGTGGAAGATGTGCATCACAAGGCACAGCAAGTATTTTCCAATGCCCGTAGCTATTTAATTCAGCATAAAGACAGCAATTTATCTGCCATTCATGCGTATGAAAAATCGTTGGAATTGCTGGCACAGGCTGCGCCTAAACTCTTAGAGCAGTTGAAGGGCAATGAAGCCAAACATGCAGAGCAAGATGCATTAGTAGAGGGGCAAGAGAGAGCAGAATCTGCGCCGTCAGATGCTTTGCTGCAAACCGTATCAGACCATGAAAGTATCAGAACGGTAAAAGTGCAGAAAAAATCGAACAAAGTGGAAACAACTGCAGCACAACTCGATGAAAATATTCAGCAAGGTCTAGAAGAATTGGCAGATCAAATGCTAGAGCCACATGCTGAAGTTGCACCGCAAAAACCTGCTGTACCTGCAGAAGAAATTGATGAATATAGGCTGGAAGATGCTTTGGAGCCAGTGGAAGATTCAACTCAAGTGGCTGAAACTGTTTCGGAAAATCCAGTAACATCAAGCAAAGAAACTGCAAAGCAGGTTACAAAAAAGCCGAGAACTCGTACAAGTGCTCGCAAGCCAAAAGCTGAATAAAAACAAGTGATAAGTAGAAATTTGGTTGGTATTTTAACTGCCTATGAAATATTGACCATTTTTCTATCTTCGCTTACAATTGCATGCCCTCAAAAAGTAGTATGTTTTTGGGGCTTTTTATTAACGGGAGAATTGCCACATGGCAACAACAAATCAGTTGATCCGTAAGGGTCGTACGACTTTGGTTGAAAAATCAAAAGTTCCTGCGTTGAAGGCTTGTCCACAACGTCGTGGTGTTTGTACACGTGTTTACACAACTACACCTAAAAAACCTAACTCAGCAATGCGTAAAGTTTGCCGTGTTCGCTTAACTTCAGGTTTTGAAGTTTCTAGCTACATCGGTGGTGAAGGTCACAACCTACAAGAGCACAGTGTTGTTCTTATCCGTGGTGGTCGTGTTAAAGACTTACCAGGTGTACGTTACCATACCGTTCGTGGTTCTTTAGACTGTGCTGGCGTGAAAGATCGTAACCAGTCACGTTCTAAATACGGTGCTAAACGTCCTAAGAAATAATCTTCTAAAGATTAAACTCTTAGTTCGTAGATTAGTTCGTAGAACTGCAATCCTTTATCGTCTCGCTTGTCTGATTTCTGCATTTAATTTTGTGAAATTCAAGCGACGTGTAGTAAGGCCAGCGAAATGCACACGACACTTTGTGCTACGGCTGGATCACCCTGAAGTGTCATATTTATAGGTAGTTTAAAATGCCAAGACGTCGCGTAGTCGCTGCTCGTGAAATCCTTCCGGATCCTAAATTCAGCAGCCAAACAATCGCTAAATTCATGAACCACGTAATGCAAGATGGTAAAAAATCTATTGCTGAAAGTATCGTTTACGGTGCTTTAGACCGCGTTCAAGAAAAATCTAAAGTAGACCCAGTTGAATTTTTTGAAGCTACGCTTGAAAAAGTTCGTCCAATGGTCGAAGTAAAAGCACGCCGTGTTGGTGGTGCTACTTATCAAGTTCCTATGGAAGTACGCCCATCCCGTCGTACTGCTTTAGCGATGCGTTGGTTGGTAGATGCTGCTGCTAAGCGTTCTGAAAAAACTATGGCGTTACGTCTTGCTGGCGAGTTGCTTGATGCATCTGAAGGTAAAGGCGCAGCGATCAAAAAACGTGAAGATGTGCACCGTATGGCTGAAGCCAACAAAGCCTTCTCTCACTACCGTTTCTAAGCGGATAAAACAGGCCCTAATCAGGAGGGTGATGAATCGGTTGTCACTGAATTGTCATCAAATCGCTTTAAGTTGCTAGGCAGCTTAAAGCGTCCTGTTTTAAACAACAAAATTTAGGAATGCTAGAAATCATGGCACGTCAAACCCCAATTTCTCGTTACCGTAACATTGGTATCTCTGCGCACATCGATGCGGGTAAAACAACAACTTCAGAACGTATTTTGTTCTATACAGGTGAAAGTCACAAACTTGGTGAAACTCACGAAGGTTCAGCAACAACTGACTGGATGGAACAAGAGCAAGAACGTGGTATTACTATTACCTCAGCAGCTGTAACATGCTTCTGGAAAGGTATGGGTAACCAGTTTGACCAACACCGTATTAACGTAATTGACACCCCAGGACACGTTGACTTCACAATTGAAGTTGAGCGTTCTATGCGTGTTCTTGACGGTGCATGTATGGTTTACTGTGCTGTAGGTGGTGTACAACCTCAGTCTGAAACTGTATGGCGTCAAGCAAACAAATATAAAGTACCTCGTTTAGCGTTCGTGAACAAAATGGATCGTACAGGTGCAAACTTCTTCCGCGTTGTTGAACAAATGAAAACTCGCTTGGGTGCAAACCCAGTGCCTATCGTTGTTCCAGTGGGCGCAGAAGACACATTCACAGGTGTTGTTGACTTAATCGAAATGAAGTCAATCATCTGGGATGAAGCTTCACAAGGTATGAAATTTGAATATGGTGAGATTCCAGCTGACCTTCAAGCAACTGCTGAAGAATGGCGTACGAACATGGTTGAAGCTGCTGCAGAAGCATCAGAAGAACTCATGGACAAGTACCTAGAAAATGGCGAACTTTCTAAAGAAGAAATCGTTGCTGGTTTACGTCAACGTACATTAGCGGGTGAAATTCAACCTGCAATGTGTGGTTCTGCATTCAAAAACAAAGGTGTTCAACGTATGTTGGACGCAGTAATTGAATTCTTACCTGCACCAACTGACGTTGAAGCGATCAAAGGTATCTTAGACGACAAAGACGAAACTGAAGGTTCTCGTGAAGCGTCTGACGAAGCACCTTTCGCAGCGTTAGCGTTCAAAATCATGAACGACAAATTCGTTGGTAACTTAACGTTCGTACGTGTTTACTCTGGTGTTCTTAAAGCGGGTAGCCCGGTTTATAACCCAGTGAAAATGAAGCGTGAGCGTATTGGTCGTATCGTACAGATGCACGCAAATGACCGTCACGACATCGAAGAAATTCGTGCAGGTGACATCGCAGCGTGTGTAGGTCTTAAAGATACAACCACTGGTGATACATTATGTGACGAAAACCACGTAATTACACTAGAGCGTATGGAATTCCCAGAGCCAGTAATTGCATTGGCTGTTGAACCTAAAACTAAAGCTGACCAAGAAAAAATGTCAGTTGCTTTAGGTCGCTTGGCGAAAGAAGATCCATCATTCCGCGTTCGTACAGACGAAGAATCTGGTCAAACGATCATTGCGGGTATGGGCGAGCTTCACCTTGACATCATCGTTGACCGTATGAAGCGTGAATTCAACGTAGAAGCGAACATTGGTAAACCAATGGTTGCATACCGCGAAACGATCAAAAAGACGATTGAGCAAGAAGGTAAATTCGTACGTCAAACTGGTGGTAAAGGTAAATTCGGTCACGTATTCGTACGTTTAGAGCCGCTTGATCCTGAAGCTGGTAAAGACTACGAATTCGCTGAAGAAGTTGTAGGTGGTGTAGTACCTAAAGAATTCTTCGGTGCAGTAGACAAAGGTATCCAAGAACGTATGAAGAATGGTGTCTTGGCTGGTTACCCAGTTGTAGGCATTAAAGCGACATTATTCGACGGTTCTTACCACGATGTCGACTCTGACGAATTATCGTTCAAAATGGCGGGTTCTTACGCATTCCGTGACGGTTTCATGAAAGCAGATCCTGTTCTTCTTGAGCCAATCATGAAAGTTGAAGTAGAAACTCCAGAAGACTACATGGGCGATATCATGGGTGACTTAAACCGTCGTCGTGGTATGGTTCAAGGTATGGACGACTTACCTGGTGGTACTAAAGCAATTCGTGCAGAAGTTCCACTTGCAGAGATGTTTGGTTACGCAACACACATGCGTTCTATGTCTCAAGGTCGTGCGACTTACTCTATGGAATTTGCTAAATATGCTGAAACTCCACGTAACGTGGCAGATGGCATCATTGCTAAATTCCAGTCTGGTGGTAAAAAAGGTGACGACGAGTAATCTTTCGATTACTATAAGCGCAAACTAATTCATAGTTAAAAAACCTAATGCTCATGGAGTGATCCTCCATGAGTTGTTTTAAAAAGGAAGATCTCATGGCTAAGGCTAAGTTCGAACGTAATAAGCCACACGTTAACGTGGGCACAATCGGTCACGTTGACCATGGTAAAACAACTTTAACAGCTGCGATTGCTACAGTATGTGCACGTAAGTTTGGTGGTGAAGCGAAAGATTACGCTGCTATCGACTCTGCACCAGAAGAAAAAGCACGTGGTATTACAATTAATACTTCTCACGTAGAATACGATTCTCCAACTCGTCACTACGCGCACGTAGACTGCCCAGGCCACGCCGACTATGTTAAAAACATGATCACTGGTGCTGCTCAGATGGACGGTGCGATCCTTGTTTGTTCAGCGACTGATGGTCCAATGCCACAAACTCGTGAACACATCCTTCTTTCTCGTCAGGTAGGTGTACCTTATATCATCGTATTCTTAAACAAATGCGATATCGTAGACGACGAAGAGTTAATTGAATTAGTTGAAATGGAAGTTCGTGAACTTCTTTCTACTTACGACTTCCCAGGCGACGACACTCCAGTAATCCGTGGTTCAGCACTTGCTGCACTTAACGGTGAATCAGGTCAATATGGTGAAGATGCTGTAGTTGCTCTTGTTGAAGCGCTTGATACTTACATCCCAGAGCCAGTACGTGCAATCGACCAAGCATTCTTAATGCCAATCGAAGACGTATTCTCTATTTCTGGTCGTGGTACAGTAGTAACTGGTCGTGTAGAAACTGGTATCGTGAAAGTAGGCGAAGAAGTTGAAATCGTTGGTATCAAAGACACAGTTAAAACAACTGTAACTGGCGTAGAAATGTTCCGTAAACTTCTTGACGAAGGTCGTGCGGGCGAGAACTGTGGTGTTCTTTTACGTGGTACTAAGCGTGAAGACGTACAACGTGGTCAAGTACTTGCTAAACCAGGTACAATCAAGCCACACACTAAATTCGATGCGGAAGTATACGTACTTTCTAAAGAAGAGGGTGGTCGTCACACTCCATTCCTTAACGGTTACCGTCCACAATTCTATTTCCGTACAACTGACGTAACTGGTGCAATCCAGTTGAAAGAAGGCGTTGAAATGGTAATGCCAGGTGACAACGTTGAAATGTCAGTAGAATTAATCCACCCAATCGCAATGGACCCAGGTCTACGTTTTGCGATCCGTGAAGGTGGTCGTACTGTAGGTGCTGGTGTTGTTGCTAAAGTAACAGCATAATCACTTTATAGTGTGAAAAAGCGCTCCATTTGGGGCGCTTTTTTTATGGCTGTATTTTGTGTGCTAGTTTCCAGATGGATGAAAGCTTGTCCTACTGTATTGATGGATGAAATAGCTGTTCTTTAAACCTTGAATCAATCTAAAACCATTTTATGAACATTCTTTTGCTGCGGTTTAGTTGCCTTTTTTTCTCTTACATCATAAAAATAATTTTGCTGTCTAATTATTCTTGCTCTTACGTCATAAAAAATCATCGTCTATTTTTTTACTCTTGCGTCGTAAAAATAATTTCATTGTCTATTTTTTACTCTTGCGTCACAAAAAATAATTTCACTTATCATTATTTTTTATTCCTCATGTCCTGAACTGACAACTCACTGTCCTTAACTGCACTTAAATACCGCACAGAAAACCGTAATATGAACTCATACCGAAAAATAAAAAATATAGCGGGTTACAGGAAATGAATGACTTCATTGTTGTAACCTCAGGAGTGAGCAACATGAATGCTAAAGTGAGTATTAGTGAACGTGCAGGGGCGAGTTTTCCTGTCCGTCGAATGAATTTCAACTTTGATGCTGTACCTGAATATTGGATGAATGGTAATGCAGGTCTAACGCATTTTATGACTGCATTATCTGCGTTATTTCCCGCAGGTGAGAAGTTCTTTATAGACAGTGTGCGTGCTGTGCGTTATCACCCAATGCTGAAAGACAATGCAGATTTACAGAAAGAAATCAGTGCATTTATTGGACAAGAAGCCATGCACACGCATGAGCATGTCGGTTTTAATGCCTCTGCACAGAAATTTGGGCATGATGTTGATACTTTGGATTGTTATACAGATACTGTGATTCAAACTACACGCAAATTTATGGCAAAGTTGGCTAAACCGATTGGCATTACACAGAAAATGGTAGATTTAACTGCGACCACTGCGCTAGAACATTTCACAGCTACGATTGCCTCACAATTATTGACCAATTCACATATTCAAGAATTGATGACCGATGACACCATGAAAACTATGTGGTTGTGGCATGCGATTGAAGAAAACGAACATAAAGCTGTTGCGTATGATGTATTTGAAGGTGTGTTTGGCAAAGGTCTGAAAGCCTATGCACTACGTACAAGTTCTTTGGTTATTTCGATGCTGACTTTATTTTTTGTACAAAACTATTTTTTGTTGCGTTTACTAAAACAAGACAAGCAGTTGAATTTGGAAAATTTACGCATGATTTATCGTTATGCCTATAGTCCATCTAAAGGGATTATTACAGGCATGGGCAAAGAAATGTTGTTCTATTTCAAACCGAATTTTCATCCTAACGATTTTGATACCACAACGTTATTAAATACTTGGAAAGCTAAATTAGGCTTTTAAACTTTTCCCTTTGGTCAGGCAACGTAAGTTGCCTTTTTTTTTGCTCGATTTTTTTGTAGTGAAAAATCTATAATGCCTACATCTTAGAACAGCACAAGATCATTTCTTATGATTCGTTTAATGCAAGCCCATGATGTCGCTGATGTAGTTGCGATTGAAAATTTGGTACAAAGTCATCCGTGGGGTGCCAAACAATTTGCCGAAGCGGTGGACAGTTATCACAGTACCGTGATTGAACACGCAGGGAAAGTGGTGGGTTTTTGTATTTTACAACCTGTGTTGGATGAAGCGAATTTGTTGTTGATGGCGGTACATCCAAGTCAGCAAGGCAAAGGTTTAGGTTATCAACTGCTAGAACATTCTATTGCAGGATTGAAGAACCAACCTGTGCAGATTTTTTTAGAAGTACGCGAAAGTAATTTAGCTGCGATAGCCCTGTATGAAAAGTCAGGTTTTCATCAAATTGATTTACGTAAAAATTATTATCCTAAAACGGATGGCACACGTGAGCATGCCATTATTATGGTGAAATCTTGTAGCGATGATTTTGCCAGTTTGTTTAAGTAAATCTGATCGATGCAAAAATAGTATTGCATCATTACATTTTTATTTGATGATGGAGTTATTCCAGCCTAAGGGCAGCGTGGTCATTAAGGAGTTTCCCAATTGCTGCACCTCATCGGTATTTAGGCTACGGTTAATGCGTCGCCATTGACCATCGAGTAGTAGCTCAAGGGGCCCATATTGCGATTTATAATTCATTTTATTGGAATGTGGTACCCAATAGCCTAAGTAAACATATTGCAGTCCCAAATGCTGTGCCTGTTCAATTTGTTTTAATACCGCAAATGTTCCGAGTGAGCGACGACTTTCGTCTGGGTCAAAAAAGGTATAGACCGCAGAAATACCATCATCTAAATAATCACAGGTCGATACCGCAATTAGGCGATCTGCTTGCCAAACTTCTAAAAAGAAGCTGCTGGTACAACTGTGGATTAAAAATTTTTCAAATTGGTCACGGCTGGCAGGGAACATATCGCCATCGGCATGTCGTTCATTGATATAGCGTTCATACAGCGCATAATGCAAATCACCTGCATCTTGTGGCTTGGTGATTTTGATTTGTAAATCGTGATTGCGTTTCCAAGCTTTTTTTTGGGTGCTGTTCATTTTAAATTCAGCGACAGGAATACGCGAAGAAAGGCATTGGCGGCACAAATGGCATTCAGGACGATAGACAAAATCGCCACTGCGACGAAAACCGACCCGAGAGAGTTCAGACAAAGTCAGCACATCAATTTTATGTGCAGGGTCTAAAAAAACCATCCGCGCAGATTTTTCGGGTAAATAGCTGCAATCATGCGGCGGAGTAATGTAATACTGCAAATCATTTAGCAGGGATTTTGGGTGATATGAATTCATTTTCAAGATCCCTCTCTGTTATTGTCATTCAAATAGGCGCGCATACTGCGCTATTGTTTTACTTGAAAATACACTGTCCTGATATTTTTTCCAATTGATAGCAGGCTGTTTTACAACATCTTGTAACGATTTAAGATAGTCTTGGCGAGAAAGTGTACATGCGCCCAGACTAATTAAATGATCATTGACCAATTGACAGTCAATCCAAGGCAATTGTTGTTCTTGTCCGAGCAGCATCAAACTATAAAATGCCATTTTAGATACATCAGTGCGATGGCTAAACATGGACTCACCAAAACAGCCCTTGCCAATGCTGACCCCATATAAACCACCGACCAAAAGATCTTGCTCCCAAACTTCGACACTGTAGCCATAACCTGCTGCAAAAAGCTGACTGTAACCTTGAATGATCTCTTCAGAAATCCAAGTTTCATTGGCATAGCTACGGGGCAAGGCACAATTGCGAATTACCTGTTCAAAGGCATGATTGACAGTAATGCGATAATCCATTTTTTTCATGTTGCGGATTAAAGACTTACTCGGCTGATAATGTTGCGGAATAATCACGCAACGTGGCTCAGGACTCCACCAACAAATAGGATCACCTTCTGAAAACCATGGAAATAAGCCATGTGTATAGGCTTCATATAAGGTTGAAGGAGAAAGGTCTGCACCTACACAAATCAAGCCTTCACCCTCAGGATCAACTTCAATGGGATCGGGGAAAATGAATTGTGAAGCCGGGAGCGTGTGCATATCAATTGCCGTATGAAGTTTTACGATGAACTTGATTTCATCATACCTAAAAATGCCGTGATAAAAAAACCGCTCAAGGAGAGCGGTCTTTAAACTTGGTCACTAAATTATTCACCAAGTGCATCTAAATATTTTTCTGCATCCAAAGCTGCCATACAACCTGAACCTGCAGAAGTAATCGCTTGGCGATAAATTGAATCGGCCACATCACCTGCAGCAAATACGCCAGCCACAGAAGTTTGAGTCGCATTGCCTGAAGTGCCGCTTTGTACTTGGATATAACCATCACGCAAGTTCAATTGACCTTCGAACATGCCTGTATTCGGTTTGTGACCAATCGCAATGAATAAGCCAGACACATCAACAATTTGAGTAGAGCCATCAGTGGTTGATTTTAAACGTACTGAAGTTACGCCTGTGTTGTCGCCCAAGACTTCATCAACTTGGTTATTCCAAAGAATACTGATTTTGCCTTCTTTTTCTTTGGCAAATAAATGATCTTGCAAGATTTTTTCAGAGCGAAGTGAATCACGACGATGCACCAATGTCACGTGTGATGCAATGTTAGACAGGTATAATGCTTCTTCAACAGCCGTGTTACCACCACCAACGACCATCACTTTTTGGTTTTTGTAGAAGAAACCATCACAGGTAGCACAAGCACTTACGCCTTGACCCATAAATGCTGCTTCAGATTCTAAACCTAAATATTGTGCAGTCGCACCTGTGCAAATGATTAAAGCATCACAGGTAAATTCTTCCATATCACCTTTCAGTACAAATGGGCGCACATTCAGGTTTACTTCATTGATATGGTCATACACGATTTCTGTGCCAAAGCGTTCCGCATGAGCTTGCATACGTTCCATTAACGCTGGGCCTGTTAAACCTTCAGGATCACCTGGCCAGTTATCAACTTCCGTAGTTGTGGTGAGTTGACCACCCAATTGTAAGCCTGCAATTAAAGTCGGTTTTAAGTTGGCACGTGCAGCATATACTGCAGCACTATAACCTGCAGGGCCTGAACCTAAAATAATTAAACGTGAGTGACGAGCGCTCATGCACAGCATCCTTTTTTTATTTAGAAATTTATGGAATTATACGTGAAACAGGATGAGTTTGCTGTGTGATTAAAGTTGATATTACTGATCATGTAAATCGATTTGAGCTATATAGAAAAAGTTAACAACACACTTCAATAATCTTGCATCTTTTTCTAGGCAACACATGCATAATAGAAGGTCTGTTATAATTTATAGCTTGCTGTGTGGTGAAGCTTGCATCGTGAAATGCAACTTAAATGACACAGCTAAATGAAATACAGACGCTCCGAATCAGGTGGCTTTTTAAGACCATCGAACAAACAAAAAACATTGATGAAGAATTGGCGACAGGACAATATATGACTGCGGTGTCGGGTGCTTATGCACATCGCTTAATAGCGACATTATTTTTGGTCTCTTTTGGAATATATCTGTTCCTTGCAACAGTGACCTATACTCCATTTGACCCAGGTTGGATGCACATTTCCAGTGACACCCAACAGGTTTCAAATGCGAGTGGAATCGCAGGTGCGTGGATTGCCGATTTACTGTTTGGCTTTTTAGGTTGGGCGAGTCTGCTTCTTCCTGCTTATTTTTTTATTGAAGCCTTACAAGTCTGGTGGCCACGTAGTTTTTTAAACCGTCCATTTCGTTATGCTGCACAATTCTTCATTTTATTGGCAACAGCAAGTTTGCTGTATTTATTTTGGCAAGTACCTGCCGATACGTTAGACAATGCCTCAGGCGGCATCATTGGTTTTGAACTTGGGAAAAGTTTATCGCAAATTTTAACCATTTATGGAGCAACACTTTTTTTAGTCGTCTTTTGGATTTTCTTATTTACCCTCGCATTTGGGGTGAAGTGGAACAGAACGTGGGCAACTTTAAAAGCTACACCTGCTTATCTGCAAGATTTGTTCTATCGCAATGTACCTGAAGCAGAATCTGACTTTGACCGTTCTACACCACAGGTGAAAAAGACCGTTGTCGCTGCTGCACCTGTGGTTGCTGTTGAAGTGGCATCAACTGATTTAGAAGCAGCAAGTGAACCCGTGGTTGCACAGGCGAAAGAAGCTGAAACAACTGCACCACATCCTGCGGCAGAGCGTATGTTTAATCACATGCAGCAACGTGAAGAAGAAGAGCAACAGGCGCAGCAACAGCTATTGGTGCAAGATGAAATTGATGATGTTGAGTTAGAAAAAACCATCGAAAAGGCGCATCGCTTAGAACAAGACAGCCAGCGTATTGTTGCGACAGGCGAAGTGTGGCGTGCTTTACAAGAAAATACCGACAGTCAGCATAACCAAGACATTCATGCATTATTACGTGCTTCTGAAGAACCAGAGCCACATCTACAATCGAATCCTTTTGATGAAGTGCGTCCTGCATCTACGGCATCTCAAGCCACTGCAAAATCTTCGTTAGATTGGGATGATGATCAAATTTTTGATGAATTGCTCGCAGCAGTTCCGCAAGGCAAAGCTGCAAGTGATTTACACAGCCCATTCCAAAACAGCGGGGCAATGGATACTTTAGATGAGTCTGTGACCCAGCAAGAAACAGTGCATCCGCACTCGAATCCTACGGCTCACAATTTTAACAATGATCTCAGCAGATTTGAGTCAGATTTTAACCCGCCATCGTCAAGTGCTTCGAATACGCAAAATCATGCTGTACGCCAAGAGCGCCATTTGCAGCATGATTTAGACAGTTTAGATGACTTGTTGGTGGATGATCTTTTGGGTGATGAGTTACAGCAAGATGCATTTCAAGATCAAGCGCCTGTAGCGCGTAGTACCAGTAGCTATGCACAAAGTTCTGTTTTTGTTCAGGCACCTATTCAGACGGCAGCCACTGCCGCAGTGATGGCAAACGCAGCGACTGCTACACAGGCTGAACAAGCAGAAAAAGTGGCGTTATCCAAAGAAGCATTTATCGAAGCTTGGCAGGAAACCGCAGGCAAACCACTAGACGAAGATGACTTTGATTTTGATGCGCCGCTGACCGATGCACATGGTCGTCCGATGTCACGCGCCATGCAGGTTGCAGAAAAACGTCGTGATTTATCGCCATTACCGGGTTTGGACTTGCTCGATAAAGTCGATCCAAACAAAAAAGTGAACTTCACCGCAGAACAATTATCGCGCTTGTCGGAATTGCTGGAAATTAAATTACAGGAATTTAATGTCAAAGCCAAAGTGGTTGAAGCACAGCCTGGTCCTGTCGTGACCCGTTTTGAGCTGGATTTGGCACCTGGGGTCAAAGCTTCAAAAGTAACCAATATTTCTCGTGACTTGGCGCGTTCAATGTCGATGGCATCGGTACGTGTGGTCGAAGTGATTCCAGGCAAACCGTATATTGGCATTGAAGTACCGAATAGTTCACGTGAAATGGTACGTTTGATTGAGTTATTACAAACGCCTGCTTTTGAAGATCCAAACGGCATTTTATCTATGGCGATGGGGAAAGACATTTCAGGCAATCCTGTGATTACTGAATTGGGCAAAGCACCACACATGCTCGTAGCAGGGACAACGGGTTCAGGTAAATCAGTGGCAGTGAACTCGATGATTTTGTCGATGTTGCTGAAATACAAGCCTGATCAATTACGCTTAATTTTGATTGACCCGAAACAATTGGAACTCGCCAACTATAACGATATTCCACACTTATTGACGCCTGTAGTGACTGATATGAAAGATGCCGTCAGCGCTTTAAATTGGTGTGTCAATGAAATGGAACGTCGTTATAAGCTAATGTCTTTCCTGAAAATTCGTAAATTAAGCGACTATAACCGTAAGGTTGAAGAATCTATTGCCAATGGTGAAGATTTAATTGATCCAACTTGGAAGCCGGGAGATTCAGCAACGCAAGAACGTGCACCGCGTTTAACACCATTGCCATCTATTGTGATTGTGGCAGATGAGTTTGCCGACATGATCATGCAAGTGGGCAAGAAAGCGGAAGAAATGATTACCCGTTTGGCACAAAAATCACGTGCAGCAGGGATTCACTTACTCTTAGCAACTCAGCGTCCATCGGTGGATGTGATCACAGGTCTAATTAAAGCCAACATTCCAACCCGTGTAGCTTTGCGTGTGAACTCGAAAATTGACTCACGTACTATCTTGGATGCGGGCGGTGCAGAAGACCTGCTTGGTCATGGTGATATGCTATTTTTAGGACCGGGTAAAATTGAGCCAGAACGTGTGCATGGCGCATTTATTTCGGATGATGAAGTCAACCGTATTTGTGATGCGTGGCGTGAGCGTGGCGATCCTGACTATGTCGATGAAATCTTGACGCCATTTGATGAAGAACCATCTTCACGTGGTTTTGAAGATGGTGAAGGCAGTCCAGACCGTGATGTGTTGTATGATCAGTGTGTAGCATTTGTTTTGGAAACACGTAAAGTGTCGACCTCATCTTTACAGCGCAAATTTAGCTTGGGCTATAACCGTGCGGCACGTATTGTCGATCAGATGCAAGAGCAAGGCATTGTGAGCGAGCAAGGAGCAAATGGGAAACGTGAAATTTTAGTGTAAAGCTTTCACTTTCTGTTTGATTTTGAATCAAGTAGTGCTATAAAAAAATCCCGCAATTCAATTGCGGGATTTTTTCTTTTTACACTCAATCTTTTTGGCTGAATTTAGCCAGAGATTGTGTTTAAACAGTTTAAGCAAACTTGGCTAAAACTGCTAAAAAACCATCTTTTTGACGTGGAAATTCAGCAATCACATCGTGAATACGCTGACCTTCAGGATTAGTGGCATTGACATCGCGACCATCGGCAACAAATTGTGTCAATAGACGTTCATAGTCGCTTGGACGCATGTGTTTAAATGCGTGATAGAGTACGTGAAAATCTGCATTCACACCTGCAGGTGGAAGTTGATTCAAATAGGCAAATACACGTTCATCCGACCATGCTTCGTTAAAGGTCGCAGGTTGAGATAATGCCATGGCAATCTCCTTTATATTCTTTTGAAAAAAATAGGGCAAAATAACTAGTGTTATTTTGCCCTGATTCAATTTGCTTGACTAATCAGTATTCAGATTATCGCTCTTCAGGCAAATTGATATTCATTTCCAACATTTCAATATTGGCTTCTGAACGCACAGACATTTGAATATGTTGTTCATCGACACCACGCACGTAGCGATTTACCACTTGCATGATTTCTTTTTTCATCTGATCAATTTTGTCTTGGCTTAAGCGTTTACCTAGACCTTGTTCAGAAGCAACAATCACTTTTAAGCGATCTTTTGCTGTTTGTGCGCTAGATGGCTTGTCTTCACCGCTAAATAATTTGCTCCAAAATCCTGCCATGTCTACGCTCCAAATAATCGTGCTAACCAACCTTTCGGTTTTGTTTCAATATGACGAAACGGACGTTCTTCACCCAAGAAACGTGCAACTAAGTCATCATACGCCTGACCTGCAGCAGCATCGCTATACAGAATGACAGGTTTACCTTCGTTAGATGCTTGAAGTACGCTCTTACATTCAGGAATCACGCCTAAAGTTGGTACACGTAAAATATCTTTAGAAATGTCGTCAATGGTCAGCATTTCTTGTTTATCGGCACGTTCTGGGTTGTAACGTGTAATACACAAGTGCTTACGCACACGACCTTCATTTTGTTCTACTTTTTTGGTTTTGCTGTCAAGCATACCAATAATACGGTCAGAGTCACGTACTGAAGAAATTTCAGGGTTAGTCACAATAATCGCTTCATCGGCATGGTACATTGCAAGAATGGCACCGCGCTCAATCCCTGCAGGTGAGTCGCAAATAATGTAATCAAACTCTTGTGCCAACTCATCCATAATACGTGCCACACCTTCATCGGTGAGGGCATCTTTATCACGGGTTTGTGAAGCTGGAAGAATATAAAGGTTTTCGATATCTTTATCGCGAATTAATGCTTGTTGTAAACGCGCTTCATTATTTAATACATTCACAAAATCATAAACAACGCGACGTTCACAACCCATAATTAAGTCAAGGTTACGTAAACCCACGTCAAAATCGATAACAACAGTTTTGTGACCACGTAGGGCTAAACCTGTTGCAAAAGATGCACTTGTAGTGGTTTTACCTACGCCACCTTTGCCTGATGTTACGACAACAATTTTCGCCACCGAATCCACTCCTGTTATGGTTTAAATTCCCCTATATTTTTTCGGGGATTTTTGGTGATTATTTATACATTAAAATTGTAGAGCTTCAAATACAAGCTCTTGGTTATCATTTAAGTAAATATGCACAGGTTTTTTAGTCACATGCTGAGGAATATCGTCCGCCACGCAATACGTGCCTGCAATAGATACCAATTCTGCTTCTAGGGAATGACAGAAAATTCGTGCCGCAATATTCCCGCCCGCGCCGGCAATGACTCTACCACGTACACTACCATAAATATGTATATTTCCTGAAGCAATCACTTCAGAACCGCTGTTGATGCCTGCGGTTAAAATAATGTCGCCCTGATGTTGTACCAAGCATTGACCTGTACGCAAAATTTCATCGTGATAAGACGTAATATGCGCCACAGCAGGTGCAGTTTCAGCGACTTGATTTTCCGTCTGTTGCTGTTCTGCCGCAGGTTCAGGTTTTACTTCAACCACTTGTTCTTTGGTGGCTTTCACTTCCTGCAATGGACGGTCTTGCGGGATGACAGGGAACTGAATAGCACGTGCCTGATCTGCCATAATGCCTTCAGTCACAGCAATTGGCTGTGCTTCTAGGCTAATTAGCAATTGAATTAGCGCAATCAATTCTTGTTCGACTGAACTTTCAATGACCACCAAAACCCCTGGTGGAAATGATTTTTGCAACATTGGGCTTAGTTGCTGGCGGATCGCATCATGATCATTGGTGTCTAAGCTAATGCGAATCGCATTGACCAATCTGCCTTTTATCCGTATGTCAGCCATAATAATTCCTTAACACTTCTAACTTTGCTGGTTGTTGAAGTCATCTTATAAATAGAGCAAATCCTAGAACAAATTGGGTGAATTCTCTAGTTCAGTTACTAAAAATATTTCACATTGTTTTAGCTAAAATTATCGAAAGACCTTTATGAAATATCGTGTTGTTGTCCTTCATTTAAAATTTGTTGCCATTGTTTAACTTTTACTTGTTTGCGAATTGCTTCTAAACTTTCAAATATCGCTGATTCCACTAATTTATCAATATGCTGATTATGTTCAATCTCAATCTGACTAATTTTTTCAGCAATCATTTGATAAGTTGGATTTTGTACTTGTTGATGCTGCTGTGCAAAAGGTTCAATTAAACCTTGGGTGATATTTTCGCCCAATCGTTGTCCGATACTTTGAATTTGCTGTTCAATACGTCCACCGACCAATGGAATCAGGCGCAGCAATTGCGTCAGTTCAGGCGTATCTTCAATGGCTTGATTCACCACCAACCCGACATTTTTCGCAATCATGTGACGCTGCATTTGTAATTCTTTGCCTAAGGATTCCTGCAAAATATCGGCTAGGGCAATCGCGAGTAATTGACGATGATGCTCGACCAAATCATCAATAAATTGTTTGTGAGTGGTACTGGTGGTCAATTCACGTTGCACACCATTAAGTACCGTGAGCACCACACGGCTACTCAGTTCTTCCATTAGCAAGTTGTAGTAAAAGTTGCCGCGTTTATACCAACTGTCTGGAATGACTTTATAGCCATGGCTATGCAGGTTGTAACCAATCGCGATGGCACGTAATAAACGTAAAAAACGCAATTGCGGAATAATTGCAAGAATTTCATACCAGTGAATAAACGGGAAAAACCACCAACGCTGATGATGTTTGAAAATAATTGCAATACCCCAACGCACGCCCAACTCTACAATTAAAAACGTGGTAAACCAGCCTTCGGTAATCACCACCCAAGGGCGCAATTCTGTTCGATAAAACTGTAAAATTTCAGGTAGACGAATAAAATCGAACAACCATTCGCCAAAATCACTCATTAAAATGGCATTGGCACTTAAACAGAACAAGTTAAAGATGATTAAACCCATCAAAAACAAGTCATAAGCCAAGGCAATTTTCCATCCCCATGAATCTTTACGCAGGGGATGAAAAGAGGATTTGATGACAGGTTCTTCAGACTTTTTCATGGCGTACCTGAATGGTTATGCAGTCGGAGCTGCAAGTTTTTGTTGCATGCTTTCAATCAATTGATCTTTTTCCAGCCACAGTTCATGCACCCATTGCTGAAAACGCTCACGATATTCAGTATCATCTTCGTAATTGCCGCCCAACACCCAAGCTGGAATATTAATTTTGCGTAAATTCACCGCAATGCGCGGCACCTCACCTAACCAAAACTCGCTATAGCCCGGCACGCCATCTGGGTACACAATGGTCATATCTACCAAGGCATCAATTTGATCACCCAAAATATTCAATGCCAAAGCTAAACCACCAGCTTTTGGCTTTAATAAATGTTGATAAGGCGATTGTTGTTGATCATGTTTTTCTTGGGTAAAGCGTGTGCCTTCTAAATAATTCAGCAGGGTAAAGGGCTGACTTAATAACTGTTGGCAGGCTTTACGCGCTTCTTCCATATCGCGGTCTTTCAGCTCAGGTTTTTTGGCAATTTGTGCTTTGCTGTGACGCTTCATCATTGGGAAGCCTAAAATTTTAAAGGCTTGTCCTACAAAGGGAATAAAGATCAGTTCCCACTTGGTAAAAAAGCGGGTCAATGGCATACGGGTTAAGCCAAAATACTGATTTACTGTGGTATCGACCCAACTTTGATGGTTACAGGTCATGAGATAACGACCTTGCATGCTCAGTTGCAAATCTTCATCAATGCTGATATCCCATTGGGTATTGGGTAATACATGATCAATCAGCCAGTTGTTTACACTGAGCCAACTGTTGGTAATTTGAATATTGGTTTCATCGACCTTACGTGACTGCTTTAACAGTTTGGTTAAGCCCAAAGCCAACACAGGAGGGCCGTGAAAAAATGTACTGCCAGTGATGACTGTACCCACGGTGAGACCTTTTGTGATTTTTTTTAATAAAGGGTGTTTCTTTGCTTGCGATGACATATAAATCAATCCTGAAGATAAATCGTCCAATGCGTCACGTGTTTGTAGATGACTCCAATATAAATGTTGTTTTTAAAATAAAAAAGTGTTGAAGTGAAAGTGTGTAGAAATTGTGATGAAGTTATACCAAGATTTGTACATGATCATGTATATTTGTAAGTAAAAGTTTTTTTATTAACAAAAAATCAATGGTCTAAGTATATTTTTTCATTCAATATTCAGCATATACAACAAAACACAAGTAAGGAGGCATGCCATGCGTGCATTAGCAATTTCGGCAGCAGTCGTAGGGGCAATGGTTTTAACTGGTTGTCAAACGACTGGTAACAACCTTGGTGGTATGGAATATGACAAAACTGCGTTAGGCACAGTAATTGGTGCTGCTGCGGGTTATGGCGTCTCTAAAGGTAACGCAAATACAAGCGCACAAAACAACCGTGCTGCAGCGATTGGTGCTGTAGTGGGTGCTGCTGCGGGTGTTTATCTTGACAATAAAGAAAAACAACTTCGTCAACAAATGGCTGGTACAGGCGTAGAAGTAAACCGTAATGCCGATGGTTCTGTTGGCTTGATCATGCCGGGTAACATCACGTTTGATACTAACAAATCAAACATCAAACCAAACTTCTATTCTACCTTGGACAAAGTAGCGCAAACGCTAACCCAAGATAACAAGAGCGGTATTTTGGTAACAGGTTATACTGACAGCACTGGTAACGACGCAATCAACATTCCATTGTCACAAGCACGTGCACAATCGGTTGCAAACTACTTGGCTAGCCGTGGTGTATCAACTTCACGTATTAATGCACAAGGTCACGGTGCTGCAAACCCAATCGCATCGAATGCTACTGCAGAAGGTCGTGAGCAAAACCGTCGTGTAGAAATCAGCATTTATGCAATCCAATAATCTGGCATTGTATAGATTGTAAAGAACCGCCTTCGGGCGGTTTTTTTATGCAAGCAATTTCTAGGGGCTACTCAGCAAATAGACAATGACGTCTAAAGTAGCATTTTAGATTAGTCATCTTTGGCGGAGATGACTATAATCGAGCTCGAACCGAAATAGAGGAAATACTATGACACTGGCAAGTCAGTTAAACGACAAGCAACTTGAAGCGATGAAATACACTCAAGGACCCTTGTTAGTGCTTGCAGGTGCAGGTTCAGGCAAAACTTCGGTGATTACCCGAAAAATTGCCTATTTGGTTAAGCATTGCGGGATTCCTGCGCATCGTATTACAGCGATGACTTTTACCAACAAAGCAGCACGAGAAATGAAAGAGCGTGTGACCAAATTGTTGTCACGTGAAGAAGCTAAAGGATTATCGGTTTCGACTTTCCACACCTTTGGTCTGAATTTATTACGTCATGAATTAAAACACACGCCGTTAAAAGCCAACTTCTCTATTTTAGATGCCGATGACTGCAAACGTATTCTGATGGATTTAATGCACCGCGATAATTTGTCGGGTGCAGAAAGCAAAGAATTGATTGCCAAAGCCATGAAGATGATTTCAGACTGGAAAAATGATCTGATTGCACCAGAGCAGGCGCATACCACCTGCGAAACGCCAGAAGACATCCAGTTTGCACATTTATATCAACTTTATGAACGTAATTTACGTGCCTATAACGCGGTAGATTTTGATGATTTAATTGTAATGCCGACACGACTTTTGCAAGAAAATGCCGAAGTGCGTGACAAGTGGCAAAACCGTGTTCGTTATTTATTGGTCGATGAGTATCAGGACACCAACACCGCACAATATATCTTGGTGAAATTACTTGTGGGCGTAATGGGGCAGTTCACTGCGGTAGGTGACGACGACCAATCGATTTACGCTTGGCGCGGTGCGAAGCCTGAAAATATGGCCTTGCTGAAAGATGATTTCCCGAATTTAAAAGTGATTAAACTTGAGCAAAACTATCGCTCGACCAGTCGCATTTTAAAAGCGGCCAACACCGTCATTGGCAATAATCCACATATTTTTGACAAAAAACTGTGGTCAGATAAAGGTCATGGTGAAGTGATTCGGGTAATTACATGCCGCAATGATGATGATGAATCAGAACGCGTGGTTAAAGACTTACTCACGCATAAACTGATGAATGGTAAAAGCTGGAAAGATTATGCAATTTTGTACCGAGGGAACTTTCAGGCACGTATTCTGGAAACCCAATTACGTCAAATGCAAATTCCTTACAAGCTTTCGGGGGGGCAGTCATTCTTCGCACGTGCTGAAATCAAAGACATCATGAGTTATTTGCGTCTGATTATTAACCCTGAAGATGACAGCGCATTCTTACGCATTATTAACACGCCTAAACGCGCGATTGGTCCTGTGACTTTGGAAAAACTAGGGCTGTTTGCACAGGAAAACCATTTGTCATTATTGGCTGCTGCAGGTGATCAGCGCCTAACCATGGCAATTCCGAAAAAAGCCACGACGCAGTTGGCAGAGTTTTCAGATTTTATTAGCAATTTTACGCGTAACTTATTGGAAGATGATGAACCTGTGCCAATCATCCGTCAAATGATGCTCGAAGCAGGTTATATCGACTACATTAAAGAGCAAGCAGCTACCCCTGCGCAGGAAAAAACCAAGCTAGATAATATCGAAGTTCTATATAGCAGCATCCAAAGTTTGATTAACCGTGCTGAAGATGTCGATGAAAAGAATATTGAAAGCGTGATTCGTAAAATGGTGCTGCTCGATATGCTCGAACAGCAACAGGAAGAAGAAGACACTGATAAAGTCAATTTACTCACCCTGCATGCGTCCAAAGGCTTGGAATTTCCGTACGTGTATTTGATTGGTTTGGAAGAAGAGCTTTTACCGCATAAAAACTCAATTGTGGCAGATACTGTCGAGGAAGAACGCCGTTTGATGTACGTGGGGATTACTCGTGCACGTCAGGGCTTAACCATTACTTTGGCAGAGCAGCGCAAAGCGGGCGGGCAAATGAAACAAATGACCCCAAGTCGTTTTTTGGATGAATTACCACAAGATGAATTGGAATGGCTCGGACGTAAGAAAAAGTTAGCCGGTGATGTCGATCCGAAATTACAGGCACAGCATTATTTGGAAAATTTACGTGCCTTAATCAAGCGCTAATTTTTTGAAAATACTTAGGGCATTGATGCAAGTACAGCATCAAATGGCACATCGAAAATCGAAAGAAAATTGAAAATTTAAAAACAGGATAAACTTCATGAAAGTTCAAGTTAAAGTCTTAGATTCACGTTTAGGCACAGAATGGCCAATGCCAACTTATGCAACCGCAGGTTCGGCAGGTTTGGACTTACGTGCTTGTGTAGACAGCAGCACCGTGATTGAGCCGGGTCAAACAGTCTTGGTCAAAACAGGTTTAGCGATTTATATTCAAGATACAGGTTTTGCAGGCATGATTTTGCCGCGTTCAGGCTTGGGTCACAAACATGGCATCGTGTTGGGGAACTTGGTGGGTTTGATTGATTCAGATTATCAGGGTGAATTGATGGTTTCGGTGTGGAACCGTAGCCAAACAGCATTTAGCTTAGAACCTGGTGAGCGTTTAGCGCAATACGTTTTGGTTCCTGTGGTACAGGCCAAGTTTGAACAAGTAGATGAATTTGTTGCCACCGAACGTGGTGCAGGTGGTTTTGGGCATACGGGCAAAAACTAAGTTACTTAGGTTTCAGCCTATATCGTTTGGTAAAGTTTTATCTGAAACTTTACCAACAATTCTTGAAAAGTAACGAAAGATGTACTAATAATGACAAGTAAATCACTAGCTCTGATGAGACCATTGCACATCTATTAAAAAATCTAATTAGAATTTTCAAAATATCTCGAGCCAAGATTTATTCACTTTATGTTGGCTCATCTTTGTAGTTGTAAGCCTATGAACAATCCACAAACACTTTTTCCTCAGCATATTTTTCGCGCTTACGACATTCGTGGCAAAGAAACTGTGCTGACCGCGAAATTGGTACACGCCATTGCACAAGGATTGGTGCAACAATATCAACAAGAAAAGCAAACTCAAATTAGTATTGGTTATGATGCGCGTTTAAATAGCCCCGCTTATGCTGAAATTATGCGCCAAGTCTTTCTTGCCCATCAATTTCAAGTGACGATGGTGGGTTGTTGTTCTAGCCCGATGTTGTATTTTATGGCACGACACACGGCAGGCAATGGCATTATGCTTACGGCCAGTCATAATCCAAAATCAGACAACGGCATTAAATGGATTGTGCAGGGCGAACCGCCAACCCCTGAAATGATTCAACACGTGGCACACGATGCAGCGCCATATTATTTAAATACCGATGCAGCACCATCCATCGCCTCACAACACGCCACCAATATTTCACATGAATTTATTGAAGATGCGTGTCAGCAATATCAGCAGGCAATGTTGAACGATATTCAACTGGCGGGCACTTTTAAAGTGGTTTTAGATGGGATGTATGGTTCGGCAGGTCATTGCGCTGCTTTGGTTTTGCAAAAAATGGGCTGTGAGGTGATTGCTTTACGCTGCGAAGCCAATGGTCATTTTCCAGAACATGCACCCGATCCATCACAAGAAAAACACTTACAACATTTAAAAGCTGCGGTGCGTGAACATCAGGCGGACATTGGCATTGCTTTAGATGGCGATGGTGATCGTGTCGTCCTCTTGGATGAACATGCCAATGTGCTTTCAGCAGATCGTTTGCTGTCTTTATTTGCAGAAATGTGTTTAAAAACTCATCCTCAGCATCAAGTGGTGTTTGATGTAAAATGCTCCACTATGGTGCGCAATACCGTGCGTGATTTGGGTGGCGAAGCGGTGATGATTCGCACGGGCAGTACCTTCTTGCGGCGTTATTTGGCGCAGTCGCAAGGCAAGGCTGTGTTCGGTGGCGAATACGCAGGACATTATGTATTCAATGATGGACGTGGTTTTGGCTATGACGATGGTATTTACGCAGCGCTGCGCGTGTTGGAATATTTAAGCCACAGTAATTACAGCAGCCTTTCGGCATTGATGCAGAAATACCCTGAGCGTTGCTGCACTGAAGACACGTATATCAGCACACGGAATATTGAACCGAGTGCGGTTTTAAATGATGTTGAAAGTTCTAGCCATCGCAGTGGTGCAGAATTAAGTAAAATAGATGGTGTAAGACTTGATTTTGAAGATGGATTTGGCATTATTCGAGCATCCAATACAGGCGAATATTTTACGGTGCGTTTTGATGCCGATAATCCATCACGACTGAATGATATTCGCGATACATTTGTTTCCATGTTAAGTGAGCGATACCCTGAAATCGCCCAAGACATTTTAGATGCTCAATAAGGAGAGGCGAATGCCACATCAACAGACTGGTATCGACAAAGCGCAAATTTTGACTGAAGCTTTGCCGTATATTCAACGTTTTGCGGGCAAGACCCTTGTTGTGAAATATGGCGGCAATGCCATGACCGATCCTGAGCTGGAAAGTTCTTTTGCTCGTGATATCGTGTTGTTAAAGACTGTAGGCTTAAACCCGATTGTGGTGCATGGCGGTGGTCCACAAGTGGATTCTATGCTCAAGCAATTGGGACGTGAGTCTGACCGTATTGATGGCATGCGTGTCACCGATCCTACGACTATGGAAGTCGTAGAAATGGTCTTGGGTGGTAGCGTCAACAAATCTATCGTCAATCTGATTAACCAACATGGCGGTCGTGCCATTGGTTTGACGGGTAAAGATGGTAACTTGATTCGCGCACAAAAATTATTGATGCAAAAAACTACTGAAACAGGCGAAGTACAACAAATTGACCTTGGTTTGGTGGGTGAAGTGGTGGGTGTCAAAACCGACGTGTTGGAAATGTTTACCAGCAGCGACTTTATTCCAGTGATTGCACCTTTAGGTGTCGATGATGCAGGCAATACCTATAACATTAATGCCGATTTAGTCGCAGGTAAAGTTGCCGAAGCATTGGGTGCGGAAAAGTTAATTTTGCTGACCAATATTACGGGTGTATTAGACGAAAATAAAAACCTGTTAACTGGTTTGACTACGCAGGAAGTAGATCGTTTAATTGATACAGGCGTGATTTACGGTGGCATGATTCCAAAAGTGGGTTGTGCATTGGATGCAGTTAAAGGCGGTGTAATCAGTGCACATATTGTAGATGGTCGTGTGCCACATGCTACTTTATTGGAAATCTTTACTGATCATGGTGTGGGAACATTAATTACCAACCGTGTCCAAACGCGTAAATAAAACTCTATAAGATGATCCCTAAAAGAGCTTCACAATTGAAGCTCTTTTTTATGTCAAATTTACGGCAAGAAACTGAAATTTTGTTGATTCAGCATCCTTGAAATTGCTTTGCACCTATCCTGCAATCTTAAAATTGTAGTCGCTAAAATCGCGGTCATCATAGTGTCATGCTGCTGTCCTAGTGTAGGAGAAAACATGAGGTATCTATGATGCTACAAAAATTAAATCAGTATCGTCAGCAGTTTAGCTTTCCTATGGTTAAAGTGGGTAAAGCACAGAAAAAAAACAGCAAAGCTACGCAATATGCGTTTGAATGGGTTGAAAATTTAAAGCAACTACAAGAAGTACAGCGCTTTCGTGCACAGCAATTTTCCAAGCAATTTGGCATTGAATTTGAATCGGGTTTAGATCAGGACTTGTACGATTTTGGCTGTGAACACGCCGTACTCAGAGATAAATCTACGGGTGAAATTGTTGCTTATACTCGTTTAAAACTTTGGCAAGGGCATGAGCTAGCCAACAGTTATAGTGCGCACGAGTTTAAAATTATAGATGAGTTAGGGCATCTCTCGAATATTGTCGAAATGGGGCGTACTTGTGTGCATCCACGTTATCGTTCAGGCAAAACACTCTCTATTTTATGGCTGAATTTAGTGCCTAAAGTGTTATGGGAAATGCGTGCCAAATACATGATTGGCTGTGTCAGTATTCGTTTGGAAGGTAATGAAGCACGCGCGTATCATACCCATCAAGCGATTCAACAATTGGCAGAAAATCAACGCTGCGATATTCAGTCACAGCAGCCGTTTGAGCCAAGTTGTCCAAGTCATAGCTTTAGCCAAGATGAACGAATACCTAAACTGTTTGATGTTTATCTGAAAATGAATGCTAAGCTGTCTGAGCAAGCATTTTATGACCGTGAGTTTAACTGTCTAGATTATTTTGTTTTGTTAGATGTGAAACAAATGGCGAAACATTTTATTCGCCAAAAGAAAGTGAAAGCATCTTAACTAGAATAATTAAGCAGAGATTTCTACAGCACTGCATATCTATGAAGTGGTACTGTAGAAATCTATTTATATTTTTCAGATTTGAATTATCCACATGGCTGATGCACAATAATCAGATAATTTCATTATTTGTATAAAGATAAGGCCTTATGTGTCAGTTGCTTGGAATGAATTGTGCGACACCTACCGATATTACCTTTTCATTTCGGGGATTTTCGCAGCGCGCAGGAATCACCTCAGATCATTCTGATGGCTTTGGCATTGCTTTTTTTGAAGATAAAGCTTGCCGTTTATTTGTCGATAACCAGTCTGCAGTGGAATCACCCATTGCAGAATTGATCCGCAACTATCCCATTAAATCGCGTAATGTGATTGCCCATATTCGTAAAGCGACACAAGGCAAAATTAATTTAGAAAATTCGCATCCGTTTAGTCGTGAGTTGTGGGGACGCCAATGGATTTTTGCCCATAATGGTGATTTACATGACTTTCATCCACGTTTATCAGGTCGTTTTACCCCAGTGGGTAATACCGACAGTGAACGTGCATTTTGTTATTTGTTAGATCAATTGGTAAATCGTTTTGGTTATGATGAGCCTAGCCTGACGCAAATTTTTGACTTGTTAGCCGAAATTTCTCCTAAAATTGCAGAACATGGCACTTTTAATTTTTGTTTGTCCAATGGTCAGGCATTATTTAGTTATGCGGTGACCAAATTACATTGGTTGGTGCGTGCTTATCCATTTCAACCTGCACAATTAATTGATTTAGATGTTGAGGTCGATTTTAGCCAAGTTACTACAGCAGAGGATTGTGTGGCAGTGATTACCACTGAACCCTTGACTCAAAATGAAACATGGACAGCATTTCAGCCAGGTGAAATGATTTTATTTCAACATGGACGCCCAATTAAAACCCAAATGACACATATTGCGCGTTTGGAACGTGAGCGTTTAAATCCTGAATTAAGACGGATCACCAAAGCGGATCAATACTAATTTATACGGGTATGTGTGGTTGAAAAATATTCATTTTATTATTGTACAATTCAATTAAATCAAGAATGAAAATGTATAAATTGGTTAATTAATAATTGATTCTTTTAGTCGGGTATTTTTGTTAAAATTTATTTAAATCAATGTCTTGTGTTGTTTTTGTGCGATTTAAACCAATCCCTACCAATTCGCTTCATTTTTATTTATGGGAAATACGGCTACCATTCCGCAATGTGATTAATCATTTATTTCTGTAAGGTGGTCGTATGAAGATGAAATGGGTTCCAGAATACAACACTGGTATCGATGTGATTGACGATCAGCATAAACGTATCCTCGATTATATTAATGAAATTGTTGAAATTAGCGATGGTACAGATCGAGCACGTGTAAAGCAGATTTTAAATAATATTATTGATTACACCCAGTCGCATTTTACGTTTGAAGAATCATTACAAGAAGAAGCGGGTTATAAATACCGCGTACCACATAAACGTGTGCATGATTTATTCATTAAAAAAATTGAGTCTTATCGCGATCGTTTTGAAATGGGACAATCCATTGAAGGCGAATTGCATGAAGTCTTATCAAAATGGTTAATTAATCATATTCAACACGATGACGCCGATTATGTCGGTGCAGTGAAAGAGAATATGATGGGTATTATTAAGGAAAATGAGAAGAAGAAAGGTAAAGGCTGGTTCGCTCGTTTCTTCTCATAAGTCTGAAGCCATAAAAATGAAAGAATAAAAATTATAAATTTGCGCAGCAAGCTATCTAACGATAGTTTGCTTTTTCTTTTTTGAGGTTTTGCTTTTCCTTGATGACAAAGGCAAAATAGCCGTAGATTTTTATTAGGACAGCGTCATGCAGGACAATGCTATGTCACGATGGTTATCGCCGCTGATGGCATTTGGTTTATCATTCATTATTATTGCCACACTCGCACCAATGACAGGTATTCAGGTTGAGCGCCAGCTCGACTTTTGGTTGTTGTGGTTAGCAACCATGCTGATTTTGGCATTACCGATTACTTATTTGGAAATTGCCTTAGCCAAACGCTCAAAAACGACAGCATTACAAGCACTTTCAAGTTTAACCCGTGATGCCGATGCTTCTCAAAAATGGCGTTTGGTGGGCTGGCTTGCAGTGGTGTTCATTCCATTTTTAGCAGGCGGTTTGTTGTCTAATGCTGCGCAAATTTTAAATCAATATGCCGCTGCAGACTTGGCTAGTCATGTCTTATTTGTGATTGTGGCTGTTTTAGCACTGGCATTGTCATTAGTTCCGCGTCAAATTTTATTGTTGTGTACTGCTGTTGCTATTGTGGCGGCTTTGGTTTTAGCAATGGTGATGGGTTCAGAACTTCCTGCATGGCAAGTCACCTCAATCGAGTTTAGTGAATGGGGCAGTGCAACCGTTTTGGCTTTGGTGGCCAGTGGTTTAGGCATGGGCTTGTACTGGCAAACCAGTTTGCCGCAAGTACAGCAACAATCTGCAGCAACCTCAACGGTATTGCCAATTTGGATTGCACAGCTATTGGCAGTCGTTGCTTTTGCATTCTTTGCCGTGCAAGCACAAATTCCAGCGTTGGCTTTGGTGGTGGCAACTGTTGCAGCAGCAGCGGTTCTATTGCAATTGGCACGTGAACAATTGGCACAACGTCAAATGGCGGTTGCGATTCAGTGGATTGTATTGATTGCAGCAACTTTGGTTTGGGCAATTCCTGCCATTGGTCCTGTATTTAATTTTGCCTTATTGCTTTGGGGCTTAGTTATTTGTTTGATTTACGCAATTTTTGCAGGCTGGATTATGAAAATCAGCCATTTGCGTAAAGCCATGAACTTTAGCAGTGAAGCCTTTTATAACATTTGGCGTATTGCGGTACGTGTGGTGTTACCTGTATCTATCGTAGTGGCGATGGTGGCGTTAATTGGACAGTGGATCGCATGAGTCAAATGGCGCAGGTTTGGGTGGCGTATGCCACACCCGAACAACAATGGCATGTGGCTGTCGCATTTCAGCAGGGCATGACTGTACTGGATGCAATTCAGCAGAGTGGACTTGTGACAGCAACGACTTTACCTGAACCGTTGATGCTGGGTATTTTTGGTGTACGGGTTGAGCCGCAGCATGTATTACAAGCAGGTGATAGGGTTGAGATTTATCGTGCTTTGACCATTAACCCGAAAGATATTCGTCGTAAACGTGCCGCAAAGAACCCTGTAGGGCGTTATGCCAAAAGCAATCGCTTGAAACAATTGCAATGATTTTAAAAACCCCTCAGATGAATTTCAGTGAGGGGTTTCTTTTTATTCTAAAGCGGCTATAGTGGTGGCGCGTTGAGAATCGCTTCTTTCGATCCTGGTAGGCCTGGTTGAGATTCTGGAATCGTTTCCAATCCTTCAACTTTTTCTACAATACCATTTTGATTGAAAAAGATTTTCAAATGCTGACCATGCGCGGCAGGGATCTTGGCTTTTTTAGCATAAGTTCCTGGGATATAGTTGTAAATGTAGTCCCAACGTAATGGATTCATCGGGTCGGCGATGGTAGGACTGCCCAGCAAAAAGCGGACTTGTTGATGACTTATACCGACTTGGACTTTAGACGCTTGAGCTTGGGTTAAAGGTGTACCCTGTGGAATATCGACTTTATAAACGCCCAAGGTCGAACAGCCTGCGAGCAGTGAAGTGACCAATAACGTCAACATGATTTTTTGCATTTTGCTACACTATCCCAAATTAATTATGATGCATTTGATCTTGATCCAGTGTTAGATCATACTGCATCTTAACTTTGTTGCATATTCCAACTTTAATTTTGTTGAGAGACCTTTTTTCATGCCTATTTCAAATCAAGAATTACGCAAAGCTGGACTTAAAGTTACCCTTCCACGAATTAAAATCTTAGAATTATTAGAAAATTCAAAACAACATCATTTAAGTGCAGAAGATATCTACAAAACTTTACTCGATCAGGGTGAAGATGTGGGTTTAGCAACTGTGTATCGTGTGTTAACACAGTTTGAAGCTGCAGGCATTATTGAGCGTCATAATTTTGAGAACAATCATTCTGTGTTTGAAATTATGCAGGAAGATCACCACGACCACTTGGTTTGCTTGAACTGTAGCAAAGTGGTTGAATTTATTAACGATACCATTGAAAAAGAACAGCATGATGTAGCTGAAAAATTTGGTTTTGAGCTCACAGGGCACTCGCTGAATTTATATGGTTATTGTGATGCGCCAGAATGTCGTGAAGCCTTACGCAAGAAATAATTTGCTGTAAGCATAAAAAATAGGCTTCCGTATGGAAGCCTATTTTGTTTGTGTTTAAGCGTTGTTGTGATGTTATTGCCCATCGAAGGTAATATTCGAAGTTGCATGTAACAAGCGCTCGCCACCTTCTTCTGCAAGTTTGATTTGTAGACGCAAATCGTTTGGCGAGTCGGCGTGTTTAAGTGCATCTTTGTAGCTAATTTGTTTGGCTTTATAAAGATCGTATAACGCTTGGTCAAAGGTTTGCATACCCAACTCACGTGAACGCTTCATCAGGTCTTTAATTTCGTGCACATCACCTTTACGGATTAAATCTGCAATCAGTGGTGAGTTAATTAAAATTTCAATCGCAGCACGACGTGAGTTGCCATCAATGGTTGGAATTAACTGCTGTGCCACAATTGCTTTCAGGTTTAGCGACAAATCCATGAACAACTGGTTATGACGGTCTGCTTCAAAGAAGTGAATAATACGGTCAATTGCTTGGTTAGCGTTGTTGGCGTGTAGGGTGGCAAATACCAAGTGACCTGTTTCGGCAAAGGCAATTGCATAATCCATGGTTTCGCGGGAACGAATCTCACCAATCAGAATTACATCAGGCGCTTGACGCAAGGTATTTTTTAATGCGATTTCAAAGGAGTCGGTATCAATCCCGACTTCACGTTGGGTAATAATACAGCCCGCATGTTCATGCACAAATTCAATCGGGTCTTCAATGGTGATGATATGACCTTTGGAGTTTTGGTTGCGGTAACCAATAATAGACGCCAAAGAAGTCGATTTACCTGTACCAGTCGCACCTACAAAAATGATGATGCCACGTTTGGTCATCGCCAAATCTTTGAGAATAGGTGGCAGTTTCAAGTCATCCATGGTCGGGATTTTGGTTTCAATCCGACGGAGTACCATGCCCGGCTCATCACGTTGTTGGAATGCGCTGACACGGAAACGTGCTGTTTTTTCACGGTTGGTAATCGCAAAGTTACATTCACGGGTTTCGGCAAATTCCTTGCGCTGTTTTTCACTCATAATTGAGTTAAGCAGCTGACCGACAATTTCACCTGTAAGTTTACTTTTGGCTACAGGCACAATTTGTCCATGAATTTTCATGGAAGGTTCAACATCGGCTGTAATAAACAAGTCAGACGCTTTTTGCTGAATCATTAAATTCAGTAAATCATTAAAGTCCATCGCGTATCTCGAATTTTAAACTTATAAGAATGATTCAGGCTGTTTTGCAACCGTACGAGCCGTTTGTGGGCTAATCACACCGCGCGATACCAAGTTTTTCAAACTCTGGTCAAGGGTGGTCATACCGTAGTTGGCACCAGTCTGAATTGCCGAGTACATTTGAGCTACTTTGTTTTCACGAATCAGGTTACGCACTGCAGGAATACCAATCATGATTTCATGCGCAGCTACACGACCACCACCATTTTTCTTGAGCAGGGATTGTGAAATGACGGCTTGTAAAGATTCAGACAACATGGCACGTACCATGTCTTTTTCTTCGGCAGGGAATACATCAATCACACGGTCAATGGTTTTTGCTGCAGAGGTGGTGTGTAGCGTACCAAATACCAAGTGACCCGTTTCAGCAGCAGTCAGTGCCAAACGAATGGTTTCTAAGTCACGCATCTCACCCACTAGAATAATGTCAGGGTCTTCACGCAGTGCCGAACGTAATGCTTCGTTAAAGCCATGCGTATCACGGTGTACTTCTCGTTGGTTAACCAAACATTTTTTAGATTGGTGTACAAATTCGATTGGGTCTTCGACGGTCAGAATATGGTCGTAGCGATTGTCATTAATAAAGTCAATCATCGCGGCAAGTGTGGTTGATTTACCTGAACCCGTTGGGCCTGTCACCAATACCAAACCACGTGGATATTCACAAATATCTTTAAAGATTTGTCCCATGCCTAAATCTTCAAGGGTCAAAACTTTAGAAGGAATGGTACGGAATACTGCACCTGCACCACGGTTTTGGTTAAATGCGTTCACACGGAAACGAGCCACGCCTGGGACTTCAAAAGAAAAGTCCGTTTCTAGATTTTCTTCATAATCACGACGTTGTTTATCATTCATAATGTCGTACACTAATTTGTGTACTTCTTTATGTTCTAATGCTGGTAAGTTAATTCGACGAATTTCACCATCCACACGAATCAGTGGTGGCATGCCCGCAGATAAGTGTAAATCCGAAGCGCCGTTTTTAGCGGAGAACGCCAATAATTCTGTAATATCCATGAAAGTCCCCGAGATCAATTAAATCTTAATTATTTTGATAGAATAATACGGCTTTCCATCAGCTTAACCAACTGTTAGTTGCTGGACAAGGTAAAAAAAGATGAATGAAATGAGAAATGCATCAATGAATAATCTGCAGCTTATGCGCACTCAGGTTTTGCAACAAATTCAACAGGCATGCCAGTTGGCACAGCGCGAGCCAAATACGGTGCAATTGTTGGCAGTGTCTAAGACTCATCCGAGTGAAGCCTTGCGTGAAATGTATGTGACAGGGCAGCGCGCTTTTGGCGAAAATTATTTGCAAGAAGCTTTGGATAAAATGCAGGCCCTGAGTGATTTAGAAATTGAATGGCACTTTATTGGGCATGTGCAGCGCAATAAAACCAAACATTTGGCAGAAAAATTTGCATGGGTGCATGGGGTAGATCGTTTGATTATTGCCGAGCGTTTATCGAATCAGCGCGATGCTCAACAAGTGCCCCTGAATATTTGTTTACAAGTAAATATTGATGCGCAAGACACGAAGGATGGTTGTCAGCCGAGCGAAGTTGCAGAATTAGTCCGACAGATCAGCCAATTACCGCATTTAAAACTACGCGGTTTGATGGTGATTCCTGCACCTGATCATCCTCAAGCTTTTCAAGATGCCAAACAATTGTTTGATGCAGTGAAAGCACAACATGCACAACCTGAAGATTGGGATACTTTGAGTATGGGGATGTCGGGCGATTTAAATGCCGCAATTGCAGCAGGTTCAACTATGGTACGGATTGGTACAGCATTGTTTGGCGCACGTGACTATTCCAAGGCTTAATTGCTAGATGAACAAAGAATCTGCCAAGATTTTGCAAACATTATCTTGTACGTTTTGGCTGACATGAAATGCGGAAATTTGCGGCTAGTGCTGAAGGTTGGATTTTCTTAATATGAACTTATCGGGAAACAGGGAGTTTCCTAAATAAGAAGAATAAGAAATAGAACAACACGGAAGTGCTTGGTACGACAGGAGTTATACCAAAAACTGAATCTAGAAAGCCTCGACAGGATGTCGAGGCTTTTTTAGTTATGTATGCTGTAAAGCTGTCAAAGTTTTGGCTTGTGTAGATTATTTTTAATAACCTTCACTATTTTTAGAAAGCGCCACTCCCGTCCAGTAAATAGGTGAAGTAGACATTCAAGATTTATTTTCTATCCAGATTCGAATACGGGCAATCAGTAAAAATAGCAAAAAACAGAACTGAAAGAAGCCTGTGAAAATGATGGTCCAACCGCTATTTCCAGGTGTTTTTCTTGCATCCAACTCAATGACTAAAGTGCAGACGGTGAGAATGATTTCAAAAATTAAAACCGCTTTAAAAACCCAAGGTTTAGGGAAACGTATTAACCATGTGAGAAAAATAATACTTAAACTGGGCAATACAGCAAAGAGAATAATCGTTTTTATATCCATAAAATTAAGTACTTAAAGTGTGGGTGATTTTAAAATAAATTCAATACAACTTCATGGAAGCCTAAAATCTGAAATCTCACAGTCATTTCAATAATTCTTCAATCGACAAATAATCTTCAGATTTTAGGCAGTATTGGCTTTAACCCACCACATTGACTTCACTTGCCCCTGCACCCACTGGTTTGACTTGAATTTGCACAGGAATTCGTTCGTGCATTTCCTGAATATGCGAAATCAGCACCACTTTACGTCCCTGACTTTGCAGATGGTCTAAGGCATTCATCACCATGTGCAAGGAAGTCGGGTCGAGAGTGCCAAAGCCTTCATCAATAAATAGCGATTCCAGTTTCATTGAGCCAGATGCCATATTGGCAATTGCTAGTGCCAAAGCTAAAGAAACCAAAAAGGTTTCGCCACCCGATAAAGACAGAACAGGGCGAATTTCACTGTTCATATCTAAATCAATAATCGCCAACCCCAAACTGTCAGGAATACGATGCAACTGATAACGCGAACTCAGTGGCAGCAATTGCTGATTGGCGTATTCCACCAAAATATCCAAGTGATGTTCTTGGGCAATTTTCTTAAATTTTGTCCCTTCTTTATGCCCAATTAAATCGTAAATACGTCCCCAGCGGTATTCTTCAGCTTTGATACTTTCAATTTGAGTTTGATAGGTAGCAAAAATCCCTTGATTGGTGCTATTCAGGCGTAGCTGTGCCTCAATCTCATGATAGTTTTGCTGTTGTTTGGCTTTGTCTGTTTGCAGCGCTGCCAGTTGCGTGGTGACCTCGTCAAAACTCAGTTGTGGCTGTTGCTTTAAGTGTTTTTGATATTGCTCTTCCAATGTTTGCCAAGCCGTTTTAGCACTCTCCAAACTGTTTTGTTGTTGCTGCAGCATGTTGCGTATTTGCTGATGTTCGGCATAAGAAATCTGTAAACATTTATCAATGATGCTGGCTTGAAAATGCGTGTGTGTCGCTTGCCACGTTGCAATGTGTTGCTGACATTCAGTGTGTTGCTGCATGCGCTGTTGAATTCTACTATCCAAACCATGTTTTTGCAGTTGTAAGTCTTTTAACACCTGTTCTGCTTGATTAAGTACAGTTCGTTGTGTGCTAAGTGCAAGATTGAGTTGCTGTTGTTGCTGATCTAAAGCCTGCTGCCATTCTTGATAGGTCTGATATTCACATCCCGCATGAGTTCTTGTAAGCTGCTTAATTTGATCACGCAGCTCACTTCCTGCAGTTTTAATCTGCTGCAGTTGTAGGGTTTTCTCTGCATGTTGCTGTTGTAAAAATAGCAACTTTTCTTGCACTTGCTGCTGTTGTTGAGTCAGTTGTTCAATCGTTTTGCTCAGTTGAACTTGCTGCTGCTGCAAGTGATGACGTTGCTCTAACTGTTGTAAGGCATTTTGATAGTATTCAATCGGTTGATTGAGCCAAGCGTGTCTTTGTTCTGCATCTAAAAGCGACAAAATAGGCTGTAAACGCTGAGCGAGGTCTTGGCGTTGTTGAATAGCATATTTGAGTTGTTCTGCCTGCTGTGCAGCATTGCGCCATTGTTTCAGGGTATCGTTTGCTTGTTGAATACTCTGCTGCAAGTGTTGAGTGGATTGATGTGTTGTTGCCCAATGTTGCTGTACGTGTTCAATTTGCTTTGCAACAGGCAGCGCTGCATCCAAATCTAAAGATAAGGATGTTGCAAGCTGTTGCACCAATGTCTGTTGTTGTTCAAGTTGCTGTTGCAGTTCAAGACTGCGTTGTTGTTGTTGATGATAAGTTGCATCGTATTGACTGCGAGCACGCTCCAATTGTTGTAGCTGTTTTTGCGCATGCTCAAATTCAGTTTTGGCCTGCTGCAATTGCTGATCCTGCAATTGGTTTAAAGCGTCACTGAGTAAATTTTCATGCTGAATAAACGGATGTTCATGGCTGCCGCAGACCATACAGGCTTCATTCGGTTTTAATTGGGCACGTAAATCCTGCACACTTTGATGCTGCAATAAACGCTGCTGTTCAAAGATCTGCTGTAATTGTTGCAAGGCTTGTTCAGTAATTTGCACTTGCTGCTGTTGGGTTTGAATTTGAGTCTGTGTCTGCTGTTGCAGACTTAAAGTTTCTTGCTGACGCTGTTGTAACTGCTCAAATAGGGTGGTCTGTTGTTGCCATTGTTCAAGTGCCTGTTGCAAGCGCTCTAAAACATGCACACTCTTTAAAGCATGTTGTAATTGCTGTTGCTCTGCCGTGAGTTGCTGCTCAAGTTGTTCAGGATGTTGATATTGTTTTTCCCAAACCAACAGTTGTTGCTGTGTATGTTGTTGTTGCTCAATTAAAGTATCTAATGCAGATTGGAACAGCGTAGGGTTTTGCTGACGTAGCTGCTGTTCAAGCTGCAAATAATCTTGCAGACGTTGCAACGTAAGGGCTAAATTATCATCAAAATTTGCCCATGCCGCAGTCTGTTTGAATTGCTGTTGTAAATGTTGCTGTTGTTGTTGCTCGGTTGCAAGTTGAGTCGTCAGTTGCTTCAAATTATTTTGCACAGGCTGAATTTGCTGCTCTGCAAATAATTTTTGTGCAGCATCCAAAGCGGTATATTGTTGAAGTTTGCTAGAAATTTCATGTTGTAACTGTGCCGCAATTTCAAGTTGTGGTTTCAATTGTTCAACATGCTGCTGCCATGCCTGAAGGTCTTTTTCCGCTTGCTGTTGCTGACTAATCGCTTGCTGTTGTGCGTATTCCGCTTGTTGCAAGTTTGGTTCAAATTTCAAAAGCTGCTGATTCAGATTTTTTAGCTCGGTATCTGCTTGCTGACGCAAGACAAATTGCTCGCGGATGGTTTGAAATTCATCTAAATGTTTGAGCAATTGTTTTTGAGAGGCGAGTTTAAGATCGGCATCGACTTGAACATCATATATTTCTTTTTTAGCTTGGGTGCTGGCATAGAGTTCATGGCAATCTTTGTGCCATTTCACATCATTTTCATACAGTTTTTCGGTTTGGGTCAGCAAAGCTAATTGTTGACTTAGGTCATGTTGTTGGGTTTCTAAGTCTTTTAGTGCTTCATCGCTGAGGAGCACCACATGCCCCATGACATTTTCAAGATCTGTTCGCTTTTGTTTAATTTCACTAAATTTAACGGCTGCACGTTTACTGACTTCGGTAAAAATTTGCGAATTGGTTAAATATTCAAGTAAATCTGCCCGTTCATGGTCTTTGGCTTTTAAAAATGCCCCAACTTCCGATTGTGCCAATAATACTGCGCGTGTGAATTGCTCAAAACTAAGGCCAATCAACTGCTCTACAATTGGCGTAGCTTCAGAAATTCTTTGATTTAAAACCCGTTGCTCATCTAGGCAGGTAATGGCACGTTCAACTTTTAAGTTTCCATCCACTTTGTTATGTGCACGGCGAATTTGCCAACGTGCCGAATAGCGTTTTTGATCGAGCGCGATAAATTCAAGTTCTGCAAAGCCAGAAGTCGTACCACGACGTAAAATATGTTTAGAGTCTTTTAAGGAAATTTCTTTGCCTGCGGTATCGGTCAGACTGCCTGTAGCACCTCTCAAACGTGGAATTTCGTCATAAAGTGCCAAACACATGGCATCCAGCAAAGTCGATTTGCCTGCACCAGTTTTGCCCGTAATTGCAATTAAACCTGCCTGTGCCAGTGGCTCATCTTCAAAATTGATGACATGCGTGCCTGCCAAAGATGCCAAATTATTTAAACTTAAACGTAAAATTTTCATGGCAAATCCTTAAGCTTTATTCTGATCAAGTTCTTGTTGGGCTTCGGCCAAAAGCTGTAAAAAATCTTGGCTCACTTCTGGGTCAGGTTGATAGCCCATTTTTTCCCATAAATCTAAAAATAATTTTTCAGGCGTAGGCGGCTCTAAATCAATTTTTGATTGTTGCACGTTCGAGTTTTCACAGTTTTGAAAGCGTCGTGCAATGCGCAGTAAACGATAGCGGTTGGCAGGCAGTGCTTGTTCAATTTGTTGGCGTAAATCAATGGGTGGCGGGGCATCGCTGATATATTCAATTTCTAAAAAATGCCGTGCGCAAACTTCTGCAATTTCATCTTTTGGCAATTTATTCAGTTCGGTGATTAATTCAGAAAGTTCACAGCGAATCCGAAGCAGCTCTACCGTACGTGGAATAAGCAAGCTTTCATATTGGAAACGCTGTGCATCTGCCTGTAATGGATCAATCCTAACTTCAAGGACTTGGTGTTTATAATTCAGCTCGCTAAATGATAAAGGGATGGGTGAGCCGCTATAGCGAATGTGTGGCTGTCCGACCTGTTGCGGTTTGTGTAAGTGTCCGAGTGCGACATAGTCAATCACCTCATCAAACAGCGCAGTCGATAAGGCTTCTTCATTCCCCACTACAATTGGGCGTTCTGAGTCGGAAGTTTCGCCACCTTGCATGTGTGCATGTGACATTAAAATCAGGGCTTGATCGGGTTGTTTACGGGCTTTGGCTTCTGCAATCAGTTGTTGATGTAAGTAAGCAACCGCAGATTGATTGTCACTGCTATGTTCATTTAAACCTGTAATTTCTGCACTGCGTAAATAGGGCAGGGTCAGACACCATGCCACAATATTTTGCGCAGCGTCATAAATAGGCACTAGGAGTTTATCTAAATCTAATTTTTGCTCGGCTGTTTTACCAATCACGCCCACAGCTTTGGCGTTGAAGCGGTCTAAAAAGGGTTCAACTTGCTCAATGCGATACCCAGAGTCATGATTGCCTGCAATCATTAAGGTTTGCATGTGTGGAGCAAGCACATGCGCATCGGTAAGGAATTGATAGAGTTGTTTCTGAGCGCTCGAAGCAGGATTGACCACATCAAAAATATCGCCTGCTATGAGCAGGGCATTCGGCTGTTTGCTTTTAATTTGAGTTAAGAGCCAATTTAAAAATTCAGTATGTTCATATTCACGTTCATGGTGATGGAAAAATTGCCCCAAATGCCAATCAGACGTATGTAAAAAATGAACAGCCATGCGTGTTCCAATCTTGATGTTGAATTATGGGATAACTTAACATAACTGAGCGCAACACTGCGGCAAAAAACCAGTTTTCTGCTTTTAAAGCGACAATTTAGGTCGCAGAGATTTTAAAGAGAAGGGAAAGTAAAATCTGTCGTGATCTGTATAGAAAAATATAGAGAGTTAAAATACTGATGTTAGAAAGGCTAAAAAAAGACCTTAAAAAATAAAGACCGACGATTCGAGTGATGATGAAATCGTCGGTCAAAGAAAAACTTGCGATACAGTAAAGCTTTGGCTGCTGTTCAAAGCATGACTGTATGCGATTTATTGCTTTAGTCAGGTCACCGAAAATATTGTGGATGCCATACACATTAACGGTTGTTGTGACCTTGTAGCCTATATAACGTCAGGCTTTTGTATTCGGTTGACAATTTCATGAAAAAAAAATCAATTTTTTTTATACTAGGCTGAATCTTTTGTCTGAGTCATCTTTATGGTATCGCTAAGCCGTTATTTTATCTGGTTTTTCTTGTATTGCTTTGTGATGACCTGTATTTGTGGCGTATTGGCTGCATTATTACCTGCGGGTGTAGGCGGGATTTTAACTGCGGTGCCTTATTTGGTTGCCATGATTTTAGTGCTGTATAAGTTTTTAAAACAACAACGCCGTGCGCCGAATGACAAGGAACGCAAGACATTTACTTTAGGATTTAGCCTGATTTTTTGGGGCTATAACTTGGCGTTTTTATTATTAGGTTTGGCGATATTTTCTCGCCAAAACCCAAGCATTTGGCAAGATTTTTTACAGTATTTGCAACAGCCACAATTTATGAGTGTGGTGGTGATCATGTTCTTGTTGATCGCAATTCCATTGTATCTGCTGACCTATTGGTTTTATGGTAAACAGGCACAGCGTATGGCAGTTAAAATGTTTGGCTGATAAAAGAAGTTGTTAATATCTGATTTTCTTCAAATATACATGATCAGTTATGTGATGATGATTTGCTTAGACTTGAACATTCAGTCTAAATCACGTATAGCTAAAACTATATTTTTCATCATGCTGAGATTGGAAGATGCATAAACCTTTGGTACTGGTAACAGGGGCAAGTGGTTTTATTGGTTCACAATTGTTGCCGTTTTTATTGCAACAGGATTATCGGGTGGTGGGGCTAACCCGACAGCCCAATCGAGTATCCAAACATCCACAATTACGCTGGATTCAGCAGTTAGATGAACTCGACACCGACCAAATTGATTATGTGATTAATTTGGCGGGAGAAAGTATTGGGCAGGGCAGATGGACAGCAGAACGCAAACAAAAATTGCTCGATAGTCGAGTTCAGACCACACTGTACTTATATCAATATCTTGAAAAGCGCCGTATTTTCCCCAAGTGTATTATTTCAGGCTCGGCTGTGGGGTATTACGGAATTGACCCGCAGGAACAATGGTCTACATTGTGTACCGAGCACAGTACAGCACAAGATATTTTTATGTCGCAACTGTGTCAGCAATGGGAACAAGCTGCTTTAAGCTTTAGCCAGCAAAATACTAAAATTATGCGTTTGGGTGTGGTGTTTGGACGCGGTGGCGGCATTTTACCGCAAATGTTATTACCAATTCGTTTAAATGCCGTCGGGCGGATTGGGCATGGACGGCAGCCTGTTGCATGGGTGCATATACAAGATGTTTTACAGGCCATTCACTGGTTAATGATGCAACCTGTAGACGCCAAAATTTTGAATGTGGTTGCACCTGAAAAAACCAGTCAGCAAGACTTTGCCGAAACCGCAGCTCGGCTTTTAAAACGTCGTCCATTTTTGGTGTTACCTGCTTTTGTCTTGCGTTGGTTATTGGGCGAGCAATCGCAATTGGTGCTGAATGGGCAATATGTCAAACCACAAGCGTTAGAACAAGCAGGTTATTGCTTTCAATATCCAAAACTTGAACAGGCGCTAGCGGCTTGTCTGGGTGCATCATTCTCTACTTAAACAGAGGATGCTGCTGAGTGTTATGCACAGATTGAGGTGGGCTGTAACTGCTTTGGATCATAAGCGGCAGGATCAACAATCGTTTCTTGCCCAAGCATGAGCTGTCTTAATAACTGCGCTGAAGCAGTGCCCATACATAAGCCATTACGGAAGTGTCCGAAATTCATCCATACATTATTTAGGCTTGGCACTTTGCCGATATACGGCACACCTGTAGGCGAGCCTGGACGTAAACCAGCCCATTGTTTCACAATGGGGAACTGTGCCAATTCAGGCACCATTTCAAAACAAGCCGTTAAAATATCTTGTTGGGTTTGCGGGTTTGGTGTGGTGTCAAAACCAACGTGACGCATACTGGAACCGCATAGCACATGCCCATCTTGACGTGGAATCAAGTACATCACCTTGTTCATGCACATGCTTGGCAACCATTGTGCAGGGGTTTTAAATAACACAATTTGCCCTTGTACAGGCTGTACAGGAATCTCTAAACCCAGTTGTGCCGCCCAGTGCTGTGACCATGCACCTGTCGCAAGCACGATATGATCTGCACGATGCAAGCGACCATCGGCAGATTGAATGGCTTGAATACGATCTTCAGTGATCTGAAATTGCTGAATTGGGCAGTGTTCAAAAAATCGCACGCGCGGATGTTGTTTCAAATATTGCGTGAGCGATTGTAATAAACGCGGATTGCGCACATTGGCAAGTTGTGAGAAATACAGGGCTTGTTTAAATTTGGGATGGATATGCGGGTTAATTTGTTCGAGCTGTTCCCGATTCAGACATTCAGCTTGCTGCATCGGTTCATGATGACGTTCGGCATAATTTATACCAATCTCAAAATCATCTTCATCAAAAATCAACATGCCTGTTTCATGGATTTCAAAATCAATGCCTGTAATAGGTTTGAGTTTTTCATTCCATGCTTGGTACTGCGGTTTGGCAAATTGGGCTAAGTCATTGACCGCTTGAGGATAACGCCACGGATACATGGGAGAAAGAATTCCACCACCTGCCCATGATGCCGCTTGTGCTGCTTGTTGTTGATCAAAAATACTGATAGAGCAGCCCTGCTCTACCAGTTCGAGTGCAGACAACAAACCGCTGATGCCTGCACCAATGATTGCGATGTGCATGAAAGTCGCCTGTTTATGCCATATCTTTAAGTTTGAGTGCTGCTTCTTCGGCAAAATATGTCCAAATACCATCTGCACCTGCACGGCGGCAACTCATTAGCGATTCAATAATCACACTGTCCGACAACCAGCCATTTTGAATCGCGGCAGCAAGCATGGCGTATTCACCACTCACTTGATAGACAAAGGTTGGCACACCAAAGTTATCTTTCACTTCACGTACAATGTCTAAATAAGGCATGCCTGGTTTTACAATCACCATGTCTGCACCTTCTTGAATATCCAGTGCAATTTCATGCAAGGCTTCGGCACGGTTGCCAATATCCATTTGATAATTGTATTTGTTGCCGCCTTTTAGGTTGCTGGCAGAACCGACTGCATCACGGAAAGGACCGTAAAAGCTAGAGGCATATTTGGCTGAATAAGCCATGATAGAGGTATAGATATGCCCGTTGCTTTCCAACGCCTGACGAATCGCACCAATACGGCCATCCATCATGTCACTTGGCGCAACCACATCTGCACCCGCTTCGGCATGGCTTAAAGCCTGTTTAATTAGACATTCAACCGTTTCATCATTCAGGACATAGCCTGTGTCATCAATAATGCCATCTTGACCATGAGTGGTGTACGGGTCGAGTGCGCCATCGGTAATAAGTACCATCTCTGGCAATTCTTTTTTCAGCAGGCGTAGTGTGTTTTGCACCAAGCCATCTTCACGCCATGCTGCTTCTGCGGTCAGGCTTTTGTCTTCTTGTGGTGTGACTGGAAATAATGCCAGTTTAGACACGCCCAACTGCATTAAACGCTCGGCTTTTTTGAGTAATAAGTCTGCCGATAAACGCTGAATATTCGGCATGCTTGGAATATCTTGGGTTTGATTTTGTCCCGGTAAAACAAATACAGGATAAATCAAGTGATCTGTGGTTAAGTGAGTTTCGCGAACCATGGCGCGTAATTGATCATTTTTACGGATACGACGCATACGAGTGGCAGGAAATGCAGGGCGATTGAACGTATAGGTCATAAAAATCTCACTGATCAGTATTAAACTAGACGACTATTGTAGCCCCTTAAATTTCATTTGGGCATACATTGGCTGTTTTTATTGTTGGTAAATTGAGTTGTTTGGACTTTTGGGCACGTTATGAGTAATGCAGAGAAAAATTGGACTGGGAATATACATTTAGGCGCGAAAGTCGATATTGATGTCGTGCTAAGACAATTGGTCAATGCATTTAATGGATCGCCATTTTTTCAACACAATGGCATGAGCATGCGTGTGGTAGATGGTCAAATTGAAGCCTATATTGAGATGCAACCGTATATGGTGGGCAACGTGGCTTTCCAAATTTTACATGGTGGTGTTGCTGCAACCATTTTGGACAGTGTGGGCGGTATTGTGGCAATGGGGGAGTTATATAAACGGACAGAACCTGACGATTTGCCCGATACCATTAAAAAAGTCACTCGTTTGGCTACCGTAGATATGCGAGTGGATTATTTAGCACCGGGACGCGGCAAGTATTTTATTGCCCGTGCGGAAACTTTGCGTTTAGGGCGTAAAGGCTGCACCATGCGTATGACGATGGTCAATGATGAAGATAAACCAATTGCAACGGCAATTGCGTCTTATGCCTATTAAAATCTAAGGTAGGGCGCGAACAATTGTGTTTTGCATAATTGGATGACTGTTTATTTTTGATTAGTTTATTGTTTTAAACATATAAGGAGTTGAGTGATCATCTCCTTTTTTTGTGTGCATGAAGAGTTTTTTGAATTGTGACAGTTTGTAGCGACTTAAGTTTTCTTTAAGTTTAGATTTCTATCTTGAGCATTGAGTTATTTTCTATCCAATGTGATGCACATGATCAAATTTAATTTTGATGCTCAATCATCCAGTCAAACGCATTTTCTGGATGCGAATTTTCATCAGCAAAAAAATAAAAAACAATTCAACGGGTATGCATCTGTAGCGCAGCCGTATAAACCACAAACGAACCCAAAACAGTTGAACCTAGAACAGCCACATTTAGATGTATTACACAGCTATGCCTCGGTGATTCAAGCACACACAACAGTACAACATTTAAATGTGACAACTGTGACCCAAGATGCTAGCGAACAACGCTTGGCATTAGAGCATTTTATTCGAGATAAATACCAAAAAGTCCATCAGGCATCCATAAATACTTTTTCAGATACCTTGTTTGCAGGCTATGTAAACCACGACATGCAAGTGGTGATTGGCATGCAACCATTGGGCGCAAACCAAGCCTTTTTGGAACAGTATTTAGGTGCACCCATTGAAACCATTTTAACCCAATTGAGCCAAGTGCCTGTAACGCGCGCGCAGATTGTTGAAATTGGCAACTTGGCAGCGCAAGACATGAGCAAAGCCAAATTGATGGTGGCTTTTTTGGTCTTTCACTTATCGCAGAACAATGTGTCGTGGGCAGTTTGCACAGGAACAGCAGCAGTGCGCTATGTGTTACAGCAAATGGGTTTGCATTTTCAGGTACTAGAAAAAGCCAACCCCGAAGCCTTGGGCGATGCACAGCATCAATGGGGCAGTTATTACCAACAGAAGCCTTATGTACTGGCGATTGACGTTGCAGCAGCGTTGGCGGTCACGCAACAGCAATATTGTTTTTATGCCTAAGGTCATGCAGAAAGGCGGAAATTGAAAGATGAATGAGTTATTTGAAAACCTGAATCACTATGCCCAAACAGACCCTGAGCGTGAAGCAATTGTGACGGCACAAACCACACTGAGTTATGCCACATTACAGCAACGGGTTGAGTTGCTCAGTGCAGAATTGGCAACTTATCAAGTACAGCGTTTGGCGTTGTGGGGTGTGAATCAGGCCGATTGGATTGTGGTCGATTTAGCCGCACGTAAAGCTGCAATGACAGTCATTCCTGTGCCTTTATTTTTTACTGCTGCACAAGTGCAACATTTACTGCAAGACAGCCAAGCCGAGTTGCTGTGTATTTTGACGGATACTGCACAAAGCGATACTCCGTCCAATGTTAACTCGGCTATTGGAAATACTGCTATTCCAGAAGCTTTGTTGGAGATGATTGATGCAGTTCAGGCACAGGTTTTGCCACCATCAGATTTATATCAAGGGCAGTTGTTTCGTCTAAGCGTTGAAACAGCACAACCGCATTTATCCCCAAATTCTGCTGAGCAGCCTACAAAAATTACTTATACCTCGGGCAGTACGGGTACTCCCAAAGGTGTGTGTTTGGCAGAAGCCACCATTAATTCAATTACGTACTCTTTAAGTCAGGCATTGCAAAGCAGCCAGCTTGGGCGGCATTTGTGTCTAATTCCATTTGCAACATTGCTTGAAAATATCGCAGGCGTGTATGTGCCTTTTCACATGAGGCGTGCAGTGGTGGTGGCTGAAGTCAGTCAGTTTGGTTTGCTGTCCAACCATGAGTTTGATGTTTCACGCTTTGTCGATGCCGTGCAGCAATATCATATTGAAAGCGTGATTTTATTGCCACAAATGCTCAAAGCGATTGTGGAATATATCCATCAACATGGCGATGCAGGCTTGCGTACTTTGAGGTTTATTGCCGTGGGTGGTGGCAAGGTGTCTGCAGATTTACTCAAGCAGTGTCAGCAATTCAATTTACCTGTTTATGAAGGTTATGGTCTGTCTGAATGTGCATCGGTCGTGAGTTTAAACCTGCCTGAAGCTCGCAGAATTGGCAGTGTTGGCCGCGTATTGCCGCATGTTCAAGTCGAAATTGCTGCCAATCAAGAAGTGGTGGTCAAGGGCAATGCCATGTTGGGATATATGCATGAACTTGGGCGTGAGCAGGATGCGGTATCAGCCGATATTCACACAGGCGATGCAGGTTATTTTGATGAAGATGGCTATTTATATATCACGGGGCGTATCAAGCAAATTATTGTCAGCAGTTTTGGGCGCAATATTTCACCAGAATGGGTTGAATCGAACAGTTTGAGTGAGCCTGAAATTCAACAGATTGCCGTGTTTGGTGAAGCGCAGCCGTCATTATCTGCAGTGATTTATGCCGAGGAACATCGTTCAGATGCGCAATTGGCAGCCGCGATTTATCGTGCCAATACCCGTGTGCCTGATTATGCCCAAATTAAACACTGGTGCCGTGCTGAACAACCTTTTTCTTTAAATAATCAGATGTTAACCGATAACGAAAAATTGCGTAGAGCAGTCATTCAGCAACAGTATCAGACAGCTTTGGCACATCCTACAACGTATTTAATGGCTGATCTTGGAGATGTTTCACAGATAGACATCAACCTGTCAGTCATCAATAGAGATAGAGAGAAATCACATGAATATTGCACAACAGCAATTCAAACATTCCCCACAACAAATTAAAGATCGTTTGGTGGAGCACGGTTGGGTTTTACTTAGAAATGAACATTATGATGTGAATGCGTTTAGTGGGCTGATGAGCAATATTTGCCAAAAGCTGACCTATGACCCTGCACGTGAAAATGTGACCCGACAATCGCAAAAAGTAGATGCAGGTACGCAGGCAATGGGACTGCATATAGAAAATAGTTCAACCCCAATGCCGCCTGATATTATTGCTTTTTTTAGTGAAAAAAGTGCTTCGCGTGGTTCGCAGACTACTTTATGTGATGGACATGAGGTATGGCAAAAACTGCCTGACACACTGAAGCAGAAATTTGCTGAACCGATGACCATCAGCCGTTACTTACCCAAAGCGATGTGGCAAAAGTATGTGGCGACAGCACTCAATATTGCCGATGCCGTACAGGTCGGGCAGCAGGAACTCGCTCATTTTATTGAGATGATTCCTAGACAACGGATTCGCCCTGCGCATGATGAAGGCGTACAGTACGATTTAAGCATGCCGATGATTCGCCATGACAATTTAAAAGCTGTGCCTGCCTTTGCCAACACCTTGTTGGGGCCTTCTTATAATTACGAAAAGCCGCGTTTTTACTTTGCCGATGGCAGCGAAATCCAAGCGGAATTATTGGAAGAGTTGGCAGAGCGATGCGAGCGTGAAACCTCAGAAATTGACTGGCAAGATGGTGATGTGGTGCTCATTGATAACAAGCGCTTTATGCATGGCAGACGTGAAATATTGGTGCCATTAGAAGATCGTAAACTCTATATTTGTATGGGCTTGGGACTGAATCCTGCATTTTTATAATTGAGTTGTATCGAATATCTTAAAATTGAGAGTATCTTTTATGTCAAATTTAACTGCGGTGATTTTCGGGGCAACAGGCGGGATTGGTCATGCGATTGCGCATCATTTTGCTGAAAAAGGCTTAAACTTAATTTTGGTTGGGCGTAAGCAAGACACCTTGCAACAACTAGAGCAAAGTCTGGCGCAGCAGTATCCTCAGTTGCAATTACACAGTCTGCGTTGTGATTTAATTGATGCCAGCAGTCGTCATGATTTTATTCAGGCACTTGCCGCATTAAAACAGCCGATTCATTACTATATTAACAATGCAGGTATGAATGATTTTCGTCTGTTTGCGCAGCAATCACAGGACACCATTGAGCAAATGATGCTGGTTAATGTGGCTTATCCGCTGCAACTGATTCAGGATGTGATTCCATATATGTCGGACAGTCAGCCGAGTCAGATCATCAATATTGGCTCGACTTTTGGCAGCATCGGCTACCCTGGCTATGTGAGTTATTGCGCCAGTAAGTTTGCCTTGCGTGGTGCAACTGAAGCATTGGCGCGAGAGTATGGTCAGACTGCCATTCGTTTTAGATATTTCTCCCCACGCGCGACCAATACCAGTATGAACAATCCCGATGTGATAGAAATGAATATCAAAATGGGTACAAAAGTGGATGCACCTGAATTTGTGGCACAAGAGCTGTATCAATTTTTACAAACAGACCGTCAATCCTATCAGGTCGGGTATCCTGAAAAAGTCTTTGTCAAACTGAATCAGTTGATGCCTAGCCGAGTCGCGGCTGCCATTCAAAAAGATTTAGACACCATTTATGAATATGCAGATCAAAGCAAAGCGACTGATTCCTGATTTTTAAGTTTCCGCCTTATAAATGATATTTTTTTCGATATCGCCATAAGGTGGTTCGGCTAATGCCCAAGGCTTGTGCCACCAATTGAGTTTGCCCCTGATATTTTTCTAGTAAATCCTGCAGCGTGTCTTTATCTACTTTATTGTTGGTTTTGATGGGTAGCTCAATAGGTTGTGGCGTTGCGGGAGCTGAGGCGAGTTTCAAACTAGCATGCACAATTTCATCGGGTAAATCGTGTTGATCAATTTCCGTTTTACCTGCTGACATGGTCAATGCATACAGCAAGGCATTCTTTAATTCACGCACGTTGCCCGGCCAGTCGTAATTGATTAATACCTTCAGTGCTTGCTCGGTCAAATGTGGCGTGACCTGAAACTGGGCTTGTTGTTGCAAAATAAATGCTGCAATTTTAGGGATATCTTGTTTACGTTCACGTAGTGGTGGCACAAAAATTGGAATCACCCGTAAACGATAAAGTAAATCTTGGCGAAATCTGCCTAAACGCGCTTCTTCACGTAAAGCGCGATGGGTTGCGGTAATAATTCTGACATTCGATTCAATCGCTTTTTCACCGCCCAAAGGGGTGAATTCGCCCGTTTCTAATACTCGCAATAATTTGGCTTGCAATTCCAGTGGAATTTCTGCAATTTCATCTAAAAATAAAGTACCACCTGCAGCACGTTCAAACACACCTTTATGCTCACGAATTGCCCCTGTAAATGCACCTTTCACATGCCCAAACAATTCACTTTCTAAAATATTGGCATTTAAAGCCGCGCAGTTAATCGCAATAAAGACTTGTGCATGCCGTTGGCTGCGTGCATGTACTGCTTGCGCCACCAACTCTTTACCACTACCAGATTCACCACGCACCAAAACAGGAAACTCAGTAATCGCTACCCGTTCAATAATGGAATACATATGCTGCATTTGTGGCGAATCACTATGGAAAAACTCCGCCAAACTATTTTGTGCTTGGGCAGATGGGGTGAGTGTTTGTGATGACACTGTTGCAACGCTAGGCTGCAGAAAGAATAAACATCCTGTGAAATCGGCTGTATGGACACGAATATTTAAGCTGTGGTAGTGCCATGCCTTAGCACTATTCGGGAGTTGCAGCAGACCTGTCTGTGGTTGTGATGCTGATTGTGATTGTAGTTTTAATTTCAATAATTGGTTTTTTAATGTTTTACCCGTAGCTGCAGAAACAGAAGCATCTTGTGCATATTCATAAATCCATGTTTGAGCAATGTCGTCATAAACATAGAGCAAACTGTCTGGACAAAGTTGTTGTAAATGAAACAAAAAGCTTTCAAGACTGGCCTGTTGTTCAAAGTCATGTATCGCATTCATGATGTTTCATCTTTTGTTTCATTATTGATTCAATTGAAACACAAAATGCAACAGATGTGAAACATGGAGGATGATCTAAATTAAACAATATCTCTTAATATATTGTATTTTATTAATATATTTAAAAGAGATTAAGTTGGCACTATATTTGCAAAATTAAGAATAACAAAATATAAAACTCAGTATCTATCTCATGATCTTTCATCAATTTTTTGAAGCTGACAGCTCGACCTATACTTACTTATTGGCATCTGAACAAACCCGTGAAGCGGTGCTGATTGACCCTGTAATTTCAGAGGTTGAGCAATATGCTGCTTTTCTAGAACAGCATGATTTGCAATTGGTGTATAGCTTAGATACGCACGTACACGCTGACCATATTACTGCTGCCAACGAACTCAGAACACGTTTTGGTTGTAAAACTGTATTACATCGTAATTCAGGTGTGGTGTGTGGCGATATTTTCATTACCGATGGCAGCGCCATTCGTGTGGGTGAATTGTTGATTGAAGCACGTTATACCCCGGGTCATACCAACGCCTGTACCAGCTATGTGGTCAATGGCATGGTATTCACTGGCGATGCGTTGTTAATTGATGGTTGTGGTCGTACTGACTTTCAGGAAGGCAACCCAGCGACTTTATATGACAGCATTCATCTACAAATTTTTAGCTTACCTGATGACACTTTGGTGTACCCAGGGCATGACTACAAAGGGCGTGTGTCTTCTACCGTTGGGCAGGAAAAACGCAATAACTCGCGTTTAGGACAAGGGCGCACCAAAGCGGAATTTATTACCCTCATGCAGAATTTAAAACTGCCTTATCCAAAACATATTGATGTGGCTTTGCCTGCCAATAAAGTTTGCGGCAAGTAATGCTTGCACAGCACAACACAGTGATGGAATAGGGGAAAATACGCATGTGGATGTTAATCCTAGAAGGCTTGGCGATTGGTACTTTGCTGGGTTTGACAGGGGCAGGGGGCGGTATTCTTGCCGTTCCTGCTCTTATGGCAAGCCAAGGCTGGACTGTGGCGCAGGCTGCACCCGTGGGTTTATTGGCAGTCACTTTGGCGGCTTTGGTTGGCACAGTTGAAGGCTTGTTCAAACGTATTGTACGTTATCGTGCTGCATTGTGGATTGCCCTAATCAGTATTCCATCTGCGCGTTATGGGGTGCATTTGGCAGGTATTGTGCCGCCCATGTGGTTAACACTGGCGTTCAGTCTGGTCATGTTTATTGTGGCGTATCGTATTTTCTTTAATAAGGTCAACGACCAAACTAATCCACCGTGTAAGGTAAACCAAAACACAGGACGCTTAATTTGGAATGTTAAAACGGCGTCTTTGCTTGGTGGTGTGGGTGTAATTGCAGGCTTATTGACGGGTTTGTTGGGTGTGGGCGGTGGTTTTATTATTGTGCCGTTATTGCGTAAATTTACCGATTTGGATATGCGCAGTATCGTCGCAACCTCTTTGATGATTATTTTCCTGATTGGTGGCGTGAGTATTTCAGCACACGTTTTAGATGGCTTTCAGTACCCAATGGCAGTCACCATCACCTTTGTTCTGGCGTGTATTGTCGGGATGTTACTTGGACGTACTTTGGTACATCGCATGAATAGCAATACTGTACAAAAGGTATTTGCTACAACAGTCATTGGTGTTGCGTTCTACCTCATTTATACAGCGATTATGGCTTAAGTCTGATATTTGGATACTAGGTTTTTACTTTGAACTGCAGTATTGTGAATAGGTAACGTATTGTTAAGTGTAAGAAAAAGCACTAGACCTAGACCAAATTAAAGATTAGCTTAGTTGTATAAGATGACAAGGAGCCAAGAATGAAAAAACATTTATTTTGTGTGGGTGTAGAGTTCCGTAAAGCATCCGATGAAACAGGCTCTTATGCGTATTTGACCGCATATTTAGGCGCAGATGACTTACATGAAGCGATTGATCGCGTTCAGAAACAACTGGAGCAAGAAGGCAATAAAGTATTATTTGTGCGTGGTTGCTGGGTTGTCGATGCCGATTGTGATGATGGTTTCTGCCCAACCGAAGAAAGTAATGCTGCCTCTAAAGCAGACCTGCTGTTCAGTGATGAAATCTATTATGGCAAATTGCAGCAATGGTCTATCAACAATGGCTATGAATACTGAGTAAAATGTTGGCTGATAAGATGCCGATGGGTTCAGTTTACTGACCTGTGAATATTTAAAAAACCGCGTTTGAATGATTTAAGCGCGGTTTTTATATTGAGCTAAAACATCAGTTTCCAGCGCTGAAAACTTTAGAGCCTACTTAAAAGGACGTCCTTCTCCTTGTTCTTCATAAGTCACACCATCTCGAATGTGGTACAAGCGTTTAAAGGTAGGGATGATTTTATCGTCATGTGTGACTACAATAATTGCAGTTTGAAATTTTTCTGCCATTTCGTGTAATAAGCGAATCACGGTCATCGCACGTACACTATCCAATGGTGCAGTGGGTTCATCGGCTAAAATCACAGGCGGTTGATTAATCAAGCCACGTGCAATGGCGACACGCTGTTGTTCACCACCAGACAATTGTCCAGGCATAGCATGTACCCGATGCTGCACATCGAGCGCCGTTAAAATTTCCAATGCGCGGGCGCGGGCAGTGTCATTGGCTACACCTGCCAACATTGGCAGCAGCGCCACATTATCCAAAACATTTAAAAAAGGAATTAAGTACGGAGTTTGGAACATAAAACCAATTTTGTCGCGGCGTAAGGCGCTTAAGTCTTTGACCAACCAGCGTTGATCGAAAATTACCTCATCGCCCAAAGTCATGCGTCCTTCGGTAGGATCAATCACTGCACCTAAACATTTGAGCAAGGTACTTTTGCCCGAACCTGAGGGGCCAATCAGCCCAACCACTTCACCGGGCGCAACCTGCATATTGACATCTTTTAAGGCATAAAAGGCATTGTCACCTTGTCCAAAACGCTTTTTTAAACCTTCAATTAAAATGCCGTGTGTCATGTTATCCCCCAATTGCTTCGGCAGGGTCAACACGCAGTGCCATCTGAATTGCAACCAAACTGGCTAACATGCAAATCAGCATCACCGCAAAAAATCCGAAAATCGAATCTTGTGGAACCAATAAGACATATTTGGGGAAATATGGTGCTGCAAAAGTTGAACTGATTTTACCGACAGCAAATCCAATTAATCCCAGCGCGAGTGCTTGTTGCAAGATCATCCAAGCGATTGTGCGATTGCGTGTGCCGATTAATTTTAAGACCGCAATTTCACGAATTTTGTCCATAGTCAGGGTATAAATAATAAATGCCACAATCGCGGCGCTGACCAAGGCCAAAATCACTAAAAACATGGCAATTTGTTTGGCGGATGTGGCAATCATTTTGCTGATTAAAATGTGTTCCATCTGCGGGCGGGTATAGACTGTTAGTTGTTGCCAACGCTGAATATGTGCTGCTGTTTCTTGAGCTGAAGCACCTGCATTTAAACGGACTAAAATAGCATTCACATAACGGTTGCTACTTTGTGCATTGAGTACGCTTTCAAGCAAGTCAGGATAAGCAGGGCGGTTATAAATTGGGTTTACTGCAATTCGTCTACGGTCTTGTAAAATGGCAGCATTGTCCTTTTGGAATTGCGCCTGTTGTGCATCTTTCAGCGGAATAAAAATCATCGGGTCACCACCCGAAGACACCATGCGTCGGGTTAAACCCACCACGGTAAAGGTGTTACGACGGATTTTAATACGATCACCCAACTTTAATCCCGTACTCATGTCGGCTACGGCTTCATAGTGCCCGCGGGTCAATTGACGTCCTGCCAATAAATGTGGCGGCCACCCCAAGTTATTCCACGCATGTTCACCTGTTTGAATCCCGACCACCATCGAGCGAATATCTTTATCTTGATGATGCACTTGCATGGTTAAATAAGTAATATTTGAAGCATGCGCCACCCCGGGCATATTCATCACGCTGCGATATAAATCATCACGCACACTTGAAGGTTCTGCATAAGGGCCAAGTGTATCTTGCTGCACTACCCATAGGTCAGCACCACTGTTATTCAGCAGGGCTTTGGCATCATCTACCATGCCGCGATACACGCCAGCCATAATTAAGGTCACACCAATCAGCAAGCCGAGTCCAAAGCCAGTAAATACAAATTTACCCCATGAATGGAAAATATCACGACCTGCCAGACTAATCATTTAGCTGCTCCTGCAAGTTGCTTGACAACCCGTAAACGGTTTTTGGCATGTAGGGGTTTTTCACTATACAGCACCACTTGATCATTTTCGGATAAGCCTGCGAGCACTTGCACATCGCCCGCTAAATTTGAACGTCCTAATTGAACTTCAACAAATTGCGGCTTTTCGGCCACAACTTTCCACACGCCTACTTGGTTATTGATACGGTGAACTGCCGCATTGGGAATGGTTAAGCTGCGTGCCAATGGTGCGAGGCTGATGGTGACTTCTGCTAACTCACCCAAAGGCGGAAGAGGCGTTGGAGGTTGATTAAAAACCACTTTAGCTAAAATTTCTTCGGTAATGGCATCGGCACGGGGTTCTACCCATAACACATGACCTGCCAAAGCATTATTTTGCCGTGAACGTAAATGAATTTGAGCTGGTAAGTCAGCAGCTAAACCAATCGCACTGGATTGATCGAAACGGGCATTCATCCAAATGGAGTTAGGATCGACAATTTCTAGTACGGTTTGACCTGCTACCACCGTTGAACCCGGTTCTGCATAACGTGCAGTGACGACACCTGCAGCTGTGGCCACTAAATTTAAATTATCACGCTGTGCTTGTAAGGTATTCAGGTCTGCACGTGCTTTATTGAGTTCTTGTTGCATCGCGCTGAGTGCCGCCGTTGCCAAATCGAGCTCTTGTTGTTTAATGGCTAAAGATTCTTGGCTGGTGGCATTGATTTTAGCTAGTTGTTGATAACGATTGACTTGTTGCTGCGCAAAATTTTGACGGATTTGAGTGTCTTGTTGCTGAGCGGTAATTTTTTGGATTATCGCACGTTGAGCCAATAAACGATCTTCTAGATCGACAGGATCCATTTCGCCTAACAGTTGTTCTGCTTGTACGTTATCGCCAATATCTACTTTTAAGTTTTTTAAGCGACCTGCTGCAGTTGGGCCAATTTTATAATTATAACGCGCTTCAACGGTTGCTACGCCAAACAGGCTAGGTTGAATGGATTGATATTTGACTTGCGTGAGGGTGACGTTGACAGGGGCAAATGGGCCTGTGCGTAAGACCACGTAAATTAACAATAAAACCAGAGCTACAATGACCACAATCACGGAAATCGTTCGCTTTCCTAAGGGAAATACCTGCATGTGTACTCCGCATAATTTTTTATCAATTAAGGATAATATAATCTATTTTGTTGTTGTGCGGGGGAGTTATTCGGTTTGGGGAGTGAAAGCGAAAAATGTTTGGAGATGAATAAACCACCCAATAAAAAGGCTTAAATCCTAAAAGTGAATTTGAACCTAGATCGCTTAATAGAAAGCTATCCTGATCATTTTTCGTGAAGTTTTAATTCAACTTGATAGTCGTCTTGGGTCACTTTAATTTTATGGTCTTTATATTTACGTTTGCTTGGCGAGAGTGCAGAGCTAGTCACTGCCTTATGGAAATCACTATCTGACATGAAAAAATAATAAGCCTTATAGCCTAATAATATTTTCTCAATTTTATTGCCTTTAGTCTGAGCATCACTGATCAATGAATTTAGATACTTTAAGCTGATGTTTGCTGACATTCCTGAACCTTAAAATATAAAGTTGAAATTTCTAAGAATTTATAAGCAACAAACATTACAAATTTATGACAAGGGTTGTTTGAGAGATGTACTTCGCTTCAGGTCATTATAGATCTAAAAGTTGTGGGTCAAATTGACGCAATTTTGACCCAATTTATTCAAATTTGGGTCAATTTGTTCTGGATAGCATTGGACGCAAAACCCATAGAAAAAGCCTTAAACACTGATGTTTAAGGATTTTTTAGTCATATTTAGTTATGTAACTTCATATGAATTTAAGAATTTGGTGGAGATGGCGGGAGTTGAACCCGCGTCCGCCAACACTACACTCGAGAATACTACATGCTTAGATATCGTCTATTGTTTTAACACTCTAAGACCCGACGAACAGGGTTTAAAGTGCGATCCTCTAAGTTTGGTATAAAGTCCCGAGGCTCAACTCTATACGGACTTGTGTGCGTGCGCTTCAGTCGGGTTCACTGACCACAAGTATTCAGTGAAGCGGACAAGCGGCCCTTAGGCAGCTAGAGCGTAAGATTCGTCGTTTGCGACTATTTTAATGCAAATTTGATTTACGAGAGAAAATGCGCTCTCGGCATGCATCTATGAGCTTCATCATCAGCGTCGAAGCCAATAACATCCCCATATCACAGCGCAATCATAGCATAGCTGGCAAAAATTACGATGTATTTTCTGCACAATTACACATTTCGATGCGCTTAGTTACATAATTGCGCTAATATTTTATTTTTCAAGTCAAACACAATAAAAAATATGAGTTATTTACTAGCACTCGATCAAGGCACAACCTCTAGTCGCGCTATCATCTTCAATGAACACGGACAAGTTCAGGCAACGGCACAACGAGAAACCCATATTCAGACCCCACATTCAGGTTGGGTGGAGCAAGATGCTCAAGAAATCTGGTCAAATCAAATTGCTGTGGTGCAACAGGCTCTGGCGACTGCAGGTATTTTGGCTAAAGACATTCGCGCAATTGGTGTGACCAATCAACGTGAAACCACAGTGGTGTGGGATAAACGCACAGGCAAACCATTAGCGCCTGCAATAATTTGGCAAGATCGTCGTGCGGCTGATTGGTGTCATCACTTGATTCAAAATAATCAGATGCAATTGATTCAGGAAAAAACAGGTCTGCGTATAGATCCGTATTTTAGTGCAGGCAAACTGGTGTGGCTGCTTGAGCATGTCGATGGATTAAAAGCATTGGCACAGCAGGGGCATGTGGCTTTTGGCACCATCGACAGTTGGTTAATCTGGAATTTGACCCAAGGCGCAGAGCATGTCATTGAAGCGAGTAATGCTTCAAGAACGATGTTGATGAATTTACATCACCAAACTTGGGATGAAGAATTGCTGGAATTATTTCAAATTCCCGCATCAGTTTTACCTAAAATTATTGCATCCGACAGCTATATTGCAGATACCGCAACGGGTTTATTGGGGGCGAATATCCCAATTACAGGTATTTTAGGCGATCAGCAGGCGGCGTTGTTTGGGCAATCGTGCTTTGAAGTTGGTACAGCAAAAAATACCTACGGCACAGGCTGCTTTATGTTGTTTAATACAGGCAATCAGGTGCAATTTAGCCAAAATAAGTTACTCACTACTTTGGCGTGGCAATGTCAAAATCAAACCCATTTTGCCCTTGAAGGCAGTGTTTTTATGGCAGGTGCTGTAGTGCAATGGCTGCGCGATGGTTTGGGTATTATCCAAAAAAGCAGCGATGTGGAACAACTTGCCAATAGTGTAACTTCTAGCGATGGTGTAGTGCTAGTTCCTGCATTTACAGGGCTTGGTGCGCCACATTGGGACAGTGAAGCGCGAGCGCTTTTATGTGGAATGTCACGTGGCACCAACAAGGCACATATTGCCCGTGCTGCCTTGGAATCCATTGCATTTCAGGTGTCGGATGTACTCACTGCGATGCAATCCGATTTAGATCATCCACTGAAAGAGCTTCGAGTCGATGGTGGTGCTAGTCAAAATGATATGTTGATGCAATTCCAAGCCGATATTTTAAATGTGCCTGTGTTACGTCCTAAAATGTTGGAATCAACCGCTTGGGGAGCAGCAGCTATGGCAGGTTTAAAGGCGGGTGTATTTTCTGACTTATCTGAAATTTCAGCATCTTGGCAGTTAGATCGGGTATTTGAACCCCAAATGAATGAAGCAGAGCGTGCAGAACATTTAGCGCGTTGGCAACAAGCCTTAAAACGTGCTAAGTCAGACTTATAATCAGCGCTATTTCTAAAATAACGCTAAGTTGAAATAAATCTTTAAACCACAAGCCTCATCAGCAAAACTTTTGAGGCTTGTAGCTGTTTTTTCGTTACTTTGATCTTTTAGATTACGCCTTACATTGCCTCACGTTGAGCTTCATCTTCTAGATAACTTTCCAAAGAATCATCTAGTGCATAAAGCCATGGTGTGTGATGCGGTTTAGCCATTTTTCCTGTCATCACTGAGCGATAAACTTTATCTCTAAAGCCCATAATATTTTCTTTTTTATGCTTTTTCCATTGCATGAAAATATCGTGTACTGCATCAATATTGAAAGATGGATAGTCGGTCTGCGCAATCAGGCGTTTGATGTAATCCCCTTGAAAACGTGCAGATTGTTCATCGCTCATTAAGCGTTGTTCTTTTTCATGCAAGGTTTGGGTATGGCTTTGCATTTCCTCTATGCTTGGCAACGCAATTTTGCCCAAAATCACATCGCGGACAAACCATGCCTGCGCATCGAACATATTGAAGGTGTACCATTGATCTTGCATACCCAAATAGAACAAACGTGGATTCTTTTCCCAAACCACACCTTGATATAAACCTAGTGGATAAAGGCAGTTATGCGTTCTGAGGCGCAAGCCATCTTCAATAAACGGGAAGTGGTGTAAATAGCCCGTACATAAAATAATGGCATCAATTTTGGCCGATGTTCCATCACCAAAATAAGCAGTATTTTCATCTACACGCAGTAATTGTGGTTTTTCAGACCAGTTTTTGGGCCACTTAAAGCCCATGGCTTTACTGCGATAGCAACTGTAAATTTGTTTGGCGCCGTATTTATAACATTGCGAACCAATGTCTTCGGCAGAGTAGCTGCTGCCCACCAACAGCACTGATTTACCTTTAAATTCCAGTGCATCACGGAAATCATGCGCGTGTAAAATACGACCATGGAATTGATCAAAGCCTTCATAAACAGGGACACGCGGGGTAGAAAAGTGCCCAGAGGCCACCACAACATAATCAAACTGTTCTGAATAATGACGTTGCTGTGCGTAATCTTCGACATCAACCGTAAATTTTTGCGTCGCATCATCATAATGAATATGCTGAACGGCGGTATTAAAGCGGACTAAGTCTTTCACCTGTGCTTTTTCTGCACGACCTTGAATATAATCCCACAACACTGCGCGTGGCGGATAAGACGCGATTGGTTTTTTGAAGTGTTCATCAAAAGTATAATCGGCAAATTCTAGCGCTTCTTTAGGGCCATTTGACCATAAATAACGGTACATACTGCCGTGGACAGGTTCGCCATGTTCATCTATACCTGTGCGCCAAGTATAGTTCCAGAGTCCACCCCAATCATTTTGTTTTTCGAAACATACAATTTCAGGAACTTGTAGACCTTTGGCCTTTGCTGACTGAAACGCTCTTAATTGGGCCATGCCGCTTGGGCCAGCGCCAATAATTGCAATTCGATCCATTGCTATCTCCATTAGTTTTTGAGTTCTTAATTACTTCTCCAATTTTGAGTGACACAATTCAGGATTTTAAATATCCGCATTATAAAAATAAGCAAATACAATCCTAAATTTAGAGATCAAGTAGATCTTGTCAAAATAGGATGTGAATTAAAAAAATAGAAAAAATAAAACACACTAAAGACAGTAAAAATTGCTTAAGCAACTCATCTTTATAAAAAAATGTATTTTACAAGAAGCATGATCTTATCATAATTTTTGATTAATTTTGGTTTTGCTTAGTTGTAAAAGTGAATTTAAAGTCATTGCTGTTGTTGTTTTGGTTTGATCAATTGGTATATTTTATTGATTTTTATAGAGAAAATAAGATGAAAATTTAAAGCTAATTTTTATCTCATTTTGCCCAATATAAAGGTGATTTTGATGAGATTGTTGCAAAATCTACAATGATATACAGAGGATTGAAAACTGAATCTTAGGCAACATTTTCAGAGAGCCATACCCGAAGTGGACTTCTGAAAAATTAAAAGGATGCTGTGATTGATAGGTGTAATGAAAGTTTAGTTTTTATAAGCCATGAAAGCAGTAGCGTATTTATCAAGCTTTATCTAATGATTGAATGTGCTTTGCGTACATTCAATCATTAAAGTTTGTGGCGACTCAGTAATTAAAGTTTACGCCACACCTTATTTTCATCTTCTAAAGAGACAGTAAAGTTAAATTCGTCGTCTACGGTAACCAAGTAGGAGTTAGGATTAACCAATAAAACTTTTAAAATTGTACCTTGCTCGAATTCAATTGGTGCGCAGTTTTCTTTACGTAGAACAATAGGTTCAAGTAGCTCAATAGCAATGTTTTCTGTTGGAGATTCCATACCGCACCCTAAATGAGTTATTTTTAATCAACTGTATTATATAGTAAATTGATGAATAATCTACACAAAATCGTAAATTTGTGTCAGGTTTAAATATTTTGTACTTGAATTGTTGGTCAAAAAATCGCAATAAATTTGCCCAATACTTCATAATTTGACATTTTAAAAATATAAGAAATTGAAATTTGATGTAATTTCTTAGATGAATGGCAAATGAACAGCGCAGTAAAATATAGCCGATTGATGAAATTTACAGTTTTCAGTATAAAAATAAAATTATTGCTGAAAAAACAGCGTATAAAGTATAAAAGTTAAAGTATCCATTCACGCTTTTTTAAGTGGTGAAGGCACTGGGTTTTACATTCCAATTTAAAAAATAAAGGCTTTTTGTCTGCATGTTTAAGTCATTTTTTCCAAATCCAAAGTGGTTTTTTATTTCATTGCTTGTTTGGTTCGCCATTAATCTGGCTTTGTGGTATTCAGGCGGTAGCGCATGGGGCAGTTGGATTGGCTTCCCACAAGGTTATGCCGAAGCAACATTACCCATTGATGTCAGTCGTTTTTGGTCACCTGCATTTTTATGGTTTTATTTCTGGTTTTTTGTATCAACCACTATTTTTGCCACCTTTTGGAAATTTAAATCTAATAACCCGTGGCAGCGTTGGTCGGTATGGGGATCGGCATTCATCCTGTTCAATATTTGGTTTGGGGTACAAGTCAATGTTGTGGTGAATGCTTGGTACAACCCATTTTATGACCTGATTCAAAAAATGCTCAGTAGTGGTGGTGGAGATGTCAATGAGCTCTATACAGGCGTGCTGACCTTTTTATACATCGCCATGGTGGCTGTGACCTTAATGGTTTTGAACTTGTTTTTTGTCAGTCACTATGTCTTCCGTTGGCGTACGGCAATGAATAATTATTACACCGCACATTGGGAAAAACTCAGACATATTGAAGGTGCATCACAGCGTATTCAAGAAGATACCATGCGTTTTGCCAGAACCATGGAAACTTTAGGGGTGAATTTAGTCGAAGCCCTAATGACTTTGTTGGCATTTTTACCTGTGCTGTTTAGTTTGTCTGTGCATGTCAAAGCCTTGCCTATAATTGGGGAAATTCCGTATGCCTTAGTGTGGGCGGCTGTTGGCTGGGCAGTATTTGGTACGGTGGTGTTGATGGTGGTGGGTGCAAAACTTCCAGGTTTGGAATTTAACAACCAAAAAGTCGAAGCTGCATATCGTAAAGAACTGGTTTATGGTGAAGATCATCCAGAACGTGCCGATCCGCTGAGTTTAAAAGAACTGTTTAGCAAGGTGCGCTTTAATTATTTCCGTCTATATTTCCACTACGCCTATTTTAACTTGGTGCGTATTTGGTATATGCAATTAGACAATATTTACGGCTTATTTGTGTTATTCCCAAGCATTGCCGCAGGGGCAATTACCTTGGGCTTGATGATGCAAATCGCCAACGTATTTGGCAAAGTCCGTGAGTCGTTCCAGTACCTCATCGCGTCTTGGCCGACTATTATTGAGCTCTTGTCTATTCATAAGCGTTTAAAAGCATTTGAATCGACCTTGGATCAATAGTTTTGATGGCGACATTCATAAGTGTTGTGGATGTCGCGTTCGAATGTTTAGAGTGGTGACTGCCAAATATAAATTGATCTGAACAGTTGTATAAAAATAATACTGGTGCTAGTGTTCAAAATCATAAAAAACTGTGATGAATTGGATTGTTTTATAAAAATATCAAACTTGATTCAAATAAAATTATGATTAATTAACTATAAAATCAAGGTGTTGTATTTGTTATTTTGCCCCAATTCATATATTTTCATTGATATAAAAACAATTGAGAATTGAGACGTGACCTGCAAAAAATTACTCTTGATTGGGGGAATTGGCAGCCTATTATTTGGTTGTGCAACAGTTGATCAATTTAGCCCAAATTCGGTGAAGCATTTTGCATCTGCACAAGAACTGATTGTTCAAAAAAACTTAAATCAGCCCAGTGGTGCTGCTAAAGAATATGTCTATTATTGGGGGCCACAGCGCAAAGATCAGCCTGCTGAATCTATGATTCCACGTAAATATATGGGCAGCTATTGTCAGTCACAAAATGGACGCTTAACGCTGGCCTATAAAAGCTCAATGAGTTTAGTCAAAAATGCATGGTCTAAAAAACTACTCAATACTTATCGAGATGTAAAACAGGGGATTGGGGCATACCGCTGTGTAGGTAGTCAGGGTGATAGTTGGATTGTCTCAATTGAGCCTGTGGCAGAGCGCCAGTCGGAACAGCGTGGTGAAGCGCGAGTGGTGAGTTTGGTCACTAAAATAATGTCTGAAGATGAAGCGCGACGTTTTTACCGAGCGGTTTCTACATCTGCAAAGACTGCACCTAAAGCAGCTCCAAGTAATCCAAAAACAACAAATGCAACTAAAGTTGCTGAAGTGAAAGAAAAACCTGAAGAGAAAAAAGAGCCTGTAGTTGCATCATTAAAAACAGCTCCACCACGTGTGGTTGAAACACCACAACAGCAACAGACACGTTTATATGTCGCTGCGCGTCGTGATTTAAATAGTGGGCGTAATCAGATTAATGCCTGTAATAATGCACAACGTGCTTATAACTATGGCAAGTTACAGGGCGCAGAGGGTACACGTATTTATACAGAATCTGGTATGTTGGTGGCACGTTGTTTAACGGGTGTTTCGAGTTATCGGAGTCGTTTTCCAAATTCAGATGCACAGGCAAAACGTATTTTGCAGAATTTAGCCAATAATTATAATCATGCAGGGGCTAAGAATATGTTAAGAGGCATGAAGTGAGGGTAACTCTCACTTGCAAAGCCAACTTTTAATTTTAAATTTTTAATTTTATGTAAATTTGTTTATGTCCACTATCAAAAATACGTTCGTCATAGTCAAAAATATTTGTATGACTTTTAATCAAATCAACAACTTTTTTAAAGCCATAGTTTCTGGGATCAAAGTCATTTTGTAAAAGTTTCCATTGCGATGTGAATGAAGAAGCAGGAATCCATTCAGTATCATGATTGTCAAAAATTTGTTTAATAATATGTAGTGGTAGTTTCTGCGCTGAAGTGGTGTTGTTTAAGACTTCAGTTTTACTAGAGGGTTGAGGATGCTGTTCTTTCTTCGTTTCAATCAAAGGGAGTTCTTTAATTTGAGGTTCTTCATATCCACTTAGGTTCTCGACATAGGTGAAGTGAGAACAAGCATTTCGGAAGGCTTCGGGCGTTTGTTTCTTGCCAAATCCATAAACGGTGGCCCCTTGCTCTTTAATGCGTATTGCTAAGGCTGTAAAGTCACTGTCACTTGATACAAGGCAGAAGCCATCAAAACGGTCTGTATAAAGTAAATCCATTGCATCAATAATCATAAAACCATCGGTTGCATTTTTACCTGTTGTATAAGCAAATTGCTGCATAGGTTTAATCGCTAAATTATTAATAGCTTGCTTCCAACTACCATTTTGACTGACAAAGTTACCATAAATACGTTTTACCGTTGCCTCACCGTATTGAGTGATCTCATTTAAAATATTTTCAATATCTTTTGCAGAAGCATTATCTGCATCAATTAATACTGCTAATTTTGCTGTTTTTTCTTCTGAAACATTAAAGATCGTTTTTAAAACCATTATTTTCTCTAAAAATAAAACCCTACACAAGGTAGGGTCTTTATCTCATAAAAACAAAGAATTAGTCAATTAATCAACCAATCATATTCTTCATCAATTTATTCACCTGTGTAGGGGAATCCGACAAACTTAATCTTTGGCTTTCCATGAGTACTTTATAGGGTTACTAGCCCCTTTTTTTCTGAACTTTTCAGGAATTCTTTTGCCTAAATACTTGGTCTGAAATTCTGGAGGTGCATTTTTCCCAGTGAACCCATATCTTTTTGAGCGTGTTTCGTGATTATAGACATCCTTACCCAACAGCATAAAGTTCGGGAAGTTTTCTTGTGTGGCTTCTAACCATTGTTCAGCCACAAATACGCCTTTGATCACACCTTGTACCGTGGCTAAAATTATTTTTTGCTTTATTGGCTTCTGAAGGAGTAAGTTTCCATGCAAATCTAACTGCATCATATACGCCACGTTCTAAAGCAGTTCTATTAATTGAAATCAATAGAGCATCATCTGTAATTTCTACGGTTTCAGTTTGATATGCTGTAACAATTTCATGAATATTAGCTACTCCATATTCATTACTACCTTTGCCATTCATAATATTTGTTAGACCTGAATAAGCATCAATTAATGAAGCCTCAACAACTTCAGCCATATTTTTGCTTTCTAAAGCATGGCGATGAATAATATGGATAACATCTAAACCCGATAATTGAATATCTCTGATCTGTTTCATTTTTAAACTAAGAAGATCTTCTTCTGCATCTTTATCAGTTAGTAGCCCATTTACATGATCAAATATACGATTGTTAAGTCCACGACCGATGTAAAAGGTCGAACCATCTCTTGGATCGACTAATCGATAAACATACCATTTAAGATTTTCACAGACTTCTGGACTGAATTTTTCTATTTTCATTTTATTAACCGTAAAAAAACCCTACATAATGTAGGGTTTTTATCTCATAAAAACAAAGAATTAGTCAATTATCAACCAATCAATTTCTTCATCAATTCATTCACTTGTGCAGGGTTGGCTTTGCCTTTCGCAGCTTTCATCACTTGACCAACAAGACCGTTAAAGGCTTTCTCTTTACCAGATTTATACTCTTCAACCATCTTCTCATTGGCAGCGAGAACTTCTTTAATGATTGCTTCAATCGCGCCTGTATCAGTTTCCTGTTTCAAGCCTTTCTCAGCAATAATCTCGTCCGCAGATTTGCCTTCGTCCCACATAAAGCCGAATACTTGCTTCGCGATCTTACCGTTAATCGTGTTGTCCACAATACGCGCGATCATACCGCCAAGTTTTTCCGCAGATACAGGAGAATCAGCCAAATCTAAGCCTGCTTTGTTTAAAGCACCTGAGAATTCACCCATTACCCAGTTTGCAGAAACTTTACCTTGAGCCGCACCACCAGCCGCAGCAACTACAGCTTCGTAAAACTCTGACATTTCACGAGTCAGTGTCAGTACGTGAGCATCGTACTCAGTCACACCAAAGTCCGCCACGAAACGTGCACGACGTGCAGCAGGAAGCTCAGGCATAGTCGCTTTAATGGCTTCAATTTGCGCATCAGGAATAATCACAGGCAACAAGTCTGGATCAGGGAAGTAACGGTAATCGTTGGCTTCTTCCTTCGAACGCATTGAACGCGTTTCCATCTTCACAGGGTCAAACAAACGTGTTTCTTGGTCAATCGTACCATCCCATTCCAAGATTTCCATTTGACGTTCAATTTCAACATTGATCGCTTGTTCAATAAAGCGGAATGAGTTCAGGTTTTTAAGTTCACAACGTGTACCGAAGGGTTGACCTGGACGACGTAACGACACGTTACAGTCCGCACGGAACGAACCTTCAGCCATGTTGCCGTCAGAAATACCTAACCAACGAACCAGTGTGTGAATCGCTTTAATGTAAGCAACCGCTTCTTCAACCGAACGCATATCTGGCTCAGATACTATTTCCAATAAAGGTGTGCCTGCACGGTTTAAGTCAATACCTGACATGCCTTCAAATTGGTCGTGAATCGATTTACCTGCATCTTCCTCAAGGTGTGCACGGGTTACGCCAATGCGTTTGGTTGTGCCATCTTCAAGTTGGATGTCGATATGACCCAAACCGACAATGGGGTTGTCCATCTGGCTAATTTGGTAGCCTTTTGGAGAATCCGGGTAGAAGTAGTTTTTACGTGCAAATACAGAAGCCTGATCGATATAAGCATCAATACCTAAACCGAAGCGAATCGCTAAATCTACCACTTCTTTATTTAAAACAGGCAGTACACCCGGCATGGCTAAATCTACAAGGCTGGCTTGCGTATTTGGGTCTTGACCAAACTCGGTGGATGAACCTGAGAAGATTTTAGAATTGGTTGCAAGTTGCGTGTGAATCTCAATACCAATTACGACTTCCCAGCCATCAATCAGGTTTGATTTGGGTTTAGCAGTATTCTTCGCCATTATGCGTTCTCCTCAGCAATTGCAGCGCGTTGAGTATGCCAATCTGTCGCTTGTTGATACTGATGTACCACAGATAACAATTGTGATTCAGACCAGTAATTGCCAATCAATTGTAAACCCACAGGCAAGTGATCTTGGTCAAAACCAACAGGCGCACTAATTGCTGGTAAGCCCGCTAAGTTCACTGCGATGGTGTAAATATCACCCAAATACATTTCAACAGGGTCTAAAGACGCGCCAATTTTATATGCAGTGGTTGGTGCAGTCGGTGCAGCAATTACATCTACCTGTTCAAAGGCTTTTAAGAAGTCTTGCTGAATTAAACAACGCACCTTTTGCGCTTTCACGTAATAGGCATCGTAATAACCCGCAGAAAGAGCATACGTACCAATCAAGATACGACGTTGCACTTCTGCACCAAAACCTTCAGAACGCGAGCGTTTGTAAAGGTCTAAAATATCTTGAGGATTTTCTGCACGGTAGCCATAACGCACACCATCGTAACGAGAAAGGTTAGATGATGCTTCTGCAGGGGCAATCAGATAGTAAGTTGGCACGTAGCTTTCAGTCATGTTGAGATCAATCTCAACCAATACTGCGCCCAATTCTTCTAATTTTTTTAGTGATTCTTCAACACGTGCTTTCACCGCAGCATCTAAACCAGCCACATTGAAGTATTGTTTCGGAATACCAATGCGTAAGCCTTTGAGCGTTGTTGCATTCAGGTTCGCCACATAATCTTCAACCGCTTTATCCATAGAGGTTGAGTCTTTGGCGTCATGACCTGCCATTACATTCATTAAATATGCGCAGTCTTCTGCAGAGCGTGCCATTGGGCCTGCCTGATCTAAAGATGATGCATAAGCGATGATGCCGTAACGTGAAACACGTCCGTAAGTTGGTTTGAGACCAGTCAAACCACAGAAAGACGCAGGCTGACGGATTGAACCACCTGTATCTGTACCTGTAGCAAATGGTGCAAGGTCAGCCGCCACGACAGCAGCAGAACCACCTGACGAACCACCCGGTACATGGTCAAGTGCCCATGGGTTTTTGGTCGCGCCATAGAACGAACTTTCAGAGGTTGAACCCATTGCGAATTCGTCCATGTTCACTTTACCCAAAGTGACCAAACCTGCATTTTTACCTTGTGCCACCACAGTTGCGTCATAAGGCGAGATAAAATTGTCCAGCATTTTTGAACCCGCAGAGGTTTTAATGCCTTGGGTACAAAAAATATCTTTATGTGCAACAGGAATACCTGTCAGTGCTGTCGCTTGACCCGCCTGACGTAATGCATCGGCTGCATCCGCCTGTGCCAGTGCTACTTCATTGGTCACGGTGACATAAGAGCGCACTTGCGGATCAATTTTGGCAATACGTTTTAAATAATGTTCTGTTAGTTCGCGAGAGGAGAATTTGGCTGCCGCTAAACCCTCAGAGATTTCACGAATCGATAAGCGATGTAAATCTGTCATGAGAAAAATTCTTTTACCTTTTTATGAAGTCAAAATGTAACAGCCGAATAAATTATTCAATCACACGTGGAACAAGGTACAAGCCATCCTGAACTGCAGGGGCAACAGCTTGATATTGCTCACGATGATTCTGTTCGGTTACGACGTCTTCACGTAATGGTTGAGGGTGGTCAAATGGGCTTTTTAAAGGCTCAACGTCATCGGTATTTATGCCTTTTAAGCTTTCCATCATGCCTAAAATTTTATTTAGACTTTGAGCATACTCAGCAGATTGCGTATCATTGAGTTTAAGACGAGCAAGATGGGCAATTGCTGAAACTGTTTGTGCATTTAAATCTGCAGAATGCTGAGCATCCGAGGTAGACATAACATCACCTAAAATCAGTATTAATAAAAAATTTCAAAATATCGTGCGTTATAATAAGCGATTGACTTGTTCAACGCACCACATTTAGTTAAAGTTGCCAACTTGCGTCCACATAAAGTTTAATCGAGAACGACTCCGTGATTCTAAAACGACTAATTGGCTTGTTTTCGCCAGACCTAGCCATTGATTTAGGTACAGCAAATACACTTATTTATGCGCCAGGACGAGGCATTATATTAAATGAACCGACAGTTGTGGCAATTCGTCACAGCGGTTCACAGAAAATTGTTGCCGCAGTCGGTCTTGATGCCAAACAAATGTTGGGTCGTACCCCTGCAAACATTTCTGCAATTCGCCCAATGAAAGATGGTGTTATCGCTGATTTTGAAGTGACTGAAACCATGCTGAACCAATTTATTGGCAAAGTGCATGAAAAACGTTTATTCCCACCTGCACCGCGTGTAGTGGTGTGTGTACCATGCAAATCTACTTTGGTAGAGCGCCGTGCCATTCGTGAAGCCGTGTTTAATGCGGGCGCACGTGATGTACGTTTAATTGAAGAGCCAATGGCAGCAGCAATTGGTGCAGGTATGCCTGTCGAGCAAGCTTGTGGCTCAATGGTGGTAGATGTTGGTGGTGGCACGACAGAAATCGCGATTATTTCATTACAAGGTTGTGTTTATTCAGATTCATTGCGTATTGGTGGCGATGTGTTTGATGAGCAAATCATTAACTACGTGCGCAAGGCACATGGTTGTGTGATTGGTGAAACCACAGCAGAAACTATTAAGAAAGAAGTTGGCATGGCATTGCCAGATGAAGGTGCTAAACCACTGGAAATTGAAGTACGTGGTCGTAACTTGGCAGAAGGTGTGCCACGTGCCATTACTGTAACTTCTGATGAAATTACCCAAGCCATTTCTGATCCGTTACAAAGCATTGTATCGGCAGTAAAATCTGCACTGGAACAAACTCCACCAGAACTTTCTTCCGATATTGCAGAGCGTGGAATTGTGCTCACCGGTGGAGGTGCGTTATTGCGTAACCTAGACAAGCTTTTGGCACAAGAAACAGGCTTGCCTGTGGTAGTCGCAGAAGAACCATTAACTTGCGTTACCCGCGGTGGCGGCAAGGTTTTGGAATTCTTTGATAATCCAAACCACGATATGTTATTTGTTGGCTAATACATAGGATTCGGCGGTGCAAACAAATCTGTTTTCCAGACAACCGCCATCTTTTCGCTCTTTTATAATTGCGGTCATTACTTGCTTGGTCATCCTGTTCTTTAACTGGCGTGTCCCGCATGTAATTCAACCTGCACGTGATGTTTTGTATGCTGCATATAATCCAATTTATGCCCTTGCAAGCTATCCTGTATTGTCGCGAGAATGGCTAAGTCAACAAAGTAAGTCTGAGGCTCAATTGCGTCGTGAAAATACCGCGATGCAGGCAGAGCTATTACAGGCTCAAGTCCGTTTGCAAAAATTGTCTGAACTCTCTGCAGAAAATACCCGCCTGCGTGGTCTACTCGATACGCCTCTAATCATTGATGGACGCATGGAAATTGCTGAAGTAATTGGTACCGATGCCGATCCTTTGCGCCACATTATTGTGATTAACCGTGGTTCACAAAATCAGCTCAAAGTCGGGCAAACCGTTTTGGATGATAAAGGCATTATGGGGCAGATCATTGCTGTGTATCCACACAGTAGCCGTGTCATGTTGCTTTCTGACAAAGAACACTCACTTTCAGTGCGTTTGGAACATACAGGCATGCGAGCCATTGTGTCGGGTACGGGCGATTTAGGGCGTTTGAAAATGGAATATGTACCGACCAGTGCCAATATTCAGGTTGGAGAGAAAGTCTATAGCTCAGGCTTGGGCGAGCATTTCCCTGCAGGATATTTGGTTGGAAGCATTGCCAAAATCAGCCGACATAATTCTGGTGAGTTTGCACAAATTGATGTGATGCCTGCAGCACAATTGGCGGGTGGTCATCATGTGGTGGTGCTGTTCTCAGAATCTTTAGCGAAGGAGCAGCCAAATGCCAATCGCTAAAATTGGACAAACCCGACTCGGACAAAACAAGAATAAAGATCCACTATTTCCGATTATTTTTTCTGTAATTGCTGCATCTGTACTCATGGTGTATCCGCTGTCTTATACAGGCTCGGGTTGGCGACCATTGTTTATGTTGATGGTGACCTTGTTTTGGGTGCTTGGGCAACCAACTTGGTGTGGTATTTGGTTTGCCTTTGGTACAGGCTTGTTTGCAGACTTGCTCCTCGATGCACCTTTGGGCATGAATGCCTTGAGTTTTGTGGTGATTACTTTTGTGGCGCGTTTCCTGACTCGTGAGCGCCGTATTATGACGTTTGCGAATTTATGGGTCATTAGTGTAATAGCAATTTTGGCTCACCTCGCCCTGATTTGGGTGATGCAAGTCATGGGTGGGATTCAGTTCCCATTTGCCCGTCATTGGCAACCTTTGCTGAGTAGTATTTTGCTCTGGCCTGTGCTGTATTATTTCTTGCGAAAATGGCGCATTTAATTCTTGCCTCAAGTTCACCGCGCCGTCGGGAACTCCTGCAACAGCTTGGGCTGGAATTTGAAATTTACAGTCCAGACATCGATGAATCTATTTTAGCGGGCGAAGATGTTGCCGCGTATGTTGAGCGGTTGGCATGTGCCAAAGCCGATGCGGTTTTACGGCTATTTCCTGATGCTATTGTGATTGCTGCCGATACCAGTCTAGGCGTAGATGGGCAGATTTTGGGCAAGCCAGAATCCAAAGCACATGCCTTTGCCATTTGGTCACAACTTTCTGGTCGAAAACATGATGTTTTTTCAGGGGTTTGTGTGCGTACAAAACAGAAAAAATCCAGTATAGTGGTACGTACACAGGTTGAATTTCAATCGCTTAGCCTAGATGATATGGAAAGCTACTGGGCAACAGGTGAGCCGATTGGAAAAGCGGGTGCTTATGCGATTCAGGGCATCGCAGCACGTTATATTCCGCGTATTGAGGGCAGTTATAGCAATGTTGTCGGCCTGCCACTCTATGAAACCGTACAGTTATTACAGACAGTTAAGGCACTAAATTAACTGCTGCACAAAAATTTTTATAATGTTTTGAGTTTTATTATGTCTGACGAGTTGTTGATTAACGTCACACCGATGGAGTGTCGGGTGGCGTTAATTCAAAACGGCACGGTCAATGAACTATTCGTTGAGCGTACAGCCAAGCGTGGTTTGGTGGGCAATATTTATAAAGGCAAAGTGGTGCGCGTGCTGCCAGGCATGCAAGCCGCTTTTGTCGATATTGGTTTATCGCGTACTGCTTTTTTGCATATCAATGACATGATTTGGCCGCGCAGCCAACCTACACCGAATGTCTTTGAATTATTGCAGCCTGGGCAAATTCTAACTGTGCAAGTGATGAAAGATATGCTCGGTACTAAAGGCGCACGATTAAGCACAGATCTTTCCATTCCTTCGCGTTATTTGGTTCTAATGCCGTATGGCAGTCATATTGGCGTATCACAACGCATTGAATCGAGTGAAGAACGTGAGCGTCTACGCGGGATCATTGAAACCATTCAGGCTGAGCATAAATTACCAGGCTCAGTCATTGTACGTACTGCAGCCGAAGGCGTCGATGAAGCGGCCTTAGTGCAAGATATGTGTTACTTGGCAAAATTGTGGGAATACATTCAGCGTAAACAAAAAAGCATTGCCGTACCTTCCTTGATTTTTGAAGAGTTGCCGTTACCACAGCGCGTGATCCGTGATTTGGCGAATGATAACACTGCCAAAATTTATGTCGATTCACGTGAAATTCACGCCAAATTAAAAGAATTTGTGGATGAGTTTGTGCCCAATATGCACAATCGCCTGATTCATTACCCAGGCGAGCGCCCACTGTTCGATTTATACAATGTTGAAGAAGATATTCAAAAAGCGTTGCAAACCCGTGTGGCATTAAAGTCAGGCGGTTATCTGATGATTGATCAGACCGAAGCCATGACCACCATTGATGTGAATACGGGTTCTTATGTCGGTGGTCGGACTTTAGAAGACACCGTATTTAAAACCAATATGGAAGCGACACAGGTCATTGCTCGCCAGTTACGTTTGCGTAATTTGGGTGGCATCATCATTATCGACTTCATTGATATGCAAGAAGTACAGCATCGTGATGAAGTTTTGAGTCAGTTTGAGCGTATGCTTGAACGAGATCATGCCAAGACCAAAATTACCCAAGTGTCTGAATTGGGCTTGGTCGAGATGACCCGTAAACGTACCCGTGAATCTTTAGAACATTTACTTTGTGAAGCCTGTCCAACTTGTCAGGGGCGGGGATATGTCAAAACAGCAGAGTCAGTGTGTTACGAAATTTTTCGAGAAATTTTAAGATATGCACGTGCATTTGAATCACAACGTGGCTTTACTGTCGTTGCGCACCCATCGGTGATTGACCGATTGTTAACTGCCGAAGCGCCAGCAGTGGCGGATTTAGAGCACTTTGTCAGCCGTGTGATTAAATTTCAGGTGGAAAATTTATATACGCAAGAGCAATACGATATCATTCTGAGCTGAAATTGTAACAGGATATCGCTAAACAGTTGTTACATCTGAAATTTTACTTTTTTGAGTGAATTCTCAATACTAAGCATACAGAGTAGCCAAAGCCGAACATCTCCCTCGGTTTAGCAAATGAGGTATGTCATGGGTATGAGTAAAGTTGTGATTCAAAAGAGTTTAAAAGTATTAGATCGTAAAGTGACACATAACGGTTATATTGTGGATGAGCAAGGTAAAGAAACTCAAATTACCACTGCAATGGTTAGCGCAGTTTGTCAGCAATTATTAAAACAGTGTCGTACTATTCAAAAATAAGGGGCAGCAATTGCCCCTTAATTGATTCTATTGAATTGTTTTTCTAATGGATTGACGTATCAATCCACGATTTTATTGACCCCTTCAGGCGCATCAATAATCTGTTCAAAACGCTGAATTTCATCTTCCAAGTGTTGCAATAAGTTTTGCATTTTCGGTAAGGCATGACGACAAGCAGTTAAACCAACTTCTAATTTGTCTAAATAGCTGGTCATGGTAATGTTTAAAGCTTGTCCATCTAACACGATTGAAGCAGGGTATAGTGCATCTAGCTTTGCACCATTCCAATACAAAGGTTCACGTGGGCCAGGTACATTGGAAATCACCAAGTTAAAGGCCTGACGCTTTGGCATAATGCCTGACAAAATATTTAAACCAGCAGCGCCGTAAACAAAAGCACTATAGTTCATAATTTGATTGGCATTCATGCGCTTAAAACGCTGCTTGGCATTTTGTACACTGCGGCGCACAATTTTTAAACGCTCAAGCGGATCTTCTTTGTGCGTACCCAAGTTGGCTAAAATCATGGTGATTCGATTAGATACTTCAGAATCGTCATCACGAATAGAGGCAGGCACCATCGCAATTAAAGGTTTTTTCGGTAAAGCATATTGGCTGAGTAAGTACTCACGCAATGCGCCTGAGCAAATTGCCAGTACCACATCATTAATGGTTACGCCCAAAGCTTTAGCAATGCGATGCAAACGTGCAAACTCAAAAGATTGCGCGGCAAAACGACGTGAGGCGCTCACACGTTGGTTTAAGATGGTGCTTGGTGCTTGGAAGCTAGAAACATAATCGGGGTTACGTCCCATATCTTTAGCAACGGTTTGTGATACTTCATAAACTGCGCGAGGGGTTGCTTCAACATGACCTTTAACCCCACCAAAAATTTTCTTTAAACGGCTGACTTTCGGTTCTTTCAGACGTTTAGCACGTGGGCCTTCCACACACCAAGGCGGTACAATTCTTTTTGCATTTTCGTCATGCGATAGGGATTTTTCCACCAAACGCATGCCTGCAATACCATCTACCATAGCATGATGAATTTTAAAGAACATCGCAAAACGATTATCTTCAATACCTTCAATAATATGGCAAGTCCATAAAGGTTTGGCGCGATCAATCAGTGAACTGTGTTCTTGTGAAATATACGTTAATAATTCACGAATGCGACCTGGTTTTGGCAAGGCAATATGACGGAAGTGATGATCGAGATCGAACTCTTCATCTTCATCCCAAAATAGACCATTGAGCTTATTGTTAAATGGTGCAATAGGCATCGACTTTGAATTGCGAATATCGGCAACCAAGTCTTGAATAAAAGTGTCTGGCGCATGTTCTGGAATTTGGAATAAGAATAATCCACCCACATGCATGGGCTGTTGACGTTTTTCGAGTGATAGGAAAATAAAATCAATAGGGTGTAATGGACGCATATTGTGGATTGCCTCACTGCAATTTCTACGCTTGTTCTTATCTGAACAAGGTTTTTAGAGTTATATAAGATTTAATTCAGTATATCTTTTTTATCAAACAAATATAGTGATTTTTGCGCCATCGCAAGTCAATAAAAATCACAGTAAAACTGTGATTTTTATTGTAGTAATAGATGTGTTATTTTAAATTTCCAGCATGTAGACCGCATTCTTTGTGCGTTGCTTCTTCCCACCACCAACGCCCTTCGCGTTCATGTTGGTTCGGAAGAACAGGGCGGGTGCAAGGTTCACAGCCAATTGAAATAAAACCTTTTTCATGCAAACGATTGTATGGAATTTCCATCATGCGAATGTAATTCCACACGTCACTACTTGACCAGTTTGCCAGTGGATTGTATTTGATTAATTGTTTATCTGGACCTGAAAATCCTGCATCTGCTTGTACGACAGGAATATCTTGGCGTGTACCTGGACTTTGGTCTTTACGTTGACCTGTAATCCAGCCATCTAGTGTTGCCAGTTTTTTACGTAAAGGTTGAACTTTACGAATCCCACAACATTCTTGATGCCCATCTTCAAAAAAGCTAAATAAGCCTTTTTCTTGAACCAATTGTTGCACTGCTTCAGTTTCAGGAAAGCAAATTTCGATCTCAATATTATAATATTTGCGTACAGTTTCTAAAAATTGATAGGTTTCAGGATGCAAACGTCCTGTATCTAAACTAAATACACGAAATGGCACACCTAAATTGGATGCCATATCAATCAGCACTACATCCTCCGCACCTGAAAATGAAATCGCGACTTCGCCTTGCTGACTTAAGGCAAGTTTTAAAATGTCACTCGGTGATTTATCGGTATATTCAGTCGCGAGTGCATCAACAATGTCTATGGTGGGAATGGTGCGCATAAATCTTCCTACAGTCGGCTTGAGGGCTAATCTTTGTTCTTGAGCGAATTATTTTAATGGAATTCCTAAAAAGGTCTTATCACTAAAAAATAAATGCTTATGAATGAAATAGATTTAAAAAAAGAACAAGGCAAATACCAAATCTTCGGCTATGATAGGGAAAAATTTTTACAGGTATTTTGGGAGAACCCATGGAAATCGTATGTCTTGATCTTGAAGGTGTGTTAGTTCCAGAAATTTGGATTAACTTTGCTAAAAAAACTGGCATTAAAGAACTTGAAGCAACTACACGTGATATTCCAGACTACGATGTGTTGATGACTCAGCGTTTAAATATTTTAAAGCAGCATGGCTTGGGCTTAAATGATATTCAGGCCGTGATTGCAGACATGGGGCCATTCCCGGGCGCGAAAGAGTTTGTCGAGTGGGTGAGCACACACTTCCAATTGATTATTCTTTCAGACACGTTCTATGAGTTTGCACATCCGTTGATGAAGCAATTGGGTTGGCCAACAATTTTCTGCCACAAGTTAGAATCAGATGAAAATGGCATGATTACCGCTTATAAATTGCGTCAACCAGACCAAAAACGTCAAGCTGTTAAAGCCTTACACGGTTTAAATTTCCGTGTAATTGCTGCAGGTGATTCATATAACGACACCACGATGCTAGGTGAAGCGGACAAAGGTTTCTTATTTGATGCACCTGAAAATGTGATTGCAGAATTCCCACAATTCCCTGCAATTTATGGTTATGAAGCATTAAAAGAAGCAATTCGTGGTGCTTCGGTACGTGATATTCCAGCTTAATTCCGAAGCTGAATACAATAAAGGGCATCATTTGATGCCCTTTGTTTTTATGCGATATTAACAGTGCATTGATTTAGAAGCGGTAGCCGATTTTTAGACCATAACCCAAAGCATAGTTGTCTTCAAATTCACCAACGTCTGTTGTACCCGTACGTGCAGTGGCATCACCCAACCAGAAGTATTTTACGCCAGCTTGAATAAAATAATTTTCCGCAGGGCTATATTGACCACCTAAACCTACGCTCCAGAAGCCTTCAACAGGGCCTAAAGTAGTTACAGGGTTACCTGCACCAGAATCCCAACCTACAGATGCAGAACCAGACCATTTGCTAGTAAATTTATGACCTACACCAACGGTTGCAGAAATTTGATCATCTGAATAGTCAATTAAATTTTGAGCTTTACCTTTAGCGAGTTTACTAGCACTTGCTAAAGCTGCTGGGCTTACGGCAAACTGATCCCAATGTACCCAACGTAGATTAGCAAAAGCTAAAGTATCTTTTGCAATACCTGTTTGGAAATCAAGGTTCACAGATTGTGGTGTAACCACTTCTGTTTGGCTTGTCATAGAACGTAGATCAATACCGTATGATGGAATATAAACATTTGAAGTTTCTGTAGTATCTAATTCATGTTTAATTTCAGAGCGATACGTGATCGCTGCTTTTAGAGCAATTTCAGGGATTTGGTAAGCTGCACCAGCTAACCAACCAAATGCATCGTCTTCTTTCAGGTCAATGTTGTAGCCAGAAAGTAATGAGTAGGCTGTACCGCGTAAAGATACATTACCTTTAACTGTTTGATAAACAGGACCTGCGTAGAAATTCCAGTTTTCTGTAGGTTGGTAACCAATTAAAGCTGAAAGATTGTGTGTTTCTACTTCTACTTGGGTTGCTTCACCATTCGCGCCAAAAACTAGATTATTTGAAGGGTAGAGAGATTCGGCGCCAAATGGTTGGTCATATAAAAGACCTATAGAAATGTGTTCAGTTGCTTGTACTTTAATCGCAGCAGAAGGGAAATAATAATCTTCTGCCATATCGTTAACTTTCAATTGATTAGATTGAACTTTGGGATCTAAAACTGAAATACCTGCTTCTGCATAATTACCCGGTTGTAAAAATGCAGCAATAGATTGACCAGAACGGTCTAAACCAGCAGCAAGCGCAGGTGTAAGTGGGAGAGTGCTAAGTAAAATACTTGAATAGATTTTATTGAGCTTCATGGTCGTTCCCTGATGCTTTATGTAACAAAAAGTGCAGGAAAAGTAACATATTTGAAAAAAGAGTAAATGCTCAACTTCGTAGAATAAATGAACTGAATAAGTTATAAATAGCAGTTGATTAGAGTAAAAGTACTATTTTAAAGTCTTAAGTGAATGAATTTTATTAAATAATTTTTTAGGGTGATGTTTTGGTAAATATGAGTTTAATTGCTTTAAATTTGAACATTTAGTTAACACTTGTATAAAAAAGAGGAGTTTTAAGTGCAAAAAGAGCCACTCCGAAGGGTGGCTCTTTTGAAAAATATTGGAATTAGAAGCGGTAACCCATTTTTAGACCGTAGCCGATTGCATGGTTGTCTGTGAACTCACCAACATTTGGGTTAGCAACTGTTAAAGCCGTTGCATCACCCAACCAGAAGTATTTAACACCACCTGCAATGAAGTAGTTTGGTGCAGGTGAGTATTGAACACCTAGACCTACGTTCCAGTAGCCTTCAGTTGGACCAAGAGTAGTTACAGGATTGTCGACACCTGAGTCCCAACCTACAGAGACATTGCCCGCCCACTTGTCTGTGAGTTTACGACCAACACCAACAGCAGCTGACCATTGCTCTTCATTATATTCAACGAGGTTGCCACCTTTTAATTGCGGCTGTTGCAACAAAGCTGAAGCTAGGTCAATAGCTTGTCCAAACTCTGATGGACGAATAGAGAAGTTAGACCAATCGACCCAACGTACGTTAGCAAAAGCAACGGTATCTGCCATAATTCCTGTTTGGAAATCCAAATTAACAGACTGTGGAGTTGTTACTGCAGTTTTTCCTGGATTAAATGCAGGAATTGCAGCAGGGTTCCCTGCTAACCCTAAACCTAATGCCACATTTAGTGGAACACCAGAGTGGCTTTCTGTTGTAGAAAGTTCATGGTCGATTTCAGAGCGATAGGTTAAAGACGCTTTAAGCGCAATTTCAGGAATTTGGAAGGCAAGACCAGCTAACCAACCAATTTCACTATCTTCTTTCATTGTTGCATCATATCCGCCGAACGCGTTATATGCTGCACCGCGGAGTGCTACACTACCTTTAGCTGTTTGATAAACTGGACCTGCATAAATATTCCAATTTTCAGTTGGTTGGAAACCAAATAAGAAGCTTAGATTTTCAGTTGTTACTTCAGCGCGGGTACCATCACTTCCTGTCGGATTAAATGCTACTGATTGAGCGGTATATTCAGCTTCTGCACCAAATGGTTGATCGTAAATTACACCAAAAGAAAACTGATCTGTGACTTGTAGTTTTAAGGCAGCTGATGGGAAGTAGTAATCACTCGCCATATCACCTGTTGCCTGTCCACCTAAAGCAGTAGAACTCGTACCAGATACATCTGGATCTAATACAGAAATACCTGCTTCAAAGTAGTTACCCGGTTGTAAGAACGCAGCGATGGATTGACCAGAGCGATCCATACCTGCAGCAAAAGCACCTGTCATTGGTACAGTTGCTAAAATCATTGCTGTGCTAAGTGCTTTTAATTTCATTATACATTTCCCTTGGGCTATAAAGTCTTTTATGACAGTTTTTGTTGATGCTTTAAGCTTTCATTTAGGATGATTTCGACTTGTGCAAACCGAGACCATTTGTTACTCCATGTGACAAAAATATCACAATTAAAATAAGAGTAAATGCTCTAGAAAAAACTCATCAGTATAAAAAACACGCTGAATAGAGTATTTGTTCTAATTGGTGTGGGTTTTTAGCTTGTTAGTGATTGAAATTAAATAATAAAATTTAAAAATCAATCTATTGTTTAAATGTTTTTAATTGGTTAAAAAAAATACTTTTTATCAAAATTCATTTTGTTGCAAGGCATATCTTGCAACAAAATGGGGTGCATTAACGTGTGGTTTTTCCAAGCTTTGCCAAAAGAATGACAGGAATCAGCCCAACCAATACAATTAGTAAAGCTGCTACTGCGCCATCTTCATAAGTGCCCCTAGACGCTTCTGCATATAGCTGGGTAGCGAGTGTTTCCATATTTAAAGGACGGAGCAACAAAGTGGCAGGTAGCTCTTTCATGCAATCTACAAAAATTAATAAAGCTGCAGAAATAATAGCAGGGCGTAATAATGGCAGGTGTACACGCCACAACAGTGCAAAGTTGTTTTGCCCTAAATTGCGTGCAGCATCATCAAAAACACCATGAATACGGTTATAGCCTGACTCAATGCCGCCCACCGAAATAGCTAAAAAACGCACAGCATAAGCATAAATAAGGGTAAAACTAGTACCGAGAAATAATAAACCTGTGTGTATCCCTAATTTAAACTCTAAAAAATCTGCAATGGCATGATCAATTTTTCCCAAAGCCAACATGAGACCAATGGCTAAAACAGTTCCTGGAATGGCATAACCTAAACTGGCAATACAGCTAAACCAGTGGTGTTTGCTAAAACGTGCCGCACTGACAATAAAGAAACCAATCAAAATAGTTACCACAGTTGCAAGACTGGCAAGGATTAGTGTGTTGATTGAGGCTTGTAATAGGAAATCTGAAAAGCCCGCATATTGAATGCGTTTATAGGATTCGACCAATAAATGACTGGTGGGAATTAAAAAGCCAATACAAACAGGAATTAAGCCCAAGCCTAGTAACACAAGTGCTTTAAGCCCTTTGACCGATTGTGCAGGCATTAAACGGCTGCGTTGAGCCGAGTTCATATAACGCTGTTTACGCCGTCCTAAACGCTCTACTAACACCAATAAGGTAATAATCATCAACATGAAAATGGCAATTTGTGCGGCACTGGCTAAATCGGACTGATTGGTCCAGGTTGAATAAATCGACAAAGTTAAGGTTTTAATGCCTAAAAATTCTGTTGCACCAATATCATTAATGGTTTCCATTAAAACCAGACTAGTACCCACAGCAATTGCAGGACGTGCCAGTGGAATTGCAACACGTAAAAACACTTGATCGGGTTTTAATCCTAATGTACGTGCAACCTCAATTAAACTGGCCGATTGCATCAGAAACATTGCACGGGTGCTTAAATACACATACGGATACAGCACAAAGCTAAGCAAGAAGATGCCGCCCCACACGGTACGAATATTAGGAAACCAAAACTGTTGTAATTCTAAATTAAACCCATCCCGCAGGATACTTTGCACAGGGCCAATGGGGTGCAAAATGTCGATATAACTATACGCAATAATATAAGTTGGTACGGCTAAAGGCAGCAGTAAGGCCCAATCTAAAAATGCACGACCTCGGAATTGATACGCTGTTACAATCCATGCGCTGCCTGTACCAATCAGGATGGTGAGAATCCCCACACCCAACAATAAAATCCCTGTTTCTGCCAACGTGTGTGGAATTACATAACGCAGCAGATGCCCCCAAATTTCGCTATCACCTTGTAATGCTGTCCAAATTAAAGCGAGCACAGGTAAACAGGCGAGTAGCGTCAATAACCCACTGAGCGAAAATAAAAAATTAAATTTATTTTTAAGCATTGCAATAGAGGTACTAAATAAGGGGGAGGGAACAGCTGAGCATCTTACAGTGCAAAGCGCTGCACTGTAAGACAAAAGCAGAAAATTTTAGCGGTTAAATTGGACTTTATCGACCAATAAGTTGGCGGCTTTACGGTGACGTGCAATATCGCTTAAACGAATTGAATCAATATTCAATTTGCCAAAACTAGCGATAATCGGGTCAATTTTCACTCCAGGTTTGACAGGGTATTCAAAGCCGTTTTGTGCGTAGATGGCTTGTGCATGATCTGAAGCTAAAAACTCGAGCAGTTGTACAGCTTCTTTACGGTTTGGTGCATGTTTAGAAACCACTGCACCCGATACGTTTACATGCGTTCCACCATTTTTAAAACGTGGTAACACAACATTAATCGCATTGCCCCAGCGCTTTTGTTCCGCATCACCTGTACGCATCGTGCCGACATAATAGGTGTTGGCAACGCCAATATCACAAATTTTACCTAAAATATCACGTGCTACATCACGGTCACCACCGCTGGCTGGGCGAGCTAAATTGGCTTTCACACCACGCAACCAAGTTTCGGCTTGTTTTTCACCATGATGGGCAATATACGCTGCAATTAAAGCGGTGTTATATGGATGATTGCCCGAACGAATACAGATTTTATTTTTCCATTTTGGATTGGCTAAATCTTCATAAGTAATCGCATTTAATGGTGTACGGTCTTTAGAGGCGTAGACTGCACGTGCACGCATCGATAAAGCATACCAATGACCATTGGCAGCACGTAAATTGGCAGGAATTGCACTATTTAAGGTTTTAGAACTCACGCGCTGAGTTAGACCACTTTCAACCAAATCAACCAAATTGCCAAAATCTACAGTCAACATAACGTCGGCAGGCGAGCGACGGCCTTCTGCTTTCACACGTTCTAATAAACCATCTTTAATAAAAACCGTATTCACTTTTACCCCAGTTTTTTGGGTAAATTCAGTCAATAAAGTTTGAATGAGCACAGGTTCACGTGTGGTGTATAAATTGACTTCCGCTGCTTGTGCGACACTTGCACCAAATGCAAGTAGACCTGTAACAAGCAATGATAGTTTCGACAATGGTTTCATACAGTATTCCTAATTAAAAAATTTAAATTGAAATCTAAACCTGAATCGCGGTCTGAGAAGAAGGCGGTGTGGTGGCTGATTGCTCATCAGAAGCCAAGTAATAACAGCTGTTTAAATCGACAGAAACATAGACCTGATCAGTAGGTTGAATATCTTGAAGGTGGTTCACTTGTGCCAAAAGAGTGAGATCGTGATCGCGTAGTTTTAGACGCAGTTGTTGCGCATGGCCCATAAAACTTGATGACACAATGCTTGCTGGCAATGCATTTTCACTTGGTGTTTGGCTGAGGCGCAATTGATGCGGACGGAAGCAGCAAACGATTGAGTCTTGAGCGTTTACATGTTCTGGTAAATCAATCTTGCCAAATACAGTGTGAATTTCTTGCTGCTTGATGCGCGTTGGAATTTCATTCAACGAAGAAAAATATCGTGCAGCAAACAACGTTTTCGGCTGTAAATAAAGTTGTTTCGGTGAACCAATTTGAATAATTTGCCCTTGATGCATCAAAATAATTTGATCGGCAATTTGCAATGCTTCTTCTGGGTCATGTGTCACGATAACCGTAGTCGTTGCAGTTTGTTTGAGGAGTTGAATGGTATTTTGACGAATTTGATCACGCAGACGATGATCCAAATTTGAAAAAGGTTCATCCATCAACAAAACTTGCGGTTCTGGTGCTAAGGCACGTGCTAAGGCAACGCGTTGTTGTTCGCCGCCCGAAAGTGTATATGGATAGCTGTCTTGATGATGCAACATGGAAACATGCGCTAAAGCTTGTTTGGCAATGGTTTCCCGCTGCGCTTTGGGAAATTTCTTTAAGCCAAACATAACATTGTCTAACACACTTAAATGTGGGAAAAGTGCATAATCCTGAAACACTAAACCAATATTGCGTGCTTCCGCAGGAATCTGTGCTTGCTCACTCCACAAGGTATTTTGTTCCAGTTGGATTGTGCCGCTGCTTGGTGTTTCCAAGCCTGCAATCAGACGTAGCATTGTGGTTTTGCCGCAGCCTGAATGACCTAATAAACACACAATTTGTCCACTCATCGCTGACCATGTTGCTTGTTGCACTGCAAAACGCGAACCAAACTTTTTACTGAGCTGTTGGATCGTCAAGACATTGGCAGGTTGAGCAGCGTACGCATTCATAGTTTATTCACACGACAAATTTTGTGCTCAAATGATAACTAAGAACTCTTCTCATGTAGAGTCTTTTTATCATTTAGAATGTAAATGATGTAGTTTTTGCTACAAAAAGTTGAAATATCAACTGAAAACAATAGGTTGGAATTTAAATTATTTTAAGTGCAGCACTTTATTTATGGGCTATTAAAAGGGGGGCTTAAAAGCAAAAAGTTACTGCCGAAGCAATAACTTTTTAATTTTTAGAAATCTGTACTATGCGTACTATGCAAATTAAGGTTTTTTCGCATTAAGCACTCTAAATAAAATGTACATCAAGACCACCCATACAGGAATCATAATGACTGATTCTTTAAAGCCTTGTGTCCACATAATATAAAGTACCACTGCAATAAACGCTAAAACCAAATAGTTGCTAAATGGTGACCATAGCGCAGGGAACTTAGTTGGAATCGCTAATTTTTTCAGTGTGCTGGTAAATTTAAGGTGAGTCAAACTGATCATCGCCCAGTTTAAAACCAATGCACCCACAACAATATACATGAGGTGGCTTAAAGCTTCTTCGGGTACAAAGTAGTTCAACAATACACAGCCGAAAATTAATACCGCAGAGAATAATACTGCTGGAATTGGCACACCTTGTTTATTCACTTTTAGGAAAATTTTTGGTGCGTTACCTTGTTTGGCCAAACCAAACAGCATACGGCTGTTGGCATACATCCCACTGTTATACACAGAAAGTGCCGCAGTCAAAATCACGAAATTCAGTAAGTGCGCTGCCCATTCAATGCCCATTTGACTAAAAATCATTACGAATGGACTTTTATCTAAACCACCTAAATCTAACTGATTCCAAGGCACTAAAGACAATAGAATGGTGAGTGAACCGATATAGAAAATTAGAATACGGAACACCACTTGGTTAATGGCTTTAGGAATGGTTTTTTCAGGATCTTGCGCTTCTGCGGCAGCCATACCAATCAACTCAATGCCGCCAAAGGCAAACATGAGGAATGCAAGCATGAAGAACAGACCTTCAAAGCCATTCGGGAAGAACCCCCCATGCGCCCAAAGGTTGCTGAATGATGCGGTTGAATTGGCATCTGCAGAAAGTAAGAGATATAAACCAAACACAATCATCGAAACCACAGCAGCGACTTTAATGATTGCTAGCCAGAATTCTGACTCACCATAGAACTTTACATTGCCCAAGTTAATAATGGTAATCACAATGAAAAAGAACAGTGCCGAAGTCCAAGCAGGAATATGCGGCCACCAGTAGTTAATATATTTGGCAACTGCGGTGAGTTCTGCCATTGCCACCAAAATATACAAAATCCAGTAGTTCCAACCTGCTAAAAAGCCAGGGAATTTACCTGCATATTTATAGGCAAAGTGACTGAATGATCCTGCAACGGGCTCATGAACAATCATTTCCCCCAATTGGCGCATAATTAAAAATGCAATAAGACCACCAATGGCGTAACCCAAAATAATAGAAGGGCCAGCAGATTGGATGACCTGCGCGGAACCTAAGAATAAGCCTGTACCAATTGCTCCACCCATGGCAATCAATTGAATATGGCGGTTCTTTAAGCCACGCTGAAGTTGTGAAGACTCGTTGTTCAAAGTATTCAGCCCGACAAGGAAAAAGTGACAAGATTGTAATAGATCAAATTTCATTAGCCTAGTAGCTAGACAATAATGAAATAAATTTATGATAAATATTAAAATATTTTATGGTTTTTATTTGTATAAAAGATAAGTGAATCAATATATTAATTTTATTTTTGCCTTATAAATCAAGATGACTGGTTAGGGTAAAATTTACCAAATGTTGTTTTTTTATACTTAAGTCAAGACCGCGATACCTTTTGAATAAAAACCGTTATGATGCAAAAGGGTCTTTTTATATGGCCATAACAATCAAAAAACAAGGGAATAAAATTCATGCGTTTTGCACCACAAGTTAAAATTCCAGCGACTTATATGCGCGGCGGTACCAGTAAAGGCGTATTTTTTAAACTTGATGATTTACCTGCAGCGGCACAGCAGCCAGGCAAAATTAGAGATCAAATTTTATTACGTGTGATTGGCAGTCCAGACCCTTATGCCAAACAAATTGATGGAATGGGCGGTGCAAGCTCAAGTACCAGTAAAACCGTAATTTTAGCCAAAAGCACTCAACCCGATCACGATGTCGATTATTTGTTTGGGCAAGTTTCGATTGATCAGCCATTTGTCGATTGGAGTGGCAACTGCGGTAACTTAACAGCTGCAGTCGGTGCATTTGCGATCAGCAATGGCTTGGTTGATGCCAGTAAAATTCCACAAAACGGCATTTGTACCGTACGTATTTGGCAGAAAAATATTGAAAAAACCATTATTGCGCATGTTCCAATGACGCATGGTCAGGTGCAGGAAACGGGTGATTTTGAGTTGGATGGCGTGACTTTTCCTGCCGCAGAAGTACAAATTGAATTCTTAGACCCTGCCGATGATGGCGAAGAAGGTGGGGCGATGTTCCCAACTGGAAATGTGGTGGACACTTTGCATGTGCCAGATATTGGAACATTCCAAGCGACCTTTATTAATGCGGGTATTCCAACAATTTTCCTAAATGCAGAAGAAATTGGTTATACAGGCACAGAACTGCAAGATGCAATCAATGGTGATGCACAAGCTTTGGCACGTTTTGAAACCATTCGCGCTTATGGTGCTAAACAAATGGGTTTGATTCAGGAAATTGCTGAAGCTGAAAAACGCCAACATACGCCAAAAATTGCCTTTGTTTCTGCGCCAAAAAGTTATGTATCTTCAAGTGGTAAACAAATTCAGGCTGAAGATACCGATTTATTGGTACGTGCATTGTCGATGGGTAAATTACACCATGCCATGATGGGTACAGCAGCAGTCGCGATTGGTACAGCTGCAGCCATTCCGGGAACATTGGTCAACTTGGCTGCGGGCGGGGGAGAGCGTGAAGCAGTGCGCTTTGGACATCCATCAGGTACGCTTCGTGTGGGTGCGCAAGCCGTGCAGGAAAATGGACAATGGCAAGTCAAAAAAGCTGTGATGAGCCGTAGTGCACGTGTATTAATGGAAGGTTGGGTGCGTGTACCTGCGGAAACATTAGAATAAGTTTTGCTTCGAACAGATTTGGGGTTTGTTGACATTTCATAAATGGCTTGCGCTGTAGGCTAAAACTGAGCAGATCAGGCATGAAACGCAGGGAATAGTGGGTCTATTGCCAAGTTTCATAACGCAATCTGAGAAAGTTTTAGCCACAGCCTTTCAGGACAAGCATATTTTTTGCTGCTATTGCGTTATGTGCCAGTCATTTAGAATGACTAAATTTCCTGTCCCATGCCTTATATCAGCTAAAAAATATGCGTTGTCGCAAACATAGATGAAGTGTCAACAGACCCTAATTAACTACATATAGCCTCTATTTCGATAGGGGCTTTCTTATGGCTGAAATGTTATATCAGTTCAGTTAAGGCTTAAAAAACTTTGAATTACAGGTACAATGCTGCAACACAGGCAGCTTACTGCTTATTAGACATGAACCAACCACTCGAGGCGAATGTGTCATCACTTCACGATTTACAGGCGCATGCATTAACCGCAGCCCAACAACGTATTCAGCAAGACTTGCTTACCGCTTTAGAGGCTTTTGCATTGCCAGAACCGTTAAAGTCTGCCGTGCATCATGCCGTCATGTTGGGTGGAAAACGTGTTCGCCCTGCCTTGTGTTATGCCACCGCAGCATTAAGACCGAATCAAAACTCTGCTGCGGTACGCCGTGCTGCAGTTGCGATTGAGCTGATTCATTGCTATTCATTGGCACATGATGACTTGCCGTGTATGGACAATGACTTGTTGCGTCGTGGGCAACCGACGTGCCATGCAGCGTATGGTGAAGATACAGCATTGTTGGCAGGCGACATTTTACAGTCGATGGCATTTGAAATTTTAGGCAGTCGTTTGTTTGATCAGGCTGTTGCAGTAGATCAAGGCATTGTGCTCAAACAGATGCAAATTTTAGCCACCGCTTCTTCAAAAATGGTCTGTGGTCAGGTTTTAGACTTGCAGTCTGAAGGTAAACAGGTAGATCAGGCGACTTTGGAAAATATCCACCGTAATAAAACAGGGGCGTTAATTTCTGCAGCGGTGATGATGGCCGCTGTGACCGTGTTTGATGGACGAGATAAAGCGATTCCGCAATTGCGTGAATATGCGCAGGCGATTGGTTTAGCCTTTCAGGTACAAGACGATATTTTAGATATTATTTCGGATACTGAAGTACTAGGTAAAACTGCAGGGAAAGATGAACAAGTTGAAAAATCGACCTATCCTGCACTCATGGGCTTGGAAAAAGCACAAGCTTATGCACAAGAATTGCACGATCAAGCCTTTGCTGCGTTGGCATATTTTAAAACTGATACCGTCTTAGAGTTACAGCAAATTTCCGAGTTTTTATTGTCACGTAAAAGCTAAATTATTCTAGATGGAGGGCTTGTGGCTCTCAATACTCAAAAGCGAGCAGATGCTCGCTTTTTTGTGCTTTATGAAAGTGTTAGCTGTTTTAAGCGACACACTTTAATGCAGATTCTATACGGCTTTATTCTTGTAGCGTTGCATCAGGTGGTAAAATTGCTTTGCCTTGTTTTAAGCTGTCTAAAGCCTCGCGGTTAAAATCTACCAACAAAGAATTATTTTGTGGATCAATCGCATAACGGCTAATTAATTTTTGATCGCCTTGTAAGGTTTCAAGGCGGTATTCATCTGCAATATTCATAATGCCGTCTAAATTAATGGTGGCAGATGCTTTGTCTTGGCGAAATAACTCGTAAATATCACGCAGGTCAAAAATTGCATTTTGTGCGTCAGGATGTTTTTCAAAATAATTTTGCAAATGACGAATAAATAATTGCGCAAACATAAAGTAATTTGGTTTGTGGGTATAGTCTAAGCTCATGTGTTTACTCCTTATTATTCAAATTTTTAATGCTTACTAGGAATAGCACACTCTGGGTGAAAAATTAAAGAAACTCAGGGTCTAAGTTGCAAAAACTACACAAAATTTTGTGCGGCTTAAACTAAGCTGAAACCTGAAGTTGCGATGATCTCTCTATAAATTTAAAAACTTTGCAACGAACCGCTCAATTGGTGTTTTGGAAAAAATAATCACAACTGACTTATCTATTTGTTAAAGCGATTAAGAGCCCTACGGAGTAGTGGAATTCTAAAATATCAAGTATTTGAATAAAAAATCATCCGAAAGACTAAGACTTATGAACTAGCAAGTGAAATCATAAATCAGGTACAATTGGCGTGATTAATTTTGTGTTTGGTGTATTTGAAGGCCAATACATACATTCTTTGTTAATAAATAGGCCTGCCAGGAGTTATCCCCGCATGAGTGCCATTACTCCATACGAATGGGCAATTATTGCCTTCGTGATCGGCGTTACATTTTTATGCGTCTTTATGCTGACCGTTCCTTTACTCCTTGGGGGTAAATCATGGGGGCGTGCGAAGCAAGAGCAGTTTGAGTCGGGTGTTGTAGGTGCTGGTGGAGCACGTATCCGCTTATCTGCAAAGTTCTATTTGGTTGCAATTTTCTTCGTTGTTTTCGACTTAGAAGCACTTTATCTATACGCATGGGCAGCTTCTGTTCGTGAAGTAGGTTGGGTGGGCTTTGCAACGGCTGCTGTATTTATTTTAGTTTTACTCGTTGGCTTAATTTATGAATTATCAACTGGTGCGCTGAACTGGGCTCCATCTGATAAGCGTAAAGCAGCAGGGATTAAACCTAAAATTGGTTCGCCAAATATGGATCTTGCAGAAATCACACGCTTTAACTCAATTGAAGAATTGGTAACGGACCCTACCGGTCAAATTCCAGCTCAATCCTCTGGTCGTGTAAAAAAATCTGCGACTACCTCATCTGACAAGGAGTAACTCGGGATGAAATATACCTTAACCCGTGCGAATCCCGATGCTGATCAATATCCACTTCAAGAGCGTCAGATCGTAACCGATCCGCTTGAAGAAGAAGTGAATAAAAATGTGTTCATGACTCGTTTAGAGGACTTGGCACATACAGCAGTAAACTGGGGACGTAAGAACTCAGTTTGGCCGTTTAACTTTGGTACATCGTGCTGCTACGTAGAGTATGCAACTACCTTAACAGGTGTGCATGACTTGTCACGTTTTGGTGCAGAAGTTATTCGTGCTTCACCGCGTCAGGCAGACTTGATGATTGTTGCAGGTACGTGTTTTGTGAAAATGGCACCTGTAATTCAACGTTTGTACGAGCAAATGCTTGAGCCTAAGTGGGTAATCTCAATGGGCGCATGTGCAAACTCAGGTGGTATGTACGACATTTATTCAGTTGTGCAAGGTGTGGATAAAATCATTCCTGTGGATGTGTACATTCCGGGTTGCCCACCACGTCCTGAAGCATTAATCCAAGCATTGATGTTATTACAAGACCAAATTCAATTAGAGCGTCGTCCGTTGTCTGCGGTGATTGGTGATGATCTTAAGCCAGTATATAAGCCGAAGATGATGCCAGAACGTGACCGTAAGAATGCGCAGCGTATTGCGGTGAAAAACTTACGCTCTATGGATGAAATTAAATAATTTAAACGTACAAATATTGATGCACCCGACGGGTGTAGTTGTCGTTTAGGTTGACTGAATTTGTATTAAATAGGAAGCCAAGCCAATGGCTGAAACTGACATTGCTATGCCAGAATCAACAGCAGTTGATTCACGCCCAGCATTTGCAATTGTAGAAGAGCTTAAAACCAAATTTGGTGAGAACTTCTATGTGCAAACGACTTTTGAAGATTTTCCAACAGTCTGGGTTGAGCGCGCACGTGTACAAGAAGTTTTAATGTTCTTGCGTACAGTGTCACGTCCATACGTGATGTTGTTCGACTTGTCTGCGGTAGATGAGCGTTTGCGTACTCACCGCGATGGTCTACCTGCGTCTGACTTTACTGTGTTCTATCACTTGTTATCGCTAGAGCGTAACACGGACATTCGTATTAAAGTTGCGTTGAATGAGAGTGATCTCAATATTCCAACAGCAACCAACATTTGGCCAAATGCCAACTGGTACGAGCGTGAAGCTTACGATATGTTTGGTATCAACTTCGAAGGGCATCCAATGCTTCGTCGTATCTTGTTGCCAACATATTGGGAAGGTCATCCGTTACGCAAAGAGTATTCTGCACGTGCAACGGAATATACACCGTATATGCAGAACCAAGCCAAACAAGACTTCGAGCAAGAACACCTTCGCTTTGTGCCTGAAGATTGGGGCTTAAAGCGCGGTAATAAAGACGAAGACTTCATGTTCCTGAACTTGGGTCCTAACCACCCATCTGCGCACGGTGCGTTCCGTGTAATTTTGCAGTTGGATGGTGAAGAAGTGAAAGACTGTGTGCCAGATATCGGCTATCACCACCGTGGTGTGGAAAAGATGGCTGAGCGTCAAACTTGGCATTCATTCATTCCTTATACAGACCGTGTGGACTACTTGGGTGGTTGTGCGCAAAACATGCCGTATGTCATGGGTGTGGAACAACTGGCAGGCATTACTGTGCCAGACCGCGCACAATGTATCCGTGTCATGATGTCGGAATTGTTCCGTATCAATAACCACTTATTGTTCATTGGTACTGCAATTCAGGATGCGGGCGGTATGACCCCTGTATTCTATATGTTCGCAGACCGTCAAAAAATCTACGATGCGATTGAAGCTATTACGGGTTACCGTATGCATCCAGCATGGTTCCGTATCGGTGGTACCGCACACGACTTACCAAACAACTGGCAACACCTGATTCGTGAAATCTTAGAGTGGATGCCAAAACGTATGAACGAATACTACACTGCGGCATTACGCAACTCGGTATTCATGGGTCGTACGCAAGGTGTAGCGCAGTATGATGCGAAATCTGCCTTGGCTTGGGGTGTGACAGGTACTGGTTTACGTGCAACAGGTATCGACTTTGACGTGCGTAAATACCGTCCATACAGTGGTTATGAAAACTATGACTTCGAAGTACCTGTAGAGTACGAAGGCGATGCTTACGCTCGTGTACTGGTTCACTTCCGTGAAATCGAAGAGTCATTGAAAATCATCAAACAATGTCTAGATAACATGCCATCTGGTCCATATAAAGCAGACCATCCATTGGCTGTTCCACCACCAAAAGACAAGACATTACAAGATATTGAAACCCTGATTACGCACTTCTTAAGCGTGTCTTGGGGTCCTGTAATGCCTGCTGGTGAAGCATCTGTAATGGCAGAAGTGGTGAAAGGTGCATCGAACTACTACTTGACTTCAGATAAGTCAACGATGAGTTACCGTACCCGTATTCGTACACCAACTTTCACGCATTTACAGCAAATGCCTTCTGTGATTAACGGCAGTCTGGTATCTGACTTAATCATTTATTTAGCGACCATTGACGTCGTAATGGCAGACGTGGATCGCTAAGGGGTAAACGCATTATGATGATTTTGACTGATAAAAAGCCACGTGTGAATGTTGAAGGGATTTTGACTGCGGAAGAAATCCATGAAATTGAACATCACATTGGTCATTATCCGTACCCACGTGCAGCATCTTTAGATGCCTTGAAGTGTGTACAGCGCCGTAATGGCTGGGTAGATGATGCGCAGTTAAATGCGATTGCACAGCTTCTAACCATCAGCGTTGCTGATTTAGAAGGTGTCGCAACATTCTATAACCGTATTTATCGCCAGCCTGTAGGTCGTCACGTGATTTTATTGTGTGACTCGATTGCATGCTTTTTGATGGGTGCAGAAACACTTGCAGAAGCATTCCAGCGTGAATTAGGCATTCAGTTTGGTCAAACGACTGCAGATGGTCGTTTCACGTTATTGCCAATTTGCTGTTTAGGAAATTGCGATAAGGGTCCAACCTTGATGATTGATGAAGATACTCACGGTTTAGTTGAGGTGACATCGGTGCAACAGTTATTGGAGAAGTATGTATGAATACCGAACCAAGACCAATTTATGGTGACGGTAACCCAGAAACGCATCCATTAACTTGGCGTTTAAGCAAGCAAGAGCACGTGCGTAATGCAGATGATTACGAAGCACTAGAAGGCTATGCAGGCTTTAAGAAAGCGATTTCTATGCCGCCTAAAGATGTGCTTGAAGTCATTAAAGCTGCGACAGTGAAAGGTCGTGGTGGTGCAGGCTTCCCAGCAGGGATCAAATGGTCACTGATGGCACCAAACGACAATTCAGGTCCACGTTACCTGATTTGTAATGCCGATGAGATGGAACCGGGTACTTTCAAAGACCGTTTGTTGATGGAAAAACTTCCACACCAACTGATTGAAGGTATGCTGATTGCTGCGTACACGCTTGAAGCAACCCACGGCTATATCTTTATTCGTGGCGAATACATCGAAGCTGCACAGTACTTAAATGAAGCGATTGAGCAAATTCGTGCCAAAGGTTATTTGGGCGAAAACATTTTAGGTACTAACTGGGGCTTTGAACTATACGTGCACACGGGCGCAGGTCGTTATATCTGTGGTGAAGAAACCGCATTGATTAACTCGCTTGAAGGTCGTCGTGCTAACCCACGTACTAAACCACCATTCCCGCAAGTTGCAGGGGCATGGGGTCGTCCAACGATTGTCAACAACGTAGAAACCTATAACAACTTACCTGCAATCATGTTGCGTGGTGCAGAGTGGTATATCGGTTTATCTGCAGGTAAATCGAAAGACCCTGGCACAAAAATTTACGGTGCTTCTGGTAAGGTGAAATTCCCAGGTCTATGGGAGCTTCCATTTGGTACGACTGCACGTGAAGTAATTGAAGACTATGCGGGTGGCATGCGTGATGGCTTGAAGCTAAAAGCATGGTTACCGGGTGGTGCATCTACCGACTTCTTGGCAGCAGAACACATTGACTTGCCTATGGATGCAGAAAGCATCATGAAGGCAGGTTCACGTTTAGGCACGTGTTTGCTTATGGTGGTCGATGAAACCCAATGTATGGTTTCTGCAACCCGTAACTTAGAAGAATTCTTTGCGCGCGAATCATGTGGTTTCTGTACCCCATGTCGTGATGGTTTACCGTGGGCTGTAAAAGCACTCAAAGCAATTGAAAATGGCGAAGGGAAAGAAGAAGACATTCAACATCTTCAAGAACTCACCAAAAAATTGTGGATTGGTAAGACCTTCTGTGCTCACGCACCAGGTGCGATGGAGCCATTAATGGGCGCACTCAAATATTTCCGTGGCGAGTTTGAAGCAAAAGTGGCAAATAGCCGTCCTGCTGCTCAAGCTAGCAACGTAGAACAAGCTTAAGGAATTCGACTATGGCTACAATTCATGTCGATGGAAAATCGTACGAAGTCAATGGCTCGGAAAACTTGCTGCAAGCATGTTTGAGCCTTGGGATCGACATTCCGTACTTTTGTTGGCATCCATCCTTAGGTTCTGTCGGTTCTTGCCGTCAATGTGCCGTGACCCAATATGCGAACCCTGAAGATACTCGTGGTCGCTTGGTGATGTCATGTATGACACCTGCTGCTGACAATACCTATATCTCGATTGAAGACAAGGAAGCAACTGAGTTCCGTGCTTCAATTGTAGAGTTCTTGATGACCAACCACCCACACGACTGTCCAGTCTGTGAAGAAGGTGGTCACTGTCATTTACAAGATATGACTGTAATGACACAGCACGATCGTCGTCGTTACCGCTTTACTAAACGTACTCACTATAACCAAGAGCTTGGTTCGTTCATCGCGCATGAAATGAACCGTTGTATCGCGTGTTATCGTTGCGTGCGTTACTACAAAGACTATGCAGGCGGTACAGACTTTGGTGTCTATGCCAACGCATCACGTGTTTACTTTGGTCGTCCTGAATCGGGTACTTTGGAATCTGAATTCTCAGGTAACTTGACTGAAGTCTGTCCAACAGGTGTATTCACCGACAAAACTCACTCTGCGCGTTATAACCGTAAGTGGGACATGCAGTATGCGCCTAGCGTATGCCAAGGCTGTTCTTCAGGTTGTAACATCTCTCCGGGTGAGCGTTATGGCGAATTGCGTCGTGTAGAAAACCGCTTTAACGGTGAAGTCAACCAATACTTCCTATGCGATAAAGGTCGTTTCGGTACAGGTTACGTGAACCGTGAAGATCGTCCACGTCAGCCACAGTTCCGTAACGGTGCGAGCGTAGAAACCGTTTCTGTAGATACTGCTCTTGATACGATTATTGCCAAAGTTCAAGGCAAAAAAGTTTTGGGTATTGGTTCACCGCGTGCATCGCTTGAATCAAACTTTGCTTTGCGTGAGTTGGTTGGCCAAGACAACTACTCAACAGGTTTATCGCAAAAAGAGCAAAACTTGGTTGAACTTGCAGCTTCAATCATGCAAACCGAAGGGATTTACAACCCGGGTATGCGTGAAATTGAAGACTACGATGCTGTGTTAATTTTGGGTGAAGATTTAACCCAAACTGCACCACGTATGGCGTTGTCTGTTCGTCAAGCGGCGAAAAACAAAGCCAAAGAAATGGCGGCAGAGCGTCGTACGCCAGATTGGTTGGCTGAACCTGTGCAACGTATTGCGCAAGATGCAAAATCACCAATTTACATTTTGGCTGCAACGCAAACTCGTTTAGCTGATGTCGCAACAGGTGAAGTGGTTGCTTCTCCAAATGATATCGCACGTTTAGGTTTTGCCATTGCTGCTGCGGTTGCAGGTGACGTGATCACAGGTTTAGATGACGATGCGAAAGCATTTGCACAAACCATTGCTGACACGTTAAAAGCTGCGAAAAAACCATTGGTGATTTCAGGTACAAGCTTACTAGACGCTGCCATTATGGAAGCGGCTGCACAAGTGGCACAAAACTTGGGTGAAAACGCAGGTTTAAGCTTAACTGTGCCAGAAGTGAACTCAATGGGCTTGGCTATATTTGGTGGGCAAAGCTTAGAGCAAGCATTTGCACAAGATTATGATGCTGTGATTGTGGTTGAAAATGACTTATATCGTCGTTTACCTGCAGTACAAGTCGATGCAGCTTTAGCGAAAGCACAAGATGTCATCGTGCTAGATCATGCTGAAACCGCAACTGTGCAAAAAGCCAATATCGTACTTTCTGCAGCAAGCTTCGCGGAAGGTGATGGTACGGTGGTGAGTCAGGAAGGTCGTGCACAACGCTTCTTCCAAGTTTATGACCCAAGCTACTACAAACCTGAATTGGCGATTAAAGAATCTTGGCGCTGGTTACACGCACTTGAAACAGGCTTAAAAGGCAAAGCAATTGCTTGGACTGTTTTAGATGACGTGATTGAATCTGTAGTGAAGAATGTTCCAGCACTTGAAGCAATTCAAGATGTTGCACCAGATGCAGGTTTCCGTGTACATGGCTTAAAAGTTGCGCGTGAACCACGTCGTTACTCAGGTCGTACCGCTATGCGTGCACCGTTATCCATTCACGAACCAAAACAACCTGTCGATGTAGATTCAGCATTAACATTCTCTATGGAAGGTTATGTGGGTAATCAAACGCCAGCGGCACTTGTACCATTTGCTTGGTCTGCAGGTTGGAACTCGCCACAAGCTTGGAACAAATTCCAAGACAACGTGGGTGGTCACTTAAAAGGTGGTGACGCAGGTATTCGTTTATTCGACCGTTTGGCGAAACGTCCTGCACGTAGCTATGTTGCACCTGCACCAGTACTTGCAAATCCAGACAGCTTCCGTTTAATTCCAATGCATCACATTTTTGCATCGGGGGAATTTACGGTGAAAACTCCTGCAATGGAATCACGTATTCCTGAAGCAGTATTTGCTGTAGGTACGCAGGATGCGCAGCGTTTGAATCTACAAGATGGTCAAACAATTACTGTACAAGCAGGCGAAACATCTATCGTGTTGCCAGTACAAGTGATTGAATATTTACCTACAGGTTATATTGGCTACCCAATTGGTCTTGCACCAACGGTATCTCTTGCAGAGCCTGTTTCAGTCGCGGTAGGAGTGTAATTCATGCAACAAGAATTAATCCGTCAGACGCCGCTGTGGGCTGAGAACTGGCCAATTGCCTATTCAGTCATTCAAGCGATTGTCATCTTACTGGTTGTGGTATTGATTGCTGCACTCATGTCTTTTATTGAGCGTCGTTTACTGGGCTTATGGCAAGACCGTTATGGTCCGAACCGTGTAGGTCCAGGCGGTATGTTCCAGATTGTTGCCGACATGCTGAAAATCATGTTCAAAGAAGACTGGACACCAAAATTTGCCGACAAACTTACGTTCCGTATGGCACCAGCAGTTGCAATGGCAACTGCGGTACTGTCGTTCATGGTTATTCCTGTATCACCTTATTTAGGTGTGGCAGACATGAGCATTGGCCTGTTGTTCTTTATGGCAATGGCAGGTATCGCAGTGTATGCGGTGTTATTCGGTGGTTGGTCATCAAATAACAAATACGCCTTGCTTGGTGGTTTACGTTCAGCCGCGCAAACCATTTCTTATGAAGTGTTCTTGGGTATTTCACTCATGGGTGTGGTTGCTATTGCAGGCTCATTCAACATGCGTGAAATTGTTGAAGCGCAACGTGATGTTTGGTTTGTGATTCCACAATTCTTAGGTTTCTTGATTTTCGTGGTTGCAGGCGTTGCGGTAACTCACCGTCACCCATTTGACCAACCAGAAGCAGAACAAGAATTGGCTGAAGGTTATCACGTCGAATATGGCGGTATGAAGTGGGGGATGTTCTTCGTTGCAGAATATGTCAACGTGGTACTGATCTCTGCGCTTATCGTGACTCTATTCTTCGGTGGATGGCTAGCGCCGTTTAACCTTGAAATTCCATTCATTCCAGCAGCTTTCTGGTTCATTATCAAAACAGCATTCTTTGTGATGATGTTTGTCTTGGCTCGTGGTTCTTTAATGCGTCCGCGTTATGACCAAGTGATGAACTTTGGTTGGAAAATTTGCTTGCCATTGGCGCTTGTTAACCTTTTGGTAACTGGTGCTGTGATTCTTATGAATCATTCGGCCTAAGACAGCAGGGAGAACAATATGTTTAAGTTTCTAGCTGGGTTTGGGTCAATTGTACGTTCACTGTGGATGGTTTTCTCGCACGTGACACGTAAACGTGACACCATTTTGTATCCGGAAGTACCAGCCGAAGAAATTGTACCTCCACGCTTCCGTGGTCGTATTGTGTTAACACGCGATCCAGATGGCGAAGAGCGTTGTGTAGCATGTAACCTCTGTGCAGTTGCTTGTCCAGTAGGTTGTATTTCACTGCAAAAAGCAGAACAGGAAGATGGTCGTTGGTACCCAGAGTTTTTCCGTATCAACTTCTCACGCTGTATTTTCTGCGGTATGTGTGAAGAAGCATGTCCAACGACTGCAATTCAGTTAACACCTGACTTTGAGTTAGGTGAATATGTGCGTCAAGACTTGGTGTATGAGAAAGAACACTTACTCATTTCAGGTCCTGGTAAATATCCTGACTACAACTTCTACCGTGTAACGGGTATGGCTGTTACAGGTAAAGACAAAGGTCAAGCGCAACGTGAAAGCGCACCTATTGATGTACGGAGTCTATTACCATGATGTGGCCGTTTTACTTGATGGCACTCGTGGCCATTGTTTCTACGGTTCGTGTAGTGACTAACGCGAACCCAGTACATGCTTTATTAAGCTTGATCGTGTCATTACTTGCGGTTGCAGGCATGTTCATGATCGTGGGTGCACCATTTGCTGGTGCCTTAGAAATCATTGTTTATGCGGGTGCGATCATGGTCTTGTTCGTATTCGTGGTGATGATGCTCAACCTTGGTCAGCAAACTGTTGAGCAAGAGCGTAAATGGTTGACTTCATCAACTTGGGCATACCCAGCTTTGATGAGCTTCCTAATTGGTTTGGTTTTAGTGTGGTCATTAAGCTCAGACTACACTGCACCAAGCGCGCTTATGGGCACCGAAATGGTGGGTCCAAAAGCAGTGGGTCAAGCACTCTTTACTCAGTACTTATTGTTGGTTGAAGTTGCCGCAATGTTATTACTTGCAGCTTTGGTTGCAGGCTTCCACATCGGTAAACGTGAACCAAGTGCAGAAGAGGAAAAAGAATAATGGGCAACATCCCTTTAGAACATGGTTTGATTGTCGCGACCATTCTTTTTGCACTCGGTTTTTACGGTGTGATGGTGCGACGCAACCTACTATTTATTTTAATGGGCCTTGAAATCATGATGAACGCTGCGGCATTGGCGTTTGTCTTGGCTGGTAGTGCATGGGTACAACCAGATGGTCAGATCATGTTTATCTTGATCTTGACACTTGCTGCGGCAGAGGCGTGTATCGGTCTTGCGATCGTCCTTCAGTTCTATCATCGCTTCCATCATTTGGATGTGGATGCTGCTAGTGAGATGCGCGGATGAGTTATTTATATCTAACAGTATTGTTTCCGCTCATTGGTTTTATCCTTTTAGCGGCAGGGCGTAACAACTTACCTGAAAAAGTTGCTGCGATTATTGGCGTAGGTTCAGTGGGTCTGTCTGCATTATTTGCGCTAATTGCAGGCATGGACTTTGTGAACAACGGTTCGGTTGCAACGACTCAACATTTATGGACTTGGTTCAATGTGGGTGGTTTTGCACCTGCGTTTAGCTTGCACTTAGACGGTTTATCTTTGCTCATGCTGGGCATGATTACAGGCGTGGGTTTCTTAATTCACATCTTTGCATCATGGTATATGCGTGGTGAAGAAGACTTTGCACGTTTCTTCTCTTACTTCAACTTGTTCGTTGCGAGCATGTTGTTGTTGGTACTTGGCGATAACTTGGCGTTATTGTTCCTAGGTTGGGAAGGTGTAGGTTTGTGCTCTTACTTGCTGATTGGTTATTACTACCAAAACCCTGCAAACGGTTTTGCAGCAATCAAAGCATTTACCGTAACACGTGTGGGTGACGTTTTCCTACTGATCGCGTTGTTCTTGTTGTATCAACAATTTGGTACGTTGAACACACAATACATCGTAGAAAATGCAGCCAATGTAATGACTCAAAGCTCGTCGATCACCATTTGGACAGCGTTAATGTTGTTCTTGGGTGCTGCGGGTAAATCTGCACAAATTCCGTTGCAAACTTGGTTAGCCGATGCGATGGCAGGTCCTACACCTGTATCTGCATTAATCCACGCTGCAACCATGGTAACTGCGGGTGTTTACTTATGCTGCCGTATGTTCAGCGTATTTGAACTTGCACCTGAAGTGATGTTATTCATTTCAATTACAGGTGCTGTGACCTTGCTAGTTGCTGGTTTTGCAGCATTGGTTCAAACCGACATCAAACGTATTTTGGCTTACTCAACTATGAGTCAGCTGGGTTATATGTTTATGGCAGTTGGTGCAGAAGCATACCAAGCGGGTCTATTCCACATGTTAACTCACGCATTCTTCAAGGCATTATTATTCTTGTCTTCTGGTGCGGTGATTTTGGCTTACCATCACGAACAAAACATTTTCAAAATGGGTGGCTTGTTCTACAAGAACAAATTCCTATTTGCATGTTTCGCAATTGGTGGCGGTGCATTGGCAGCGATTCCATTCTTGACCATTGGTTTCTTCTCAAAAGACGCTATTTTGGCAGCAGTTTGGACGCAAAGTCATATCGCAGGTATTCCGCTATATAACACCTTATATTGGGTGGGTGTAGCAGGTGCATTCTTAACGTCAATTTATACATTCCGCTTAATTTGGGTTGTATTCTTTGGTAAAGAAAACACACCGTATCACGAGATCAAAGGCGCAACTTACTGGTTCCCATTGGCAGTGCTTGCAGTACTTTCAACTGGTTTAGCGATTGTATTAAAAGCACCAGTGATGAGCATTCTTGATGCTGCAAAAATCCCAGCATTTGTGATTCCTGAAGCATTAGAAGCAGGCGCACATGGTGCAGAGTATGTTGCAATTGGTGTGGCTTTGGCTGGTTTAGCAGTAGGTGTGGTGTTATTTGCCTTTGCTTACAATGCTGTAAAAGGTTTTGCGCAAACTTCATTGGGCGCAGGCCTTGCCAACATTTGCCGTAATGCACTTGGTTTCGATGCGTTGTATGACATCGTATTTGTAAAACCATTCTTGCTGATTGCCAAACTATTAGGTCGTGATCCAGTTGATGGTATGTGGTTGGTACTGCCTGCACTGGTGAAAGGTGGTCATAGCTTCACAAGTTCACGTCAAACAGGTTCATTGCGTGAGTACGCATCAAGTATGGCACTTGGTGTGGTGGTCTTACTAATGATCTTGATCGTGATTCAGGTCGTGGGGAAATAAGATGGATACTCCAAACAATTTAATTCTACCCGCGCTGATCCTTGTTCCGTTCATTGCAGGTTTTATTTGCTGGTTGGTCGATAAACTCGACGATAAATTACCGCGTTACATTGCTTTAGTGGGTATGCTCGTTACTTTGGGCTTAACTGTCGCATTGTGGCAAGGAGCTAGCTATAACTATGAATTAGGCGCTCAAGTTCCAACTTGGTCGGCTGAATTTATGTTGCCTTGGATTCAAACCCTAGGCATCAACATTCACTTAGCGGTGGATGGCTTATCTTTACTCATGGTGGGTTTAACCGCATTACTGGGTATTTTAGCGGTAGGCTGTTCATTTGGTGAAATTCAAAAGAACGTTGGTTTCTTCCACCTTAACCTTTTATGGTCTTTGGGTGGGGTAATTGGTGTATTCCTTGCGATTGACTTGTTCCTGTTCTTCTTCTTCTGGGAGATGATGCTTGTACCAATCTACTTCCTGATTGCGTTATGGGGTCATAAAGGTTCAAATGGTCGTTCACGTGTTTACGCTGCAACCAAATTCTTTATCTACACGCAAGTTGCTGGTTTAATCATGTTGATTGGTATCTTAGGTCTAGTGATCTATGGATACATGATGTCAGGTACTATTTCATTCAACTACAACTATTTATTGGCTGTAGCGAATACACTTGACGCACAATTACCAGCAGTCGCTTATGCCTTCATGATCTGTTTATTCATCGGTTTTGCGGTAAAACTTCCAGTTTTCCCATTACACGGTTGGTTACCAGATGCACACGCACAAGCGCCTACAGCGGGTTCTGTCGACCTTGCAGGTATTTTGATTAAAACTGCGGCATACGGTTTATTACGTTTCGTGATTCCATTCTTCCCAGCGGCTTCTGCTCAGTTTGCAGACATCGCCATTATTTTGGGTTTAATTGGGGTGTTCTACGGCGCGTGGTGTGCTTTCCAGCAAACCGATATGAAGCGTTTACTTGCCTATACCTCAATTTCGCACATGGGCTTCGTATTACTTGCAATTTATGCAGGTAATATCCTGACTTACCAAGGCTTAATGATCATGATGTTGGCACATGGCTTGTCATCTGCTGCATTGTTCATTATGTGTGGTCAAATTTACGAGCGCGTACATACACGTGACATGCGTTTAATGGGCGGTATTCGTGGTCAATTCCAATACCTTTCATTCTTCCTGATGTTCTTTGTGGCTGCGTTAGTCGGTATTCCTGGTTTAGGTAACTTTATTGGTGAATTCCTGATTTTGATGGGTTCATTTGAACAGTTCCCAGCCTTCACAATTATTGCGGCAATCAGCTTAGTTTTTGCAGGTGTTTACGGTTTAATCCTGATTCACAAAGCTTTGTTTGGTGTACCAAATGAAGAGCAAAAACAGCACTATGCAAATCCGTTAAAAGATTTAAATGCACGTGAAGTTGTGATTCTTTCAATTTGTGCGCTGGGTCTAGTATGGCTTGGTCTGTATCCACAAACCTTCCTTGATATTTCAAATTCAAGTATGGCGTGGTTAGCAAATAGCTACATCCCAGTTCAAGAAGTAGTTGAAGTTACGCAAGAAGTAACAGCTCAACTCGAAAATGTGGAGATCCAATAAGCCATGAACTTCACAATGTCATTTTCTGAGCTTATGCCTTTAGCTCCTGTGATGATCGTGGCTTTAACTGCGATTATCGTGATGATCCTTACTGCAATTAAGCGTAACCATAACTTAATTGCTACAGCATCAGTGGTGGGCTTGAACCTCGCTGCTGCTTACCTTTTACTCATGATGTTTGGCGGGAATTTTGCTCCTGCCAGCGTGATGGGCATGTTTATGATTGATCCGTTCACCTTGTTATATCAACTGGTGATTCTGATCGCTGCATTGGCATGTTCTACTTTGTCACATGCGTATATTGAAACGTATAAAGACAACCGCGAAGAACTCTACATCTTAATGTTGTGTTCAGTGGCGGGCGCTATGTTGATGGTGTCAAGTTCGCACTATGCATCGTTCTTCATTAGCCTTGAATTAATGTCAATTCCTTTGTATGGCTTATTGGCATATACCCACCAGCGTTCTAAATCTTTAGAAGCGGGCGTGAAGTACTTGGTATTGTCTGCAACTGCTTCAGCAATGTTGCTTATGGGTATGGCGTACATTTATGCATACACAGGTTCATTGTCGTTCTATGACTCTGTGCAAGCATTAATGCAAAATATCCAACAGCCATTGGTGATTTTAGGTTTAGGCTTAATTATCTTTGCGGTGGCATTTAAACTATCTTTGGCACCATTCCACAAATGGACACCAGACGTTTATGACGGTGCACCTGCACCAATCGCAACTTTCCTTGCGACTGTAGCGAAAGTAGCAACCATTGGTGTATTTGTGCGTTACATGTTGGGTTCAGGTGCAATCCTGATTGACTCGATTGTGACCATCATGACCATTATTGCTGTGCTTTCAATTTTGCTGGGTAACTTCCTTGCTGTACGTCAAGTGAACTTGAAACGTATTTTAGCTTACTCATCAATTGCACACTTCGGTTATTTGATGATTGGTTTAATCAGCATGACTTATGCAAGCTTGGGCAATGTCAGCGTTTATGTGATTACTTATGTCTTAACCACTATTGGTGCGTTTGGTGCAGTCGCATTAATGTCTAGCCCGTATAACAACGTAGCTGAAGCAGAAAGCTTGGCTGACTACCGTGGTTTGTTCTGGCGTCGTCCAGTATTGACTGCTGTCTTAACCGTGATGATGCTTTCTCTTGCGGGTATTCCACTCACTGCAGGCTTCATTGGTAAGTTCTTGGTAGTGATGGCTGCGGTCACGACTCAGCACTGGTTCTTAGCTGCGATGATCATCGTAGGTTCAGGTATTGGTTTGTACTACTACTTGCGCGTTATGGTGGTGATGTATATGACACCGCCAGACGAACCAAAAATGGATGCTGTCGATCATTGGGGTCAAAAAGTGGGCGGTATTATGGTATTGGCTGCAGCTTTAGCGGTATTGGTGATTGGTGTTTATCCAGACCCAATTATCAAAATTGCACTTGAAGCTGAAATTTTGTCACCAATCCATTTCATGCTGTCACAGCAATAATTTGAAAGAAGTTTAACTTTCAGTCAAAAAGCCTTCATAAATTGAAGGCTTTTTGGTTTATATACACAATAAAAACAGCATATAATAAAATGATATTTGCTTTTCTTTCCTTTTAGGTGTTCTCCCGTGGCTATTCATGAAATCCGACATCCGCTTATTCGTCATAAATTAGGGCTATTACGTCGTGCTGATATCAGCACCAAAAACTTCCGTGAATTGGCACAAGAAGTGACCATGCTGCTGACTTATGAGGCGACTAAAGATTTGCCAGTGGTCGAGCACGAAATTGCGGGTTGGAATGGTGCAGTCACTGTAGACCGTATTGCGGGTAAAAAAATTACGGTTGTGCCAATTTTACGTGCAGGTATTGGCATGTTAGATGGTTTCTTGAACCTGATTCCAAGTGCTAAAGTGTCTGTACTTGGCTTGGAACGCGATGAAGAAACTTTAGAAGCGCGTACTTACTACAAAAAATTAGTACCAGATGTACAAAATCGTATCGCGATGATTATTGACCCTATGCTTGCCACAGGTTCATCTTTAGTGGCAGCAATTGATTTGCTCAAAGCCAGTGGTTGTAAAGACATCCGTGTGATGGTTTTGGTTGCAGCGCCAGAAGGCATTCAACGTGTAGAAGCCGCGCATCCAGATGTGGTGATCTTTACTGCATCGGTTGATGAAGGTTTAAACCAAGATGGTTATATTGTGCCTGGCCTGGGTGATGCAGGCGATAAAATTTTTGGTTCAGTCCAAAAAGATTAAGCTGAATGTTGGTAAAAAAGAGGCATTAACTGTCTCTTTTTTATATACTCACATATAGTGCAGCTCGTAAAAGGTTAAGCCATGAAATCTGAACAATATCAAGGGAAAATCAAACAATACAATGCCGAAAAAGGCTATGGATTTATTGTCGCACCTGAAGGTGAAGTGTTTTTCCATATCTCGGATTTTTCTGCGGCTGAAGGCGATCCAAAGCGCAATGATCGGGTTAAATTTAATGTGGTTCAAAATGGTGATCGTTATAAAGCCATTAATATTGAACCTGTAGAAGATAAATCCAAAAAAGCGAAAAAGGCCAAAGCGGTTGCTGCGAATACGTCGATTACGTCTGCATTGTTATCAAACTTAAAGCGTTAGTTTTAAATGTTTTCATGCACAGAAAAGAGGCATTCTCGCCTCTTTTTTTGTACAATAATCAAAAATTAACGTGAAAAGAGTAATTTATGTTTTTAGAAGGGAAAATAAAAACTTATAACGAAGAACGAGGCTTTGGTTTTATTCAAATAGAAGGAGAGCCTAAAGATTTATTTTTTCATATTAAAGATTTTCCCAATAAAAATATTCCACTAAAAGTGGGAGAAAATCTAAAATTTCGTAAAGTAGAAGAAAATGGCAAGTTCAAAGCAGATAATATTGTCCGTCTAGATATTAAGGTTGCAGTCGAAAGGCATACACCTCAATCAAGGGCAATTCATACGACAAAGCAGAATCATAAAAGACAGCAGAAGTCTGAAAATAACTCATCCAATTTTGTGACTTATATGGGTATATTGATTATATTCGGCTTGGCTTATGCAGTATTTAATAAGTACCAAGCTTGGCAAAATAGTCAGCCTGAAGCTTTATCAGTACAAAAAGTAGTAGAAGTTCCTGTTGTTGAACAGAACTTTACTTGTGATGGGCGTGAGCACTGTAGTCAAATGACGTCTTACGAAGAAGCATTATTCTTTATACGAAATTGTCCAAATACTAAAATGGACGGTGATGGTGACGGCATACCGTGTGAGAGTCAGTTTAATCGCTAAAAAAAGAGTACCATCATCGGTACTCTTTTATAAACTATTTCGCGTCGCAAAACTTCATAAATGCCTTTAAGCCAGGCCCTTGGTATTTCTGACGATGCACCAACATGAATAACGGGCGCGTCAGTTGCCAGAAAGGTGTATCTAAAATCACCAATTGACCTTTTTCTAGTAAAGGTTCAATCGCCAATCGTGAAATACACGACATACCAATCCCACCTGCGACAATTTTTAAAATCGCTTCGTTATGACCCAAAGTTAAACGAATATTGGCATCAGGCAGGTCTTTTAAAATTGCATTGTCAAACACTTCACGGGTACCTGAACCTTCTTCACGTAAAATCCACTCGGCATCTTCAAAATCTGCAATGCTTAAAGCACGGTTTAACTGCGCTAGAGGATGACTTGGCGCACAGCACACTGCAAGTTCATCATCACGCCAATGAATACATTGGAGTTGGGGTAAGTGACAAGAACCTTCAATCAGTGCTAAATCTAGCTGAAATTGGTTTACAGCTTCAATCATTTGGCGGGTATTGCCCACTTGTAACTGTAAATGCGCCTGCGGCTGAATTTGCAAAAAGTCTGCCATTAAATCAGGCATCAAATAGTCACTAATGGTGAGAGTTGCGCCTAAACGCAAATCGATGCTTTGCAGCTCACCTTTAGCGGCTTGCTCAAATGCTTCACAACGACCCAAAATTTCTAAGGCTTGTGGCAATAAAAAACGACCCAAATCATTTAGTTGTAGACGCTTACCCAAACGGTCAAACAGTGGAGCACCCAAGCCATCTTCCAAATCTGCTAAGGCCATGCTTGCAGCACTTTGGGTGAGCTTAACGGCATCACTGGCTTTGGTTACTGTCCCTTCTTGGGCAACTGCTACAAAAACCGCCAACTGGCGTAAAGTCATGCGCATGAATCAAGCCTTAACATTTAAAAATATTCATAAATTACCCCAACATGCTAACATGAGCACAGTCTTTCATGCCACGCTCAAATCATGTCAATTGAAAAATTTACTTTAGAAAAAGTGCTTTCGGTTCATCGTTGGACCAACACCTTGTTTAGCTTCACCATGACTCGTCCTGCGCACTTTAAATTTACCGCAGGACAGTTTGCACGTATCGGGTTAAAAGTGGGCGATGAATTGGTGGTACGTGCTTATTCGGTGGTGTCATCACCCTTTGATGAAACATTGGAGTTTTTCTCAATTGTCGTGCCAGATGGTGCGTTTACTTCTAACTTGCAGCACCTTCAAGTGGGGGATGAGCTGTACTTGGAAAAAATCCCTTATGGTTTTTTGACCTTGGCGCGTTATCAATTGCCTGCCCCACACGATTTATGGTTACTGGCCACAGGTACAGGTCTTGCACCGTTTTTATCCATGCTGCAAGATTTTGAAACGTGGACAAAATATCAATATATCTATTTGGTTTATAGTGTGCGCACCGAAGCCGAATTAGCTTATGTCGATAAAATTCACGAAATTGCCGAAACTTTTGGCGAAGGGCATACAGGCTTTGAGTTTATCCCAATTATCACTCGCGACCCTCAAGCTGCTTTGCATGATCGTTTGCCTGTATTAATTGCGAATGGCGAACTGGAACAGGCTGCAGGCAGTGTACTCAACCCTGAAACTAGCCATGTGATGTTATGCGGTAACCCTGCCATGGTTGATGATACCAAAGAAGCCTTAAAAGCACGTGGTTTAACCATGAATCGCCGCGGGGAAGGTAATATTGCAGTTGAAAATTATTGGTGAGGATGTGATACAACTATTCAAATATCAACTGTTCAAATATATAGCCAGCGCAGGGCTGATGTTTATAGTCGCACAAACCGTACAGGCTGAAACGGTGGAAACTCAGGTTGCTGTGCAAGATCACGTACTCATTTATGATGGGCCACTTAGCCCTGAAGCCAACGCACGTGCAGCGGAATTACTTAAACAGTCAGATAAAATTGATACCTTAAAAATCAACAGTCGGGGTGGCGAGATCGGCTTAGGTATTGATTTGGGCAATTTGGTCTTTGACCATCAACTGAATGTTGAAGTTGGACAGTATTGCTTTTCTTCTTGTGCCAATTATGTATTTCCTGCGGGCAAAGTAAAATATTTAAACTTGCGTAGTCAGTTGGGTTGGCATGGTGGCAGTTTGCAAAAAATGCAATTTGAAAGTGCCGAAATGGAACAAATGTATAATGAATATATTGGCCCAATCCGTGCAAAGGAAACCGCTTTTTTTCAGAAAATTAAAGTTCAGCAAAGCTCAACCATTGCAGGGCAGACTCCTGAATATGAGAAGTATCAAGACTGTGTCGGTTGGCGTTATACATCTAAGAAAATGCGCAGTTTTGGCATAGATCAGGTGCGTTTTAAGCAGGTTTTGTGGCTGCCTAAATCGAGTTTTGAAAATAAATGTATTTTCACAATTCGCTAAAAATTGGTTGTTGAGGTGATCTTCACCATTCATATAAAAACCTCATCTACAACGCTGCAGATGAGGTTTTTGCTTGGTGCGATTCAATTTTGAAAGCAACTTTTGAACGCAATGCTTGAAAGTGACTCTTCAAAGAAATTAGTGCACAAACATATCCATATATTCGCGGATTTCCTGAATCGCGCTATCGACATCGCTACTTAGCCAAGTCGGTTCAAAAAAACCTGCATAATGCTCTAAGCGCTCTTGAGGAACCACCAAACGCACAGGACATTCTTCTTCAAGTAAGCGCCACGGTAAAATTGGCACTTCATTATCCAGAAATGCAGCAATGTTGCGAATATCAATGATCATGGCATTCACACAATCTGGAAATGGCATGACCGAAAATTCTTCGGTACGACGACGGAAATATTCCAAATCGCCCCATTTGAGCAGATAGCTGGGCTTGCTAAATTCAATAATACCAATGAGATGCCCATCACGGGTATAGTGCAAGGCACATTGATGAGTGACGTCAGTGTCAAGATCAAGCGATACACTTTGTTGACGATACGCCATAAAGTTCAAAGTACACAAAAAAACGGTACGTGATTATAGCGCATTTCCCCGTGAGAGGCAGCTTTGTCGATATTGGGAAACATAGGTGGTACTTGAGGTATATTACATCTTTTCACCATCTTGCTATGTATTGTCACACAATAAGCGTGAGGAGCTTGTTAGTATGAAAATTCATCAGATAAATACATAAGTGAGGGGAACATGCCGCATGATTTCAATAAACCACCTCATGTAAACTCAGCTGAAGACATTAAGCGAAAAAAACGTATTCCAGTCTATATGCTTCTACTGGTGGGAATCTTTTTATTGGCATTGCTGATTTACATGATGGCGGATCGCAATCCGAGTCCGAGCGAAGCACCTCCTGGACATCCTAATCCAACCGTACAACAAGCAACGCCAAATAGCACGACAACGGGCACAGCTGGAGATGAAGCACGTGCAGAGGACAGCAATACTGCAACAGCAACAGATCGGTAGTTTAGCCTAAGCGTCAAAAAATCGTATTTACAAATTCAGCCTTGCCTAGATGCAGGGCTTTTTTGTGGATTTTCGCAAGGTTTATTATCCCTCCTTTGTAGAATTGTTGCGATTCTGCATCCCAAGGTTGAATAAAAAATATGCAAATTCTATGGTGAATAGAGCTTTACTCAATAATTTGAATCGATAAAAAGCAGTTTTGCGCTGTAGTGCAAACCTAAAAATGAAGCTAATCACCATGAGGATTAAACAAGATGAATGATTATTTTAATGGGAACCTACATGGCAGAGGTTTTGATGCCATGTATTATTGGGAGCAATTTCAACCCATTTTAGCTGCAGTCGCAATTTTACTTGTCGGGTGGGTGATTGCATTATTGGTTGCGGGTGGAATTAAAAAGGTTCTACAAAAATTAGGTACCGATCAAAAATTATCAAATGCAACGGGGCATCGTTCAAATATTGAAGTGATTGTGTCGCGGGTCGTGTTTTGGGTGATTTTAATTATTGCGGTCATTGGTGCGCTGAATGTGTTGAATCTGACCAGTGTCAGTGGGCCATTCAGTAATATGATTCAGCAGTTCTTACTGTTTATTCCTTCTTTACTGGCTGCTGTAGCCGTTGCTTTTATTGGGTGGATTTTGGCAAATCTGGTCAAAGTGGGGATGCAAAAACTGTTGGCACGTACTCAGTTGGATGAAAAACTCAGCGCCGATGTGGGTGTGAGTGGCTTAAGTCAAAATATCAGTGAAATTGTTTATTGGCTGATTTTATTGCTGTTCTTGCCAATTGTGCTGTCAATTTTAGGCTTAAACGGTCTGTTGTTCCCTGTGCAAAACATGGTGAATGAAGTTGTGCTGTATTTACCGAACATCTTCATTGCAGGCGTGATTGTTTTTGTCGGATACATTCTGGCAAAAATTGTTCGTGGCATTGTCGAAGGTTTATTGGGCAGCCTGAATATTCAACAGCATGCTGAAAAAGTTGGCATCTTTAAAAACTCAAATTTACCTAAATTACTTGGTTCGTTTGTTTTTGCCTTAGTTATTATCACAGCTTTAATCATTGGTTTTGAAGCGCTCGGCATTGAGGCCATTTCGCAACCTGCAACAGCCATGCTGTATGAAATTATGAATGCGATTCCGCATATTATTGCTGCGGGTCTGATTCTTATTTTAGCGTACGTTGTGTCACGCTTTGTTGCCAATATTGTGGTAGAAGTGGTTGCAGGTACAGGTGTAGATGAAATTCCTGCCAAACTCGACTTACAGCGCTTTTTAGGTACGACTAAAATTTCATGTGTAGTCGGTTATCTGATTGTATTCTTTACCATGCTATTTGCGGTATCTGAAGCGGCGAACCGTTTGGGCTTTGATCAAGTCAGCGGCTTGATTGCCATGTTTATCCAGTTTGGTGCAGATATCCTGTTGGGTGCTGTCATTTTGGTGGTGGGTTTCTGGCTCGCGAATTTGGTCGCCAAAGTGGTACAGCGCGGTGAATATAACAGCTCACGTTGGTTGGCAAACTTAGTCCGTATTTTAATTATGGGTTTGGTGGTAGCCATGGGCTTACGCGCGATGGGTATTGCCGACTCGATTGTGAACTTGGCCTTTGGTTTAACTCTCGGTTCTGTTGCAGTGGCTTTCGCACTTGCCTTTGGTTTAGGTGGTCGTCAACCTGCAGAGCGTGTGTTAACTGATTTGATTGATAAAGCTAAACGTGAGGCAAATCAACCGAATCCTTTGCACAAGACAGAAACGGCAACGTCAGCATCAAGTGTGATGACACCTATTGTATCTGAGCAGCCGCAAGCGTCTGTAAGTGATGTGACTACAACACCTGAAGCGGCAACTGATCATGCAGTGCCAGATACCTTAAAGGTTGATCCTGAACATCCACCAGTCAACAACCCATTTGGTTCGACAGGTGAGGCTGAACCTGATGTCGATGAACATCCAAAAAATGACCCGAAATAACCTATTCAAATTTTGATTTGAATCGCTAAGATAATCGGCCAATCACCGTATTGGTCGATTTCTTTTCGGTATTTATTAAAAAAGAGGAAAGACTAATGTCCAAATCAGTACCCAATAAGTTTTTTGCCCCAATCGTGATTGCTGGCATCACCATCGGTTTTTTTGTTGCCGCTTATAAGTTTGTCTTTGCTAAACCAGAAGCAACGGCAAAATCAACTGAAAATGTTGATAAAAATTATCTAAAAGCGGATAGACCAACCTCTTAAATTATGTTAAAAATTAATCAACTTTGACAGGAATGAGTCAAAGACTGATTTGGATAAATCAGATCAATAGCTTGGAAAGCTTGATGAGGGTTTAAGGGAAAAATAAAAAACTTGGGTTTTAACCAAGCTGAAATATTTGAGTCTTAAAATTCGCGCAAGGATGACAATAATGAGAGAAATCAATATGCTAAACAAATTACGTATCAGTTTAAAAGTTCAAGTGGCAAATTCGTTACCTATGCATCAACAAAATGCTGTGCTTAAAATGCAGCAAACTGAATCACGTTTGGCAAATACGCCAAAATTGGTATTATTTCGTACCGATTATTTAGAATAAAATAACAGGATTCACGTATTGCTAAGTCTTTATAGTACGTGACGGTGTTAAAGAAAAAGCCAGTTTAGAAAAAACTGGCTTTTGTCATTTTGCAATTTGATCGGCAAGATCAATATTATTCTGTTTAGACTAGAATCATTTTTATCACATTCATTTGTTTGCATGTTTCATCTAAAAGCAAACTTAAACATACTCCGATGCTGCATGTGCAGATGACCACGCCCATTGGAAATTATAGCCGCCCAAATGTCCCGTTACATCTAAAACTTCCCCAACAAAATACAAGCCTTTTTGTTTTTTACTTTCCATAGTTTTAGAGGAAACTTCTTGGGTATCGATTCCGCCTAAAGTGACTTCGGCAGTACGATAACCTTCTGTGCCTGATGGTTTGACTTCAAAGGCATTTAAACGTGCTGCAATCTGTTCTAGCTTTTCATCACTGATATTGCCAATTGCCGTTTCAGAGAGTGCAGGCCAAATCAGTTGCTGTAATTCAGCCACTACACTTTTTGGCAGATGCTCGCTGAGTAAGGTGCGCAGTAAAACTTTAGGACTGCTTTGCTTTTTATTTTTAAAAAAGTCATAGAGTTCTAAGTAAGGTAAAAAGTTAATTTTAAAACTTTGTCCGACATCCCAATAATTAGAAAGCTGTAAGGCACTCGGCCCACTCAAACCGCGATGGGTGAATAGCAATGCTTCGGTAAAACTAGTCAATGAATTTGATAAAGTCGCATCCACCGCATTACCGCTTAAACGTGTAGTGACTTCTTTAAAGCTGTCTGAGAAGGTAAAAGGCACTAAACCTGCACGGGTCGGGTAAACACGATGACCAAATTGTTTGGCAATTTCATAGCCAATTCCAGAGCCACCTAAAGTTGGAATAGATAAACCGCCAGTTGCTACGACCACAGCGCTTGCTTGGAAATAACCCAAAGTCGTTGCAATTTGAAAACCTTGATCATCTACCGCATTCACGGCTTTGACTTCACAATTGGTTTGAATATCGACCAATTTGGTTTTTTCACATTCGGCTAAGAGCATGGCTAAAATTTCTTTAGCGCCGTTTAAAGTGAATAATTGTCCGTGTTTGCGTTCTTCATATTCAATGCCATATTCGCAGACTAAATCAATAAAATCCCAGTTGGTATAACGGGTGAGAGCAGAAATGACAAAATGTGGATTATGTGAAATATAATGGTTTGGTTCGACTTCTAAGTTGGTGAAATTACATTTACCACCACCAGACATTAGAATTTTTTTGCCCACTTTATTGGCCTTTTCCAGTACCACAACCGAACGCCCACGTTTGCCTGCTTCAGCAGCCAACATCAAGCCTGATGCACCTGCACCTAAAACAACAACATCAACCTGATGAACCATGAGTATTACTCGGTAGACGAAAAGCGAGTAATTATAAAAGATTTGTGGGGGTTTTAATATACTTTAAGCTTTCCTTGCAACCCACCTGTATGAATGGCCAGGATTCGAGTGTGGGCAGGGAAATGATTGTGCTGGATTAAATCAAGAAGTCCCATCATCATTTTACCTGTATAAATGTGTTCGAGTGGAATTTGATATTTTTGCTCAAAATTTTGAATAAATTTCAATAATTCAGGTGTAGTTTTGGCATAGCCGCCACCACAATAGGCATCGGTTAAAGACCAATTGCTTTTATCGGTCCATTGTTGAATGTCCTGTTTGAGAAAATCACCTTTCAAGGCTGAAAACCCTAAAACTTGCTGTTGTTCCGAGCTACTTTCAATGATGCCCACAATTGTTCCACCAGTACCCACAGCACAACAAATTACGTCATAATTTTCTAAATCATCAGGGGAGAGGATTTCCTGTGTCCCTTGAATGGCAAGGGAATTGCTTCCACCCTCTGGAATAATAAAGGCTTGAGGATATTGCTGTTGAAGTTGTTGTAAATATTCCACTTCATGGCGCAGACGATATTCGGCTCGGCTGACAAAATGCAGTTGCATGCCAAAATCTTGCGCTGTTTGTAGGGTAGGATTTAAGTCTTGGGTCGCAAGTTCTTGACCACGAATGATGCCAATACTTTGAAAGCCAAAGCGTTGAGCTGCATAAGCCGTTGCTGCAATATGATTGGAAAATGCACCGCCAAAAGTGAGGACTTGAGAAAAACCTTGCTGTTGTGCTGCCAAGAGGTTGTATTTGAGTTTAAAAAACTTGTTGCCCGAAATCTGGGGATGAATCTGATCAAGGCGTTTGATGGTCAGTTGAACAGGCTGGGGAAGTTCTAATGTTTGATAAGGGGTAGGAAAAGCAATGTGATCAAACATTTTTTGCGAACGAGAAATGAATTTGACCACATTGTAAATGTATTTGATTGAGAATGTCAGTGTTGGTTTATGAGTCGGTATCCACCGACGTGATCACCGACATACTAGGGCGTAGATTTTCGATCCCTTTTTGATTCGGATCAATGGTGATACGTACCGCTATACGTTGAACGACTTTGGTAAAATTTCCTGTGGGATTGTCAGGTTTAAGTACACTGAACTCTGAACCCGCAGCGGGGGGAAATCTGTTCCACATGGCCTGGCTCATTGAGCAATGTCCAAACAATAGGTATCGCTATTCCACGATAGACGATAGCTAACATCAACATATTGATAACTCGTTTTCCCCATTTCCAGTTGGTTCTATCCAAAGTTAATTGGACTTTATCGAATAAAAATATATTGAAAATTAACTGAGAAATTTGACGATAATCGAAATACTGATCTGCAAAGAAGCGTTGTATACATCGATAAAAATGATTGTGGTAAGCACGTGATGGGTAAGGCTTTAAATGCAGAAGAAAGATTACATGTCTGTTTTACAATTAATGCCAGCATAATCAGTGTAAAACATTTTACATGTGACTTATTCAACTTTAGATATTTGTTTAAGATGAGATGTAACTCATTGAAATGTATCATCATATTCGTCGTCAGAAAACAAGTATTATGCCATTATTTCAATGAGTTATCTTTTTTGGTCGTAGACAAAGATCGTTTTATCAAAGTAAGTTGAATAACCATAGGGCAGCAATTTACCCTATGGCTTTTTTAAATTTAATGAAAAACTGCTTCCAAAGCATTTAAGCCAACTTTAGGATCGAGTAAACCATTGTAAATCTCTGGAATTTCACGTTCGACACCTAAGAGCTGGTAAATGGCAATCATGGCACAACGTACGGAATATTCCACCGTGAAAACCACATCATCTTCAAGCTCTACGAATTGACCTAAGAAAGCAAAGTTGACCGCATTTTCTGGAATGACCAATGGGCGATCACCTGCTTTACGACATGCAAATAGGGCAGAAGCATAAGGCATCATTACTGTGGTAATGTCAGTATGTGCCAACACATGATCCAAGATGTCATCGAAACCAAGTTGATGAATCAACTCAATTAAAATCTCTTGACCTGTCGCTTCACTCATCGGTTTTTTAATGTAATCGCCGATATGGTCAATTTCAAAACCATAACCCCATAAGGTGAATTTACCTTCTGGTAAGTCAGCAAAATGCGGTTGAGCTGGAACGACCACAGATAGATGCCAACCAGATTCAAACCAAGTCATGAGTGCACCTGTACCCGGTTCATTTCCTGTGTAATCAATAATCCGTTTTAGCAGCACATCATCATGCATGGTGAGCGTAAAGGATTTCCATTTATGCTCATCAATGTTGCCATAGAAGGTCATTGGACGACCAAAATCAGGAGCTTTTTGAGCCAATGTTTCCCACAAACGCCAGCCATGATCTTGTCGATCACGAATCAGCTCAGGAACATCGAATTTATCGCCATAACGTGAATCAGCCGTAATCGAACCTAAAGTAAAGAGCGCAAGATCATGCTCACCCAGTTGAATTTGTTCAGTGCCTTCTGGAATGTTGACATAAAGTTGGGTTGCCTTACGTTCCTTCGTTTGGGCATCTTCGACAAAGTCTGCATCTGTGACATAACTACCGAAACGAACATCAACGCCTTGTTCCACCAACCAGCGTTGTAGAGGATGAATCATTGAATCATATTGATTGTATTTAGTTCGTTTCACACCTGCTAAGGTATGGATGCGTGGTAATTCTTGAATGAAACGTAGAAAATAACGGCGTAATTCCGCTGCGCTATGCCATTTTTGAAAGGCAAACGTGGTTCGCCACATCCGCCAAAAATTACTTTGGAAAAATGCATCATCAAAAAATTCATCAATACGGCGACTACCGATACGATCTTCTTTTAATGCCAGTAGACGTAACATTTGAGCACGGTTGAGCGTTGATAATCCCAATTTTTGAGCTTCTGCAATAATATGATTTGAGTCGATCAAACGTGCTTGAGCATTGGTTTTAACTTGTTCGTTAAATTCACGACATTCTTCACGAACAGAAATGTCTGGATTTTCTAAAGATGGGATGCTTGAAAATAAATCCCAAGTACACAAATAAGTTTCATCAGTTAGCATACGTCCACCACGTGTGACCCATGCTTGGTTCGGATTAAGCGGATTATGTCCACCATCCATCGAACCACCAGAAACATTCAATTCTTCTAAAATATGGATATGTTCAGCTGGCACTTTAGCATCACGAATCGCAAAAGCAGCAGCAGCCATACCAGCTATGCCTCCACCTACAATCCAAAGATGTGATTTAGAGTGGTCTAATGTTTTCAGTCTTTTATTTTGCATCTGATGTGCCTCGGTTGTTGTTCTAAAGAAAATTAAAGCCATAATTTTATTATGGGATTATGTGTTTTAAAAATATATGAAAGTTCTGCTAAAAATCGATGATAAATTATTATCAGAAAAAAACTTTAATAGAAAAAATGGATGCACAATAAAATTTTACTGTTCATATGCTATGTTTTAACTGTTTGATATTGAAATTAAATTGAGTTTTTACTCTATTTTTGGTTTTTTACTAAATATCAAATTGCTTGAAAAATCCTTAAATTTATAAACATAAATCAAAAAAATTATATCTTCTATTATGGTTTTTTAAGTAAAATAAATAATTGAAAATTATTCTAATCTTGAGGTCTATCTTGGAATCATTATTGATTTTAGGCTCTATTGCTTTGGCATTAATGTTGGGGGCAATTAGTCCTGGGCCTACCTTTATTTATGTGGCAAAAAATTCGATAGCCATTTCACGTAAGCATGGTTTATTTACGGCTTTAGGCACGGGTACGGGTGCCGCAATTTTTGGTTTATTGGCGGTGATGGGGTTGCAGGCTATTTTATTGGCAGTGCCTTCGGCATATTTGCTGCTTAAAATTTGCGGTGGTTTATATCTGTTATTTTTGGCTTATAAAATTGTGAAGCATGCCAAAGAGCCTATTCAAACTAATCTTGCAGATGGACAGCAAATGTCACTGCGCCGTGCGTTTACCACAGGTTTAATTACACAGTTATCTAACCCTAAAATTGCAATTGTCTTGGCGAGTATTTTTACAGCTTTGTTGCCTAAAGAAATTCCGAACTATTTTTATGTGGTGCTGCCAATTCTGTGTTTTTTTATTGATGCAGGTTGGTGTTCATTGGTTGCTGTAGCTTTGTCTGCAGAAAAACCACGTCAGGCTTATATTAAGTTTAAGGCTATTTTTGACCGTGCAGCAGGGGCGGTCATGACAGTATTGGGCTTAAAATTAATTTTTGGGATGAAGTGATTTTTGTATAAATCCCCTCTAGGGTGAGAGGATTTATACTTAGTACATATTATTTTTTACATTCTGGTTGAGAGCGATCAATAACTTGAGTGCCTTCAACGCGATAACCAATTTGACCTACAATGAATGCTTGGTTTAATTGAGTAATAACAACATCAGATAAAGCAACTGCACAGCGATCTTTTTCAATTGCACGATCTACAGCTGTTTTGAAGTTTGGAATACCTAAAGGAAATAATACAACAGGTACTTTATCTTCACCTGTAACTCGTTCACCTTTTACAAATTGATTTGAGTTTAAGTTATAGTTTTTCGTAGATGCGACAGTCATATCCGCCATACGTACTGAACAACCAGTGAAAGCAAGTGTCGATAAAGATAATGCGATTGCTAATACTTTTTTCATAAATACCCCTAAAATAATTTTAATAAATAAAAGCAGCGATATTTTAATTAGAATTATTTAGAAATCAATAAAATAATTATATTTTTAAGAAAAATGCGCCATTTCGGCGCATTTTTCAATTCACAGCTTAGCTGACTTTATCACCCGGTTTCGCACCACTTTCAGGTGAAACCACCCAAACGCCGTCACCATTACCCGCAGCGAGTACCATCCCATTAGAAATACCAAAACGCATTTTACGTGGTGCAAGGTTCGCCACCATTACCACCAATTTGCCTTTTAAGTCTTCAGGTTGGTAGAACTCACGAATACCGCTAAACACGTTACGTGGCTCGGCTTCACCAACATTTAAAGTCAATTGAAGGAGCTTGTCAGAACCTTCAACCGTAGCCACTTCAAGAACTTCTGCAACACGTAAATCAATTTTGACAAAGTCATCAATGGTGATAATTTCCGCTTCACCGACTTTAGGTTCTGCTTTTTTCTCTTTGGCTTTTTCTTTTTTCTTTTCCGTTTTTGGTGCTTCAGCAGGTGCGGCTAAAGAATCTTTAGATGCATCTACCATTGCAGCTACCGCTTTCGGATCAACACGTTGCATGAGTGGTTGGAACAACGCAATTTCATGACCGACTAAAACAGTTTTACGTGATTCAAAGTTAAAGCTATCTAACTGTAAGAAGGCTTGAACTTGTTCAGCCAAGGTTGGCAGTACAGGCGCAAGATAAATCGCCAATTGACGGAATAGGTTAATCCCTACAGAACATACGTCATGAACTTGCTGTTCTTCGCCTTCAATTTTGGCTAAAGCCCAAGGCTTTTTCTCATCAATATATTGGTTGGCGCGGTCAGCAAGCGCCATAATTTCACGAATTGCCGCAGAGAATTCACGCTCTTCGTATGCTTTGGCAATCGAGTCACCTGCAGCAATAAAGCTTTGTACCAACTCAGGTTCTGCACAGCTTGCACTTAATTTGTTATCAAATTTAGTGTTGATGAATTTGGCACAACGACTGGCAATATTCACCACTTTACCTACAAGATCAGAGTTTACTTTCTGCACAAAATCATCCAGATTTAAGTCAGAGTCTTCAACTTTATCAGACAGTTTTGATGCAAAGTAATAGCGTAAATATTCAGGATTTAAATGCTGTAAATACGTTTCTGCTTTAATAAATGTGCCGCGAGATTTCGACATTTTTTGACCATTTACAGTCAAGAAACCATTTACAAATAAACCTGTAGGCGTGCGATAACCTGCACCATCTAACATTGCAGGCCAGAATAATGCGTGGAAATATACGATGTCTTTACCAATGAAGTGATAGACTTCTTTGTCTGAATCTTTTTTCCAATAATCGTCAAAATTTAGGTCAGGGCGTTTGGTTTTTACGTAGTTTTCAAAACTCGACATATAACCAATTGGCGCATCAACCCAGACATAGAAATATTTATTTGGTGCATCTGGAATTTCAAAACCAAAATATGGTGCATCACGTGAAATATCCCAGTCATTCAAGCCATTTTCAAACCATTCATCTAATTTGTTGGCAATTGAAACTGGCAAACGACCTTCATCGCGCGTCCATTTTTGCAAATATTCGCCAAAATTAGGCAATTTAAAGAAGTAATGATCTGATGATTTTTCTACTGGCGTTGCACCGCTCAAAGTCGATTTTGGATTAATCAGCTCAGTCGCATTATAGGTTGTGCCGCAAACTTCGCAAGAATCGCCGTATTGATCTTCCGCTTTACATTTTGGGCAAGTGCCTTTAATAAAACGATCTGATAAGAACATGCCTTTTTCAGGGTCAAATAATTGCGTGACGGGACGAACAGCAATATTGCCTGCATCACGGTTTTTGACATAAATTTCGCTGGCACGTGCGCGGTTGGTGTCGCTATGCGTTGAATCATAATGATCAAAATGCACGCCAAAACCGTCAAAATCGCGAATGTGTTCTTGTTGCACATTGGCAATTTGCTGTTCAGGGCTAATCCCGTTGGCTTCGGCACGCAGCATGATTGCTGTACCATGCGCATCATCCGCACAGACATAAGTCACGTCATGTCCCATTGCACGCATGGCGCGAACCCAGATATCTGCCTGGATATAACCGAGTAAGTGACCCATATGGATCGGACCATTGGCGTATGGTAGGGCGTTAGTGACTAAAATTTGACGCACGGATATAACTCTCTCAAATAGGGACGATGCAATTCGGGCAATTTTACCTTAGATAGCACATAGATGCACAAGGGATTCCAGGAATTCTTTTCAAATCCGCTTAGAAGGCTAAATACAATATCGAAACAAGCTCTTGGTCTGCATTTGAAGATAAATCATGTCAAAAACCAAGCAATATACTCAGAATTAAGTATTTCAGTGATAGCACGACTTAACCTTATACTGAATTATCGTTACACTATCAAAATCGCGGTATTTCCAAACTTTGGAGTAAATCTATGTCTTGGCTTTCTTCACTTAAATCAGTTTTTTCACCTTCGCATACGGTGAATGAGGAAGCTATTCAGCACGTGCTACAAAGTTATATATTGCCTGAATCTGAACATGCTTTAAAAGATCGTATTTCTCAAGTGAATGTGCAAGGTGATATTCTGCAAATCACCATCAATACTTATCCTGAAGAAAAACAACATTTACAACAAATTCATGATGAACTGGCAGATGCTTTAGAAAAATGCGGCATTAAAGAACTGAATATGCATGTGATTCAGCAGAAATCTGGACAGAAAAAAGAAAGTTGTGGGCATCAACATGCTGAAGATGAAAGCTGCGCAACATCGACCACACAGACTGCAACATCTCATTTACCACCGGTGGTCGATGCTGCGGGCCAAAGTTCAATGCAAGAAGCCGATCCGAATAATCCACCGATTCAAAAAGCTGCGCCACACCAACGTGATGTGCCGAAACATCCGCGTATTCAAAACGTAATTTTGGTATCTTCAGGCAAAGGCGGGGTTGGAAAATCTACCACTACAGTAAATTTGGCTTTAGCTTTGCAAAAGCTCGGCTTAAAAGTTGGCGTATTGGATGCCGATATTTATGGTCCAAGTATTCCGACCATGCTCGGCAATGCAGGCAGAACCCCAATGATTGAAGCCGAGCAGTTTGTACCGTTGGATGCTTTTGGGATGCCTGTGTTATCCATCGGACATTTAACAGGTGACCACAATACACCTGTAGCGTGGCGTGGACCAAAAGCCACAGGTGCATTAATGCAGCTCTTTAATCAAACTTTATGGCCAGATTTAGATGTGTTGATGATTGATATGCCACCAGGAACGGGGGATATTCAATTGACACTTGCACAGCGTATTCCTGTAACGGGAGCGGTGATTGTGACTACACCACAAAATGTTGCCTTAATGGATGCTGTCAAAGGCATCGAACTATTTAATCGTGTGCAAATCCCTGTCATGGGCGTAATTGAGAATATGTCGACGCATATCTGCTCAAACTGCGGCTACGAAGAACAAATTTTTGGTCAAGGTGGTGGCGATAAACTGGCAGAACAATATGCCATTCCGTTACTTGGGCGTTTACCATTGAATGTCAGTATTCGTGAAAATGTCGATGCAGGTACGCCGTCAGTGATTGCAGGCGATGATGCTGCCGATAGTTACATTGCGATTGCTCAGCAAATTGCAAAAAAACTGCCTAAAGCTGAAAAAGATCAGAATCGTATTTTCTAGTGAGGGATCTCAGCTTGGAATGATTGCAGTTGCAGTCATTAAGTTATCATTCTTTAAATTTTGACTGATTCATCTTTAAAAGCTAAGTCACAATATTTTGAAAATTTGGCTCACTTCGGTGAGCTATTTTTTTTGATTAAAAAATACACAAGCATCTGATTTAATGGTGTTTAATCTTTAAATACCTTAAAAATGTTAAGATAAAATGACTTATAAGTTACCATTTAATTAAAAAATATTTTTTATATAAGTGATTGAATAAAATAATAAATTTAAAATGTTAAACTGATCAAGAATTTGTCTTACAAAATACTTTTTGCCAATTGCAATGAACTATTTTAATCTGCGCTCATTCAGTAGTGAGGTCAATGCATGATTTCATGGTTTTTTATCGGTTTGGTGATCACAATTTTATTGACACCAGGGCCAACCAATACCTTGCTTGCATCATCAGGTATTCAGGTTGGTATCCGCAAATCTTTCCGATTAATTCCAGCAGAAGCATTGGGTTATTTGATTTCTATTACACTTTGGGGCGCCTTAATTGGTACGGTGTCTACTCATCTCCCGTTGTTGCCCACCATTCTAAAATTATTCAGTGCAAGCTATATTATTTTCTTGGCGATTAAATTATGGCGCACGGCTAAAGTCGAGCAAAGCTTTAATCAACCTACGATCCGTGCGAGTGAGCTATTTTTAGCGACTTTACTGAATCCTAAAGCATTGTTGTTCGCCTCTGCAATTTTCCCAACGATTGCATGGGTAAAAGCAGACTATTATGTGGCACACATGTTGGCATTTTTATGTTTAATCGTGCCGATTGCTTTTTTCTGGACATTTATTGGTTCGGTGCTCGCTAAAAATAAAATTAGCTGGCTCAATCAGTGCAATCTACAAAAAACAGCTTCTATTGTGTTGCTGAGCTTTTCAATTCCTTTAAGTTATTCGGCTTTGTTGAGTCTATAAAGCCAACGTTGTATCTAAAAGTTGTATCTACTGGAAATAGGGTCTGTTGACATTTCATAAATGGCTTGCGCTGTAGGCTAAAACTGAGCAGATCAGGCATGAAACGCAGGGAATAGTGGGTCTATTGCCAAGTTTCATAACGCAATCTGAGAAAGTTTTAGCCACATGAGCAAGAACAAAGCACTGCTTTGTTTGCTGCGCAAGGGGACAAGCATATTTTTTGCTGCTATTGCGTTATGTGCCAGTCATTTAGAATGACTAAATTTCCTGTCCCATGCCTTATATCAGCTAAAAAATATGCGTTGTCGCAAACATAGACGAATTGTCAACAGACCCTAATCATTGCACTTAAAAAAGCGATGTGAGGGAAACGGCTGGTTTTCATTAACTTAGATTTCAGTTAAAGTACAGCACAGTTAAACATTCATATTTTGGATAGAAAATAAATGGCAATTAAGTCTGATCGTTGGATTCGCGAAATGAGCGAAAAACACGGCATGATTGAACCGTATGCAGAAAACCAAGTTCGCTTTGACGAAAATGGCGAGAAACTCATTTCTTATGGTGTTTCTAGCTATGGTTATGACGTACGTTGTGCACGTGAATTTAAAGTCTTTACCAATGTTCACTCAGCAATTGTCGATCCAAAAAACTTTGATGAAAAAAGTTTTATCGATATTGAATCAGATGTGTGCATCATTCCGCCAAACTCGTTTGCCTTGGCGCGTACCGTTGAATATTTCCGTATTCCACGCAATGTATTGACAGTATGCTTAGGTAAATCGACCTATGCGCGTTGCGGTATTATTGTGAATGTCACGCCACTCGAACCCGAGTGGGAAGGTCATGTAACTTTAGAGTTTTCCAATACCACGAACTTACCTGCACGTATTTATGCGGGTGAAGGTGTGGCACAAATGCTGTTCTTTGAATCAGATGAAGTTTGTGAAACCTCGTACAAAGACCGTGGTGGTAAATATCAAGGGCAGACAGGCGTGACCTTGCCTAAAGCATAAGTGATTAACCCATCACAATTTTTCTGTTGAACAAGCGAGCCAATGTGCTCGCTTTTTTTCATTCATCGGAAAGCTGTGCTGTTTAGCCAGTTTGTTTTGCATTTGCATAAATATTCAGCATAATTAAATATGAGAATGCTTTGGCATAATCACGTTTTTAAGGATAAAAACACTCAAATAAATAGCCAAGCTATAGATAAATAAAAGAAAGATGCGGAGCATCAGATAAAAGGAAGGTCGAGATGACTGAACACGCAATTACTTACCCTTTTCGTAAGCATTGCTTAGCCACTGCGATAGGCTTACTTTTGGCGAATCCGAGTTATGCTTTACAAGCACTCTCCGATGACTCTTTGTCAAATACCACAGGCGAAGGGGTTGCTTTAGTCCTTGATGACTTCAAAATGGTGTTTCAGCAACCGAATGATCTATCTACAGGGTCGAGCTATACACGTGGCTTAGAAAACCCTAGTCAATATGATACGGGCTTTATTCGTATTATCCCGACGGGGGAGAATTATGTGCAGTTGGCAGAAAGTGCATACCATACGGTTTATAACAATACTTATAATCAAAGTGTTTTAAAAGGTAAGGCTGAGCATAAATATAACGAAACTTACCGTTCAACTTATGAACAAACCTATACAAATCAATATTCAACTTTGTATCAAGAATATACTAAAAATATTGAAGCTGATGTTGACGCGAAAAAAGAAACATTTACATTTGATGTTCGTGAAGGTTTTTTTAATAATGAGACGCTCAAGAATTATTACAATCAGCGTCTTGCGGATTATATGGATGGTACTTGGGGAAAGATTGGAGCTAGTTTAGCAAAAGATGGGACAACAGCATATGATATGAATGCTTTTTTTGTGAATGAGAAAAAAGCAAAAGAATATGCTATTACAAACACTTATGAAATGCTTGATCTTTTATATGGGAGTCGGTCGGCAGAAGCTAATAATGATTTATTGAATTCTGATTTTTATAAAGGGCTTAGCAACTTCACTCGAGCAGACCAAGTTGGTTCACAAGTAGCCACATTAATACAGGCTGAAATAACCAAAGAAACAGCATCGGCTGATATTCGGGCTAAATATAATGCGAGTCAACTTGCAGAAGATACAGCCAAGTCTGCTGTGGCAGAAGTTTATGCTCAAATTATACAATCGGCTGAACAGGCAGCGGAAATTGCTGCATTAGGTTCTCCTGTGCAATCTTTAAGAACCAAAGCAGATGTCTTTATTTATGGTCTGGCATTATCTAAAAGTGATAACTCTTTAAGCAGTCGTTATAGCAATCAGGGTTTTAACTGGGGTTCTGCAGACAATCCATGGTTATTCCGTGCAGGTACAGAAAAAGTCAAACAATTTAAAAATGTAGAAAAAGATGTTGGTTATTTAGCACTAGAGGCACCGCTCGCAACTACTACAGCAACTGAAAGTGATAATAATATTAAATTGGGCTTTTGGACTGATATTTTTTCACGTCAGTTGAACTCAAGTGCAGAGGTGGATCCAAGCACTGGGGCACCAAAATCGGGTTTAGATAAAGAGCACCGTTTACGTACTCAGTTTGTTGCCAATGGTTTAAGCCTAAATGGTTCTCAAACGCGACTATTTCAGACTTTAGACTCTGATAATCCAAATCATCATCAAACATTGGGTATGGCAAGTTTATTGCGTTTAAATACCAATGATAATCCTGCGAATCTAAGTTTCACAGATTCAAACTTAGATAGTAAAGGAATCCGCATTAGTACAGCAGCAAAATCAGATACTTTGGATGGAACGGCGGTCACACCAGCAATAGATGGTTCATTGGCACCAGTTTTTCATGATACAGAGGGTTTGTATTTATACAGTCCGAATATCAATTTAGTTTTAGGGAATATGTATCAGCCTTTTGTGGTTGGTTCTGAGGGCAATAATATTGTGCTAGAAGTAACACGTATTCCGAATGTTCCTGAAATTTACAATAAAATTTATCAAAATTATGAAGATGGAAAGGGTGGGTATTTAGGTTCTACAGCATTTACAGGTTCTACCTGTAATGTGGTGAGTTGTGGCACACCGCTAAAAGCCAATGTCAATGACAGTGCTGCGATGTATCAAGGACGTAATGCGATGCATAGTAGTATTGCAATTGGTACTGTAGAACGCTTGCCAAATAATATGTTGCGTGCCAAAGATCATACGGATGCCACAGGTGTTGTATTTAAGGGTGTAGATGGTACTGCTAAGAATCTAGGTTCAGTTGCAATAGATGGTGTGCTGATTCAGCACCTTAAATTTAAAACAACAGGTCTATAAAAGGAGAATCATCATGTTGAAAAAACTGTCTTGTATTGCATTGATGTGTAGTCCTTTGACCCATGCCAATTTAATTGCACTGGAAAATCATGAATTAACGCAGGCTACTGGTCAAGGTGGAGCAGACCTCAGTTGGACGTTATCGTTAAACCATGAATATGCCGAAAATTTAGAACTCAGCAATATTTCTAAATTTAATGGTGGGACTAAACCTACAGAAGTTTATTATCGCTATAGTAAAAATTGTGCTGACAATAATGTGCTTTGTCGTTTAGCGATTGCACCCAATAACCATGAAGATAATAACGGCAATAAAAAATGGCTGGTATTTAAACAAATTCAGGGCACCATACAAATAGATAAATTTTCTTTAGATGGCACGACTATTATTAATCATAAAAATGACCCACAAACGGCAATGCAGCTTAAGTTTTATGATGATAAGCCATTAAAAATAAGAAATTTGGGTTTTGCAACCATGGCGATCGAAACAGGTACAGGGCAGGGAGCAAATGAAGGTTATGCAAATTCAGAGGTATATACCAAATTTCAAGGAAGAAATTATCAACAAGATGGTAGTTATAACTTAGTTCAGCAAGATGTACCTTTGTTTGATCAGGGCGCTGAAAAAGGATTTATGGGCTTAAATATTCACGGCAATATGCACATGTCTGGCAATGTGAAAATATTTAGCTACAACTGTACAGGTTCAGCAGCAAGTCGTTGTTGAATATAGGATTAAGTACAGTATAGGGAAATAACAATGAAAAAAATAATGCAGTTGAATTTATTAACATTGAGCGTACTTTGTGCGCAACAAGTGTATGCTTTAGAGCTGATTGCAGACCAGCATTTGTCTGATGTAAGTGGGCAAGATGGTATTGTAATCACCCATGAAATGTCTAAAGCCACGATTAATCAAGTCAATTGGTATGATCCTGATTTAGTGGCTGGAACTCAACAGGGTTTAGGCTTACATAATGTAGAAATTAAAGGACAGAATAACCAGCCTATTATCAGTAAGCTTGCTTTAGATGTGGGGAAAACTGATGTTGGCGCAGGTGTGCGTATCGATGCGAGTATTGATGCTTTTCAATCGACTGCAGATTTAAACTTGGTCAAAAAAAACTGTGTCGGAAATAGTTGTACTAAAGAAACACAAAGCTTGGGTCAGTTCGGCTTAGAAACTAAATCACCTTTAAAAGTTTTATTAGAAACCAAAGCAGGTTTATTCAATCAAAATGAAACGGCACATTTAAACTTCCAGTTACAGAATGCCAAAATTAGTCATGGTTTAGGTAAGCATGAATTATCTATGCATGATTTTAACTTTAATTTTGCGACTGACGGCTATATGTACATTGATGCCGATGAGGGATTGGTCTTTACCACTAAAAATGGCACCACCGACCATTTTGTTAATCTTGGACGAGTGAAAGACCTGAGTGATGTTGCTAGTAGCCGACAAAATGCAACTAACCCTGGGGTCAATATTGACTTGCGTTATGATGATAAAAATTTAATTCGCTTTGGTGCATCAGGTGCGGTAAGCAATGCGAAATTGTTTTTTAATGGGCATCAAAAAAATGTTGCCAATTTTGACGTTTCGAATAAGGTCAATGGTGTAATTGAAACTAAAAATACCGCAGTTACAGGCTACGATACTGTGGTGGGGCAAGGTGGTTTGCATTTGGGCTTATCTGCTGATTTTACCAATCAAAATACGGCAGGCTTGGCTGCAGGGCAATTACCAACAACCTTAGAAATTGGGCACACAGGAAAAGGCAGTTATGCGGTTGAGTTTTCGAATTTAAGACCGCTAACCACACGTGATGCACAAGGTGCTTTGCACAATAAAAATGCTTATATTGATTTTGGCGATATTTATATTAATACCGTACAAGCGAAAAACCTCAATTTTTTAGTCAATGAAAATATTAAAAATACCATTGGTGCAACCAGTCCTATTTTAAACCAGTTGCTATCGAGTAAGCTTGAAGGTGACCAGTTCTCACTGATCGCTGTTCGTGGTATGGACTTTCAGTCTATTGCAGCCAAAGCTAGAATTATTTCTGACAACTCTTTAAATGAATTGACAGGAGATGGTGGTTCTTGGGGTATTGGGATTCCAATTTATAATTTAAATGCCAATGTGGCCTTGTCGGGTAAACAATATCTGTCACCTTATGATGGAACGAACAAAACTGGAATTGGTTATAACGCTATTGTTTCTACCGAAGGTTATGGCATTGATTCAAAAACAGGCTTACCAAGTACCACTTCTATTATCTTAATTGACGGGCAAGACAGCCTGCATGCTGGTGAAGCTGTCAACTATTATGCTGGTTTAAGAAATATTGATGCATTAATTCAGTCCGACGGTGTGATTGGTTATGAAGATGAAGGGATTTATATTCGTGCAGATCATTTATTAGTTGCAGCAAAAGCAGAGTTAGCGATTGGACAATTACCAGGTTCGAAATACAACTGCGTCACAGGATCAACTAAATGCGGTGGTTTTGTACCTTACGATAATTTCTCTAAGAAAGATGATGTGTTGACCACAATTGCTTTTAAATTAGATGGCAATGGTGAATTGTTGGTAATTCCTGGAATGGATCCAACCGATACTAATCCGAACTCAAACTTTTTGTCTTTTGATGCGAACTTTAAGTTTAGAAGTCTAGATAGCACAGAACAGGCTGATCCGAAGAATTTAGGTAGTTATTTTAGTTTGATTAATGAAGATCAAGTGAATAATGAAACTGTTCAAACGTCTTCTATTAACTTGAATCGTATGGAAGGTCATTTAGGTGTCAAAGGAAAAGTCGTCGTCAGTGCAGATACGGTCACTTTAGACAATCAAGTGAAATTTAATTATAAAAATGATATTGCTCAACCCTTTAAAACAAACTTTGCAATGTCTACCAATGGCAATATGCAGAAAATCGCATCTGTCGCACTTACAGGTGGAACCATGCGCAGCACATTGGGCATTACGCCACGCTAAAGGATAGAAATAAAATGAAAAAAACAATTTTAGTTGCATCTATTTTAAGTACAGCCTTTTCATTCAGTTCTGCTCAAGCGATGCAGGCTTTAAATGATGATCAGTTATCTCATGTACAAGGTCAGGCACTTTTGAATCTGATGACTGCGACAGATCAATCGCAAGGGTTAAATTTTTATAAACTAAGTGTTGATGCACTCATGGAGCTTAATGCCAACATTAAAACGCTACAATTAGGTTGTGGCGGTGTAAATAACGCGATTGGTGGTAAAGCGGGATGTGATATTGATATTTCTAATATTTCGTTAAGTGGTTTGAATGAATCCTATGATTCAACAGGTAACCCAAAGTTTAATGGTGAACGTGCGGGTACCAGTGCACAAATTACCAATCCATTTATTGAATTTGCGATTAGTGGAAATAGTGCGTCAACACGTGAAGTGGTTGGTTTTCGCTTAGGTGCTGAAGAAATTTTAGGTCTACTGACTTTGGGTACAGATAACGTGCAAAACCCAAATGACGGGATTAAAAGTTTCAGTGGTTATATGAAAATGGCACAAACGCAAGGGCATTCATTTACTAAAGAAGCTAAATTTGGTAATGCCTCTGACCAAAAAATTAGTGGGATACTGACTGCGTTGGGGCAGGATCGTGTCTATACAAGTAAACCTGGCGCAGCAGGACATACTGGGATTACTGTTCCATCGATGCGAGCTAATTTTACAATGCCTGAAACAGTAGTGACTGGTCAGCGTATGGAATCCGCTGTAGTTACAGGTATCCGTTCAACATTAGCTTCTATTCCATTAGCGGCAACAGAGTCTGGGACATATGCTGGTGATGTAAATGGAACACCTGACTTTTCAAAAGACCAGTTATATGTCACATTTCCTCCTTTATTGTTTGGTTCTGTTGGTGATCACTCATTCTTTAAAATGAGTAAGGGTTCTACACTAGAAAATTTGAATATGGATATTACTTTTGTCCAAGCCCTAAATATGATTCACAATATTCCTCTGACAGGAACAGGTGGATATTTATCTTTACAAAGCAAGCCAGTGCAGTGGATGGGTGCAGATGAAAAAGATATTGCACAACAAGGTTGGTGGATGTCGTTTAAGGAACCAGTGCAATTAGGTTATTTGGCAACTGCGGATTTGGTAGATGTTTCTGCAGTACTACCACAGGTCGCAAAAGCATTAACTTCTGAGTTAATGCAAGATAAGCATAATGTAGATGTAAGTTTGTTAGAAGCATTAGGTTCATTGGCTGGTACACCAATCGAGCGTAAAATGCATATCGATGTTGGTAGTTACACAGGATATTACACGGGTCAACCAGCCAGATTAACACTTAATAATCAGGTTTTACAAAACCAAAATGTTACCCCTAACTGTTATGGTGGTATGAAATTCTGCTAATCCCAAATGAAAAAAATCCCGCAACTTGTGCGGGATTTTTTATACTCAGTGTTCAATCTTATTTGGCAATTTTGATGAGTAATTCTTCTTTCGTTAGGTTGCTAGATTCAGCATCACGACGACCTTTATATTCAAAAGTACCTGCATCTAAACCTTTCTCACCAATCACAATACGGTGCGGAATACCTGTAAGCTCAAGGTCAGAGAATTTCACCCCAGGACGTTCATTACGATCATCCAGTAATACATCATAACCCGCAGCTTGAAGTTCAGCATAAAGTGCTTCTGCTGCTTCTAATGTGCGAGGTGATTTATGTGCGTTCATTGGTACAATCGCAATTTCAAATGGTGCGATGGCTGCAGGCCAAATAATCCCTTTATCATCAAAATTTTGTTCAATGGCAGAGGCAACGACACGTGTGACTCCAATCCCATAGCATCCCATGGTAACAGTAAACGGTTTGCCATCTTCACCTAATACTTTGCAGCCCAGCGCTTCAGAGTATTTAGTACCGAGTTGGAAGATATGACCGACTTCAATACCGCGTTTAATTTGTAGAGTTCCTTTGCCATCTGGAGATGGATCGCCCTCAACGACGTTACGTAAATCGTAAACTTCAGTATATTGTGCATCGCGTTCCCAGTTCACACCTGTTGCGTGTTGATCAACTTGGTTTGCACCTGCAACGAAGTCAGACAGTACTGATGCAGCACGGTCTACAATCACAGTTATGCCTTTTTCAACCAAACCTTGTGGACCAACAAAGCCAGCAGTTAAACCTAACGCTGCAATTTGTGCATCGGTTGCAAAAGTAAGTGGTGCTGCAATCTGTGGATGCTTTTCTGCTTTAATTTCGTTGAGTTCATGGTCACCCCGCAGGAATAATGCAATCACAGGCACTTGACCTGTTTCATCTGCAACACCTTGAACCAAGAGCGCTTTGACTGATTGGTTACTATTTGTGCCTAAAAATGCAGAAACTTCCGCAATGGTTTTTTGGTTTGGTGTATCCACAATTTTGAGTTCTTGCGTTGCCGCAGCACGTTCACCCACCAAAATAGCTTCAGCCATTTCAATATTGGCTGCATAATCAGATTCGGTAGAGAAGGCGATATCATCTTCACCACTTGAAGCTAGAACGTGGAATTCATGTGAACCTGAACCACCAATAGAACCTGTATCTGCCTGTACTGGGCGGAAGTCTAAACCTAAGCGCGAGAAAATACGGCAGTAGGTGTCGTACATCACATCATAGGTTTCTTGTAAAGAAGCTTGATCGGTATGGAAAGAATAAGCATCTTTCATAATAAATTCGCGTGAACGCATTACCCCAAAACGTGGGCGAATTTCGTCACGGAATTTAGTTTGAATTTGATAGAAGTTGATTGGCAATTGCTTATAGCTTTTTAATTCATTACGCGCCAAATCGGTAATGACTTCTTCATGTGTTGGGCCAAGTACAAAAGGATTGTCGTGGCGATCTTTAAAGCGTAGTAATTCAGGACCGTATTGCACATAACGCCCTGATTCTTCCCAAAGTGAGGCAGGCTGAGTGACAGGCATAAAAGTTTCTAAAGCACCTGCGCGATTCATTTCTTCACGAACAATGGCTTCAACTTTATTTAGCACACGCACACCCATTGGCAGCCAAGTATATAAACCTGAAGCCAATTTACGAATCATACCCGCACGTAACATCAGCTGGTGAGAAATCACCTCGGCATCGTTTGGGGTTTCTCTTAACGTAGCAAATAAAAAGCGACTCGCGCGCATGGAAACTGTCCTAAAAAGTGAAGCGTTAAATGGATTTTTTTCAAAGCCAGATTATACAATAAAAATCGGGCTAAACTTGCGTTAAAATTTAGCCCGAACGATTGTGTGACTTTGCGTGAGATTTTAAGAAATCAGTTTACGCGTTTGGCGTAACATAAAATTCTTAAAATCATCTAAGTAAGTGAAAATGACAGGTACGACCACCAAGGTGAGTAGGGTGGATGTAATTACACCGCCAATGACTGCGTGTGCCATAGGCGCACTTTGTTCGCCGCCTTCACCCAAGCCAAGTGCGAGTGGCACCATCCCCATCACCATTGCACTGGTGGTCATTAAAATAGGGCGTAAACGGGTTTTCCCTGCAGCTATAATTGCATCATAACGTGAATCGCCCTGATCCATGGCTTTTTTAATAAAATCAATTAGTAAAATCGCATTTTTGGTGACCAATCCCATCAGCATAATAATACCGATAATAGAAAACAGGTTCATGGTCGAGTTAAAAATAAACAGTGCCAAGAATACTCCAATCAACGATAAAGGTAGGGAAGCCATAATTGCTGCGGGGTGAATGAAACTGTTGAATTGCGAACCTAAAACAATATAAATAAACACAATAGACAGGGTAATTGCAGTCAGTGCATAACCTGCAGATTCAGCCATGTCAGCATTGGCGCCTTGAGTGTCGAAGCTATAACCTGCGGGTAATTTAAAGTTATCCTGAATTTTTTGAATGTCGACACCAATGTCACCTGCAGGACGTCCAGCAGTATTGGCTTCGACCAAAACTTCACGGGCTAAATCACGACGGTTAATTTGTGCTGCACCTAAACTTTCCTCAAACTTCGCCACACTTGCCAAAGGCACTAAAATATTTTGTCCATTGGCATCAGTTTTTTTTGAAGTTAAATACATATTTTGCACATTGCTCGGCAAGCTACGATGGTTTTCTGTAAGTCGAACATTGACATCGTAGGTTTCACCACGTTCATCTTGCCAAGTGGTGACATCATCCCCCGCAATGAGTGGGCGGATAATATTGGCAATTTGATTCACCGATAGCCCCAAATCACTAGCAAGGACACGGTTAATATAAACACCTAATGTAGGTTTAGGAGCTTTTAGCGAGCTTTCTAAATCGACAATACCATCCACCTGAGCAATTTCTGTCATAAAGCGGTCAGAGATTTTTTGTAATTCTGCTAAATCTGGACCTTTAATGGACACCATCACAGGTTTTTGCCCCCCTGAAACTGTTTCGTCGGCAGAGGCGACAGAGGTGATGGTGATGCCCGCAACACTTTGTAGACGCTGGCGAAATTCGTTATTGAGTTCGGTTAGCGTTTGTTGACGTTCATTACGTGGGCTGACAGTTACACGCAAATTAACATGATTTTTCCCGCGATCTGTTACGCTGTTAATGGCTCCGTAAGTCGCACGTACTTCAGGGTGTTGACGGATGATTTGATCTACTTGTTTTAATTTTGCTTGTGAATATTCAAGCGAGGCATCTACAGGTGTTTCAAATTTAATCCGAATTTCACCTTTGTCGGGTACAGGTACAAACTCTGTGCCAATCAGTTTGGATAATCCGAGTGCTGCAAATAATGAACCCACGGCAATCAATAAGGTGATAACGCGAAATCGTAGTGCTAATTTTAAAAGTTTTTCATAATGATGACTTAAATTGTCGAGTTTGTTGGAAATCCAGTTTAAGAAGCGTTTTACTCGTCCAGGTTTTTTATTGGGATTTGGTTTTTCTGCCCAGTGTGCAGAAAGCATTGGATCCAGCGTAAAACTGACAAACATGGAAATCAGCACGGCAGTACTGACGGTGACACCAAATTGATAAAAAAAGCGTCCGATAATGCCGCCCATAAATGCCACAGGTAAAAATACCGCCACAATGGTTAAGGTGGTTGCTAAAACTGCTAAGCCAATTTCTTTAGTACCATCCAAAGCAGCCGTGACATGGTCTTTACCCATATCTGCATGACGCACAATATTTTCACGAACCACAATTGCATCATCAATCAATAAGCCAATACTGAGCGAGAGTGCCAGTAAGGTCATCATGTTGATGGTAAAGCCAAATGCCCAAATAAAGGTGAGTGTGCCGAGTAGGGCGATTGGCAGGGTCAATCCTGTAATAGCGGTAGAACGGAATGAACCAAGAAACAACAGTACAATCAGGACTGCCAGAATCGCACCTTCAATAATGGTACGTGCTACATCACGGATACTGCCACGAATCCCTTTAGAAGAATCCACCACGACTTTTGCAGTCATGCCAGCAGGCAGTTGGGTTTGAATACGTTCTAAGGTTTTATAAGTGTTATCTACCACTTCAATGACATTAGAGTCTGAACTACGCAAGATATCGACAGCAACCGCAGTTTGCCCATTTAAAAATGCACTGGTTTCCAGCTCTGCCTGACTGTCTTGAATTGTGGCAACTTGTTTTAAAAAGATGGGCGCACCATTTTTATTGGCAATAATTAAATCGCCAAAAGCCAGAGGATGAATGACTTTGGATTGGATTTCGACCACCAATTCACTATTGGCTTGTTTGAGTGTGCCGCCAGGTACTTCAATATTTTCAGCTTTGAGCGTGTTGATGACCTGATCCACACCCAGTCCAAAACTCATTAACTTTTGTGGATCTACCTCAATCCGAATTTGTCGCTGTGCATCACCCAATAAATTAACAGTTCCGACACCAGACACAGTGCGCAGTTGCGGTACAACTTGTTGATCTAAATAGGAACTTAAATCACGCAAAGACATTTGTGAGGATTCAAAAACTATCGACATCACTGCATTAGCAGTTGGATCGTAGCGCTCCACCACTGGGTCTTGAATTTCATCTCGAAACCCTGCACTGACAGACGAAATTTTATCGCGTACATCTTGTGCCGCCACTGCCGAAGGAACATCTAAATTAAACTCGGCAATAATAGTAGATAACCCTTCACTGGATTGTGAAACCAGTTGTTTGAGTCCAGAAATGGTGTTGATCTGATCTTCCATTTTCTTGGTGATTTCAGATTCAACTGTTTCAGGTGATGCACCCGGATAACTGGTATAAACCACTACAAACGGAAAATCGACGTCAGGAAATTCTTCCACGCCCATACGTTGCCATGAAGCCAAGCCAAGCACCATTAGACAAAACATCATCATGATGGTAAAAACGGGATACTTGACGCTAACTCGGGTAAACCACATAACAACGATCCTGATTTTTTATTTATTGGACATCTGCACTACTGCATTGAGATGAAATTCAATTTATTGAGGGTTATTTTGAATGATCACCTGCTGCTGAATTTGATCGGGGTTGAACACCACTCGACTGACTAGATCACTGCTCTGTAAGCCTTGAATCACAGCAGTATTGTCACTATAGCGCTGTTCTAAAACTGTGATATCCACGCGGGCAATTTTTTGATCTCGAATCACCCAAACATAAGGTTTGTTTTGGATATCGTGAATGGTATTGAGTGGGATGATTTGCCCTGAAATTGTCGTGTTCGCTAAAATATAACCATCCACAAATGCCCCAATACTTAAAGAGGGAAGACGATCAAGCGGGGTTGCAAAAAACTCAATTTGACGACTGGCTAAATCTGCCACTGGGGAAACGCGGCTAATTTGTGCATTAAATGTGTTTGCTTGCCCTTGGAGTTGATATTCAATTTTTTGACCAATTTTGAGTGCGGCTTGTAAGTCGCTTGGTAATTTCGCTTGAATTTCTAATTGGTTCGGATCGACGACTTCAAATAAGGTTTGTCCTGCAGCCACAGTTTGCCCAGGCTCAACTTGACGTTGGGTAATGACACCATGAATTGGACTGGTAATCGTGCCATCTTGATCGGCTTTTAGTGCAATATCGACATTGGCTTGTTGGGCGCGTACATTTTCCATTTGCGCACGATAATCTAACTGACTTTGCTCATATTCCACTTGTGAAATAAAACCCTGATCGAGCAAACGTTTTTTTCGTTGCATCATGTTGCGGGCTTGGTTGGCTTGCGCTTGCGTTGCAGCTAAATTGGCGCGAGCTTGTGCTAAACGCGCAGCATTATCCTGATTATTTAAGCGTAGCAAGGTTTGACCACGTTGTACGCTATCTCCCACTTTGACATAGACTGAGGTTGCTGTGGCAGTCACCTGTGCTTGAATACTGCTTTGATTCACAGCACGCACTGTGCCTGTAAAGGCAGTTTTACTGATTGCGCTGCCTTGTTGTGGTGTCACTAAATCTTGCTGAATGAGTTCAATTTTTTCTGATACTGTTGTTTTATTTTCAGTTTCTGTTTTTTGGCAGGCACTCAGCAAAATACATAAACCGATTGCACCGATACGAAAAATGGGTAAATGCTGCCGATTAAACCTAACTGCGATACGCTGTGCAATGTGCATGCATATTTGTCCTTATTGATTGCCAAAATGACAAGGTAATTCAAATCAACTATTCAAGTGCTTTTAAGCGAGTAATAATTCTGTCGTATTCTGCTTGTGTATTTCGATAGCTTGTTTGTAAAGATTGAATCATATCTTTTTTAAGCTCGATGTTTTTTAAGTTATTGTCCAAATTGGTTTTTAGTTGTGCAGGCACAGGTTTGACCTTGCGTAAATACTCCATTTCTTGACGTTTAAAAGTAATACGGTCATTTTGCAGCTGTTTGAGTTGTTCTTGTTGGAAAATAATTTGCTTTTTAATATGCGCTAAAGCGTTATTACGTTTAGTGATTGCGGTTTGACTATTGGTATAGGCTTTTTTTAAACGCTGATCAGATTCCATTTGATACGCTTGAGCAGCACGTTGTGGGGCTTTTTTAATATCCATTTCAGTGTTGTATGGACGTGCGCGCTGAATCACTTGCATGTTACGGTCTAATGCTTCATAGCCATGACGAATATGATTAGGTGTCACATTACTACTAATATTTGCAACGCCATGTTGATCATAATAGCGATACCACACCGCTTTGTTCTGGCTGTCAGCCATGAGTGGGGCAGAGGACAAGAGCAGTAAAGCAAGCATGCCCAATTTAAGTGACTGCTTATTTTGTTTTAATTTGACAGCGAGTGATTTTGCAAAAAAAGTGCTCACGTTGTCCCCCACAATAAAGTTGACTAAATTACTTAAATTACACGTAATAATAGTGTTATATTAGATCAAAATTAGGAATTAAAAAAATACAACCGATAAAAAATATCAATGGTCACAAGAAAGTGTGAGCGGTTTGGTGATAATGGTGTAAAAGTGTAGATTTACACTAAATATGTTCATTGAAACTACAAGTAAAGATATGTTAAAAATACGATCAATGTGTAAGATTTTTCTACTCAGTTGCTTGTACAAACAAAAATGGGAAGGGTCATTGAATGGACGATAAATTCCAAAATCTAAAAGTCATGGTGATTGATGATTCAAAAACCATTCGCCGTACAGCTGAAACACTTCTGCAGCGTGAAGGTTGTGAAGTGGTTACCGCAGTTGATGGATTTGAAGCTTTATCCAAAATTGCAGAATCAAATCCAGATATCGTATTCGTAGATATTATGATGCCACGCCTAGATGGTTACCAAACGTGTGCCTTAATTAAAAACTCGCAAAACTACCAAAACATTCCTGTCATTATGCTATCAAGTAAAGATGGTTTATTTGACCAAGCTAAAGGACGTGTCGTGGGTTCTGATGAGTATCTGACTAAACCATTTAGTAAAGATGAATTATTAAACGCCATTCGTAACCACGTGACCGCATAATTATTAGTTAGTTAGATTTATTGGGGAAAATAATGGCTCGTATTCTTATTGTAGATGATTCACCTACAGAAACATTCCGCTTTAGAGAAATCTTGACCAAGCATGGTTTTCAAGTCATTGAAGCAGCGAATGGTGCAGATGGCGTGACCATGGCGCAAGCTGAATTACCAGATTTAGTATTAATGGATGTGGTTATGCCAGGCGTGAATGGCTTTCAGGCAACACGTCAAATTTCGCGTGGTGACACCACCAAACACATTCCAATTGTAATTGTGAGTACCAAAGATCAGGCAACTGATCGTGTTTGGGGAAAACGCCAAGGTGCAAGCGATTACTTAACTAAGCCTGTTGACGAAAAACAATTAATTGATGTGATTAATCAACACCTTAATGCAGGATAAGCTATGGCTGCAAATGGTTTTATTGAATTGCTTCGGTTATCTAAACGTGGAAACAAAAACTACGTTAGTACCGAAAATGAGGTAAACCGCTGGTCAGGCATTGCTTTTGAGATGATGGGGCAATATTTCGTTGCTCCATTAGGAGAAGTTTCTGAGGTTATTTATCCACCGAAATATACGCCCGTGCCAAATACCCAACCTTGGGTAGTAGGTTTAGCGAATATTCGCGGAAGATTACTTTCAGTTTCAGATTTGGCACATTATGTTTCTGGGCAAAGCAGCCAATATTCACCTACTCAAAAAGTAATGTGTATTAGTCATAATGACCATTATGTCGGTTTAGTTGTAGATCAAGTTTTGGGTATACAGCACTTTAATAAGAAAAGTTTCTTTTCTAAACACAATGATTTAGATAGTAATTTACAAGAATATTGTCAGGGGTATTTTCACCAACATAACCAACAATGGCATGTTTTCTTATTTAGTCGTTTATTGCAAAACCCAAAATACATGAACGCATCTATAAAATTTATAAATTAACTGTCGCGCACCTAAAAAATGAAGGCGTCAATCGGGGAGAAGCTGCATGGGCTTTAAACTTAAAAAGAAAAATTCAGGCGAAGAAACCGTCCGTAAAGCAAGTGGTCCAGGTTTTTTTGCAAAATTACAGGCGCGAACAGAAGAGTTTGCGAGTGTATTTGGCGAAACAGAAAAATCTAAGCCACTTATTTTAGGCGCAGCTTTTTGTATCATCTTATCGCTTTTCCTGTTGTTATACCTTTTTTATAGCGTGCCGCGTAATAACGATTTTACCCGTAGTTTGGGTGATTTACGTCTGTTGTCACAAACCATTTCACGTCAAGCAACCGAAGCGACTGCATCAGGTACGCCTGAATCTATTAAAAACTTAACAGATTCACAAAAAGCCTTTGCTGCTCACTTAGAAACAGTGAAGGATATTCATGCCAGCACAGATACACTGCGTGAAGTGGAAACACAGTGGAAATCGGTTTCTGAAAATATTGATTTGATTGCTTCGCAACAAAAAATCATTAACCAACTCTATGACACCAACATTGCAATTGGTGAAACCATTCCGGGTATTCAGGCTGAATATAACTTGATGGTTGACCAAATGGCACGTCAAGACATGCCAAGTAGCCAGGTGGTTATTGCAAAGAACCAAGTATTCATTGCAGAACGTATTTTACGTTCAATCAGTTCTGTATTAACAGGTACAGACAGTTCACGTGAATCTGCAGATGACTTTAGTGCCGATACCGAAACGTTTGGTGCTTACTTGGCAGCACAGTTAAATGGTAGTGCGGAACTTGGTGTACAACGTATTACTCAAGAAGATTTACGTAGTTCATTAGAAGGTATTCAAGCAGAATATGAAGATGTATTGAAATCTGCTGCTGCAACGGTTTTAAGTAACTCAACACAAATTGTAAAAGTACGTCAGGCATCATCTTCTATTTTTGATCAGTCAGATAAGCTTTTAACCAATTTAAATAAATTGTCTAGCGGTTCAGGTTGGTCTATTGCAATTCCTGCAATTGGCTTAATTGCAGCATTACTTGCGTTCTTATTCTGTGTATTCAAACTCTTGAACTTACGTGGTGAAGCCGATAAAACTCGCGTGGTTCGTCTACAAGATGAATATGACCGTAACCAGAACGCGATTTTACGTTTACTTGATGAGATTGCCGACCTTGCGGATGGTGACTTACGTTCATACGCAACAGTATCGGAAGACTTCACGGGTGCCATTGCCGACTCGATTAACTTCGCAATTGACCAATTACGTGACCTTGTATCGCGTATTCACGAAACATCGCATGAAGTTGCACAATATACGGCAACCACACAGAACATTACCAACCAGCTTGCTGAAGCATCTGAGCATCAGGCGCAAGAAATTGCAGGTGCATCTGCCGCAATTAACGAAATGGCAATGTCGATTGACCAAGTATCTGCCAACGCTGAAGAATCAGCAGCGGTAGCAGAACGTTCAGTACATATTGCATCGAATGGTGCAGACGTTGTAAACCGTTCAATTGAAGGTATGGATATCATTCGTGAGCAGATTCAAGAAACCTCTAAACGTATTAAGCGTTTGGGTGAATCTTCACAAGAGATTGGTAACATCGTTGCCTTGATTAACGATATTGCCGACCAAACTAACATCTTGGCATTAAACGCAGCAATTCAGGCGTCTATGGCGGGTGAAGCAGGTCGTGGTTTCGCAGTCGTAGCCGACGAGGTACAGCGTCTAGCGGAACGTTCAGCATCTGCAACCAAGCAGATTGAAACACTGGTTAAAACCATTCAGACCGATACCAACGAAGCCGTAATTTCGATGGAACAAACCACATCGGAAGTTGTACGTGGTGCGAACTTATCTAAGGATGCGGGTGTTGCACTGGATGAGATTCAAACGGTATCGACCAACCTTGCGAAATTGATTTCTAACATTTCGGATGCTGCAAAACTTCAGTCTGCTTCTGCAGGTCACATTGCAACCACGATGAACGTTGTACAGGAAATTACCTCGCAAACGACCAGTGCAACTTTCGATACTGCACGTTCGGTATCTGAGTTGGCCAACATGGCAGAATCATTACGTGAATCTGTAACTGACTTTAAACTACCTGAATAAGCGGGATTCCAGCTTGGGGAAAGGTGTACCTATACACAGTTATGGGTACACCATCATTCAGAGATAAAGCATCGCAAAGATGAACTTAACTTTTGGGTTAGGGGCATTCAGGATGGTTACAATTAAGTTGAAGTGCCTTTTGGTGCTGAAAACGTAAGAAGCCTTAGCTATGAAAGAAATATTAAAAAATTTAGTCGAAACAATGACGCTTCCTGAAGATAGTTATCTTGAGCAAGATGCGGAAATTCTTGAAATTTTTGTCGAAGAAATTGAAGAAATCTTCGAAGAATTAAATCCATTATTTACAACTTGGTTTGCGAACCCAACAGATCAAGAAACTTTAGTAACTATTCGTCGTCACTTTCACACTTTAAAAGGCTCGGGTCGCATGGTGGGTGCGAAGTCTGCGGGCGAGTTGGCATGGACGGTTGAAGATACTTTAAACCGTGTGCTTTCGGGTACGGTAACACTCAATACTGATATTCAAAAATACGTAAAAACTGTTTTAAATATTTATCAATACAAGCTTTATCCAATTTTTAAGCAAGTCGGTTTAATTGATCTTGATTTACGCCCATTGGTGCTTTTAGGACAACAATTACAGCAAAACCAAAGTCCTGAACCTGCATTGGAAGAGTTGCTAGTTCTTGCGGATCAACTGACTGCAACTGATATGCCGACAGGACTAGAATTGGCGGATGCTGCAGTTGAATCATCAGAAGATGTAATGACTGCTGAAGAAATGCCACAGACAGAAGTTGCACAAGAAGCGGCTACTGATGCGAGTTTATTGGCTGAAACTCTGGCTATTTTTGTGGAAGAAGCTGAAGAGCATTTAGCAACCATTGATCAGTTCTTGGCACAAGATCAGATTCGATCACAAGACTATAATGGCTTAATCCGCGCTTTACATACACTGCGCGGCAGTTCATCTATGGCGCAAATTGATCAAGTTTTTCAAGCCAGTTCTAAAGTTGAAAACTTGTTTAAAACGTTTGTACAAGATGAAATTGAATCTACATCAAAAGAAACTGCGCTGTTGGTGCAATATGCAGAATTTGTCCGGGATTATCTGCATGTACTTCGTCAAGGTCACTGTGATGGTTTAGATGTAATCTATGCAACTTTTAATAAAGCATGGGATAGCTACGGCTTTAGCACCAGCGATACAGAAGACTCTAATCCTCAAGGTTTAGTATCGAAGCTAATCGAACTGAATATTGATCGTTTACTTGATGCCGAATTTGAATTTGATAAATTGGCGCAAGCGCAATTCCCAAGCTATTTAGAAGAACTCAGCGCACAAGCACAATTATTGGTAGAGCATACAGATAACCGTGCGTCTGTGGGTATCCATCAATTTACTGAAGAACTTAAAGCCGCTTACGACAGTGTTTTAGCCAAGCCAATCTTGCTTAACTCTGAATATGGTTATGAGTTATTTGCACAGGCGCACCAAGAGTTTATTCATTTATTCGATACCTTGGCTGCGGGACAGCGTGTTACGGTTACAGAAGACATTCAGAAAAACTTAAATGACTTAACTGCATTTGTGCAGCAAGACATTGATGCAATTGCACTTGAAGATGCTGAAACATCAGTGCGCGACAATGCTGTAGAAACAACAGTTGTTGCAGAACCTGAAGCGGTGCCTGCTGCAGTTGCTAGCGAAAATTCGGGCACAGTGAATTTGGCGCAATTGTCACAACGTATTGCATCAGATCAACAAAACATGCATGCCGATGATGCCAATAAAGACTTCGATCCTGACTTGCTGGATATCTTCTTGGAAGAAGCAGAAGAGCTTTTGGTGGGTATGGATGAAGATGTTAATACTTGGTCAAAAGACGCCAGCGATACTTCGGCTTTAAACAACTTAATGCGTTATTTGCACACTTTAAAAGGTGGTGCAAATATGATTTCTGCGACGCATATTGGTTTAATTGCACACAACCTTGAGTCGATTTACGAGCGTATCATTAACAACCAAATTGTTGTTTCACCTGCGTTAATTCAAATTATTCGTTTGGTGCAAGATGATATTGCAGACCGTATTCAGACCATTCGTGATGAGCGTGTGGACTATGCTGCGCCAGAGTCGATTGCAATTTTAGGCAACATTGTTAGCTTGGCACAAGGCGATGCAGATGTGTCAGTTGCAAGTGCGACAACCGCAGCGCAGCCTGAACAGACTATTGAGGCAGTAGAAGAGGTTGATGCACAGCCTGAGTTGGCGGTAGAAGCGTTGCAAGATACAACTGCAGATTTAGCTGAAGATGACGCAGTTATTGCTGATGATGCACATTTTGAAGACGCTGCTGCTGCGGCATTTGAGCCGATCACAGAAACTGCAAGTCTTGAAGCAAGTGCTGAATCTGAAGATGAGCAATTACATTCAATTGTGGTTGAGACTTTCAGAGAAGAAGCGGAAGAAATTTTGGATGCTGCAGATCAGCGTTTGAAACAATGGTTTGAACAGCGTAGTGACCGTAGTATCTTGCTTCAATTACAACGTGCGGCACACAGCTTAAAAGGCGGTGCACGTATGGCTGAAATTGAGCCTGTTGCGCAAATTGCCTATCAACTTGAAAGTGCCTTTGAACAGTTTGCGGTGCATCAATTTAACTCAAATGTTTATGATGCTTTATTGCAAACCACGTTGGCGTGGTTGCGTGATGCAATCTTCAAAGCAGATTACAGCAATTATGACAGCTTAAAATCTAGCTTGTCGGCGATGCAGTTTGTAGATGTATCTGCGCAATTGCCCGAGCGTTTAACGCATACCGACTTGTTATCGCCAAGCCGTAGTTATGAGTTTGTTCAGGGTGATGGTACAGAGCCACCTGCAATGTCGGGTGAGTGGGGCGAAACCACACAGCTGGATAATAGCAATGAGATGATTCGTATCTCTGCCGATTTAGTCGAGAAGATGATTGACTTGTCAGGCGAGAACTCGATTAACCGTTCACGTATTGAAATGGAGCTTGGGCAACTAGGCGGTACGTTGAATGAGATGGAATTGGCGATTAAACGTCTTGCCGATCAGTTACGCCGAATGGAAGGCGAGCTGGAATCGCAAATTATTGCCAAGCATGGTTCTGAAAACTCACGTTATGCAGACTTTGACCCATTAGAGATGGACCAATATTCATCGTTGAATCAGTTGTCTAAATCTCTGGCGGAATCTGCATCGGACTTGGTGGACTTTAAGAGCACCTTGGCTGAAAAAATTCGTGATGCCGAAGGTTTGTTATTACAACAATCACGTATTCAGGCTGAAATTCAAGAAAGCTTGATGCGTACACGCCTTGTACCATTCTCACGTTTATTGCCACGTTTACAACGTATTGTGCGTCAGACTTCATCGACCTTAAACCGTCCGACAGAACTGGTGGTTTATAACACTGAAGGTGAATTAGACCGTACCATTCTAGAGCGTTTGGTGACACCGTTTGAACACATGCTGCGCAACGCGGTCGACCATGGGATTGAAGACCCTGCACAACGTGCTGCAGCCAATAAACCTGAAGTTGGTAAAATTGAACTGAACATTACCCGTCAAGGCACAGATGTTGTGGTGACTTTTGTGGATGATGGTAAGGGTATTGATGATGCCAAGATTAAAGAAAAAGCATTGAGCTTAGGTTTAATCAAAGCCGATCAGAATTTAGATAAAAACGAAATTCTGCAATACATTTTCCACCCAGGCTTTACAACAGCACAATCGGTTACACAAATTTCAGGTCGTGGCGTTGGTTTAGACGTGGTGCAAAGTGAGATTAAGGCGCTCGGCGGTCACGTTTCTGTAGATTCAACATTAGGTCAAGGCACAACCTTTAGTATTCGTGTACCAACGACGGTTGCGGTATCCGATGCCTTAATGGTTAAAGTTGGTGATCAACAATTTGCTGTACCGTTGGCGCAAATTGACCGTATTGTACGTATTGCACCAACCACTTTGGAATCTTACTTCAACAGCAATGAAGATTTCTTCCAAATTGACAACCAGAACTACAAGTTACGTTACTTATCTGAGTTCGTTGGCAATCAGCCATTACCGCGTTTAAGCCATGTGGGTCATTCACTACCTGTTCTGTTAATTAAAGGCAGCACAGGTCAAACCATTGCTTTACTAGTCGATCAGTTGATTGGTTCGCGTGGTCAAATTGTTGTGAAACCAATTGGACAACAGTTCTCAAGCATTGGTGCAATTGCAGGCGCAACTATTTTGGGTGATGGTCAAGTTTGTTTGATTTTGGATGGTCAGAACATTGCCCGTCAAATTCTTGCAACGCAACGTACCAAACAAGCCAGCGATCAACGTGATAGCCAACGTCGTGATACGCGCCGCTTAATTATGATCGTGGATGACTCAGTCACCGTACGTAAAGTAACTTCACGTCTGCTTGAGCGTCAAGGTTATGATATCGTGACTGCTAAAGATGGTGTCGATGCCATGGAGCAGCTTGAAAACGTCAAACCTGACTTGATGTTACTGGATATTGAAATGCCACGTATGGATGGTTTTGAGGTGACTAACCTTGTGCGCCACCACGACATGCATAGCAATCTGCCGATCATCATGATTACGTCACGTACAGGTGAAAAACACCGCGAACGAGCGTTTAGCTTAGGTGTGACGCATTACATGGGGAAACCGTTCCAAGAGGCAGAATTGCTTGCCAATATTGAACAATTATTAGCAGTCAGTCAGGGGTAAACGATGAGTCAGACGAATAGTCCAAATTTACTCGGGCAAATCAGTCAGCAAGAGCTGCAACATTTAATTACCGTATCTACCGGTTTTATTGATGCTTATATTGTTGAATGTCATGGTAAACAACCGATGCTGATACCTCAAAATATTGTGTTGTCAGCGCTGGATAACGCCACTCAAGTTAAAACTGTGGAATGGCACGAATCGCAATTGCCTGTTTATGCAGTCAATGACCCAGAGAAAAAAATGGGCGTGGCACTGGTCATTGAAGGTGATGAAATGGAGCAGCGTTTTGCTTTGATGTGCAATGAAATGCCTAAAACACTGCGCTTGCGTATTTCTGAAGTGGTAGATGATGACCAACAAACCACGACTGATCCTGCGGTATTCCAATATGTCCGTATGGGTGAGCAGGTCTTTCATGTACCAAATTTACAATACATTCAAGAAAACTTGACGGCTTAAACGCAATTTTCTCCGTTGTAAAATAGAAAAGGAACTCAAATAGAGTTCCTTTTCTGCTTCATGCAACTAATCTTATTGGATTTAAGTTAGTAATCCTTCCAAAATCTGTTCATAAATTTCTGCCAATGGCTCTAAATCAGCCACATCAACATGCTCGTTAATTTGGTGAATGGTGGCATTGAGTACGCCTAACTCCAACACTTGTGCACCTGTCGGCGCAATAAAGCGACCATCAGATGTACCGCCACTGGTCGATAATTCTGTTTCAACACCTGTGACATTGCGAATGGCTTGACGTGCAGCATTAACCAATTCGCCCACAGGGGTTAAAAATGGCAAACCTGAAAGCGTCCACTCGATTTCATAATCCACTTGATGGCGATCTAAAATTTGCAAGACACGTGCTTTTAGCTCATCTGCAGTCACTACAGTCGAATAACGGAAGTTAAAGGTCACCGTCATGTTACCTGGGACAACATTGGTCGCACCTGTTCCTGCTTGAATATTTGAAATTTGAAATGAGGTGGCAGGGAAATATTCATTGCCATAATCCCATACCGTTTCACACAGTTCCGCAATTGCTTTAGACGCGGTATGAATCGGGTTAATTGCCAAGTGTGGATAAGCCACATGACCTTGTTTGCCTTTTACAGTCAAGACACCATTGAGCGAACCGCGACGCCCATTTTTAATAATATCGCCTAATTTATGGGTACTTGAAGGTTCACCTACCAAACACCAAGTCATTTTTTCCTGACGTGCTTCTAAAGTTTCAACGACTTTGACGGTGCCGTTAATAGAGGGGCCTTCTTCATCAGAAGTGATCAAAAAGGCAATTGAGCCTTTGTGATCAGGATGTTTGGCGACAAAGCGTTCAGAGGCAACGACCATGGCTGCCAATGCTGTTTTCATGTCGGCACTGCCACGACCATAAAGTTTGCCATCACGAATTTCAGGTACAAATGGATCGGTATTCCATGCGTCTAAATTGCCTGTCGGTACAACATCTGTATGACCTGCAAAGCAAAAGACAGGTGCTTCTGTACCTTTACGCGCCCAGAGGTTATCTACATCGTCAAAACGCATAGATTCAATCTTAAATCCAATTTTTTCTAAGCGTTCTGCCATGAGGTTTTGACAGTTGTGATCGACAGGAGTGACAGACGGTTGGCGTAAAAGCTGAAGGCTTAAATCCAGAGTAGCAGAAGAGGTCATGAGAGTTTCAGACGTTTATCAAGAGTAAGTGCTAATAATAGGGGAATAATGCAACAAAAGTGAAATTTTAGCGTGAAAAACCTTGTCCGAGAACAAGGTTTTTTGTGGTTTTTGTGAAGATATTCGTGAAATACTCAGAATTATTTGCGAATTTCTTGTTGGGTTTTTTCAGCAGTGTTACTCACCGCATGACCTGCAGAAGATACGTCTTCGCCCACGCCTTTAATTGTATTACAACCCGTTAAAACAAAGGTTAATAGCAGTGAAGTCACTAGAATTTTTTTCATGATCATCTCCAATATGCTCTAGATAGATTATTTTGATGTGTTTTTTAGCTTAGGAAATAAACAGAATAATAAATAGGCAACTTTTATGGTGCTTACGTAATAAAATGTTGAAACAGTTATTCAGCGTGTTAAAGGGGGATAGCTAATCAGCGGTGCAGCACGATACATATAAAATTGTGAATGTGCCGCCCGATAATACAAGCCATCTCCCCACCATTGATTCGGTAGGCTACTGGCTTGAGCATTTTGACAAATCCATTCATGACGTTGTAGGCGATAAAACCGTTCTGCTTGGGCAGGAATATCACTCCCCCAAAGACCTAAACGACGAGCGCGATTAATCCAGTGTGGAGTAAGTGTTGTAGATGATTGTGCCAAGTGATGTATGGCGAAATACAATTGTCCTTTGAGTACAGCAAAACGGCGTTGAATCGGCACATCCAAGGCTTGCTTAAATTGAAATTGCTTTTGACTAAAATGATTCAGTTTACGCGCCAAAGTATCGGAGCGGTTTAAACCATACCAGTGTGCCAAAGAGCAATCCGCTTCGGCTAAATAGTATTTTAATGCGACTTCCCAATGTTCAACCTGCTGTGTGTCATGGTTGTGCAGTAAAAAATCCAGTTCACCCACAGTTTTAGCGCCATCAATAATTTGAATACTGTGTCCCAATAATTCGAAGGGATGATAATCACGATCACGCAGCCAAAACCACATCAGCATTTCAAAGCGTAAGCCTAAACGGGTGCTTTTCAGTTGATTTAAAAAGTCGTACACTGCTTCTGGATGTGAATCTAAATAGGCTAAACGTGATTGATAAGCGTGATAATGCTGCTGCCAAAAAGTATCTGAATGGAATTCAAAAGCATGTTGAATGGGCAATTGCTCAGGCACAGCACATAAAATATTCGGACTTGCCACACTAAAAGCCAACTGACGGATGAGTGGGGTTTTGTAGGTCAGCCATACTTCGGGCAGAAGTTCGGGTTGATACAACTCAATCATTATGAATCCATGCTGAAAAATGCAGAATTACAACGGAAAATTAAAAAACGCTTTATACTACCGCAATTCGTAGTTTAGGACAGTGGTATGCAAAGCTTGTTATGGCGAAGTTTAGTGGTGATCTTTGTCATCCTTGGCTTTATTGGTGCATTGTTGCCGGGTATGCCTACTACAGTTTTTTTGATTTTAGCAGCTTGGGCATCGTCACGCGGTTGGCCGCAAATGGACAACTGGTTACTGAATCATCCTAAATATGGCAGTACACTCAGAGATTGGCGCGCCAATGGTACTGTACCGCGTAAAGCCAAATGGTTTGCAACGATCATGATGAGTATTAGTGCCGTGATCATGCTGTTCACAACTGCGCCCGTTGCGGTCAAAATTTTTACCAATACCACCATGTTGGTGGTGTGTATTTGGTTGTGGTTACGTCCTGAACCACAGCCGCCCACGAAAGAAGAAGAATAGGGTAGCGCAATGTCTTTTTTATACACACAAGCAGATATTTTGATTGATTTAGCCGAGCAAACTTTATATTTGCCGAAGCATCAGAAACTCTACGTCATCTCGAGTGGTGTGAATGGCATTGGTGAAACTGAAAATAGTGGTAAAACACCACGTGGCTGGCATGAAGTCGCTTTAAAGTTTGGTGAAAATGAACCTGAAAATGCAGTGTTCATTGCACGTCAACCGACAGGGGAAATTTACAATTTAGATTTAGCTGAACAATTTCCTGAACGAGACTGGATTTTGAGCCGCATTTTATGGCTCAGTGGTTTGCAAGAAGGTTTTAATCAAGGCATCGGCTGCGATACTTTTCAGCGTTATATTTATATACATGGCACACCAGACACAGAACCGATGGGCATTCCTGCATCGCATGGCTGTATTCGGATGCGTAACCACGATATTTTAGAATTGTTTGAACTGATTCCAGAAAAAGCCTTGGTTTATATTTCTGAACACAAGCTAGATTTAAATAGCTTAGGGTTGCTTGGTTGATGGTGCGTTGATGGTGCGAGTTAATTGAATAAAGTTGTATCTATCACAACATAAAAAACCAACATATTGAGCAGATAGATTGCAGAGCTAACAAGTTGAAAAGCACATTAATTTTGCTTGAAAACTAAAATAACTTGCAGAATTTGTTTGTTTTTATAGCGGATCACCTATTTTTTAATCACTCAGTCACAAAAAACTGAAAACAAGCCGAAAAGCGTTTGACAGGCGGTAAAGATTCTCTATAATGCACCTCACAAACGATAAAGACGTTAAGGGCGCTTAGCTCAGTTGGTAGAGCGTCTGCCTTACAAGCAGAATGTCGGCGGTTCGATCCCGTCAGCGCCCACCAAGCCTTTACGTTATAGATTCTTACGTGCAGCGGTAGTTCAGTTGGTTAGAATACCGGCCTGTCACGCCGGGGGTCGCGGGTTCGAGCCCCGTCCGCTGCGCCACTTAAGATTCTTTAACCATTGTTTGTACCACAATAGTGACTTTGTGTAAGTGCAGCGGTAGTTCAGTTGGTTAGAATACCGGCCTGTCACGCCGGGGGTCGCGGGTTCGAGCCCCGTCCGCTGCGCCATTTACATAAATTGCTTTTGAGGGCGCTTAGCTCAGTTGGTAGAGCGTCTGCCTTACAAGCAGAATGTCGGCGGTTCGATCCCGTCAGCGCCCACCAGATTCTTTTGCGATGCAGCGGTAGTTCAGTTGGTTAGAATACCGGCCTGTCACGCCGGGGGTCGCGGGTTCGAGCCCCGTCCGCTGCGCCATTCAAAAGAAAAGTTTAGGTTGCCTGATAGACTTAAACTGAAATGATGCAAAGTTTGACAGTTTTGCAAAATCAGAACAAAATATTGTTTTAATCTTATCAGGGCGCTTAGCTCAGTTGGTAGAGCGTCTGCCTTACAAGCAGAATGTCGGCGGTTCGATCCCGTCAGCGCCCACCATATTTTAGTATTTATGCTTGTCATACATACAAAAAAGACCTTAATTGCTTACGCAATTACCGTTGCAGCGGTAGTTCAGTTGGTTAGAATACCGGCCTGTCACGCCGGGGGTCGCGGGTTCGAGCCCCGTCCGCTGCGCCATTTTTCATTCCCTGATGTGAAAAATGTATTTCAAAGTTCAAGACGACGTTCTTTGCTTGTCTTGCATCATAAAAAATAACGATGTTATTTTTTAATCTTCAGGGCGCTTAGCTCAGTTGGTAGAGCGTCTGCCTTACAAGCAGAATGTCGGCGGTTCGATCCCGTCAGCGCCCACCATATCCTTTCATCCTCATTTATCTTATATTACTTGCGTATTGCAATAAATTCGCCTAAAATTTTTATTTAATAATAATACTAATATCCGTGACTTATGCGAAATCCTTATCAACGTAAAGCTGCATCTAAGCAAGCAACGCAAACTTATAATGCACAAGATATTTACAAGCAATTTATTGAGACCATTGTGTCTCAGGGGCATGTTTTTGCATTGTATGAAGATGGCTGGGCGCTCTGTGCCACGCCTACAGGGCAACGTGCTTTTGCAATGTGGCAAAATAAAAGTCTGGCAAAACTGTTAATTAAAGACAATTGGGCCAATTATCAAGTCGAAGAAATTTCACTGAAAGATTTTATTGAAAAAGTGATTCCATTTTTACGTCAGGAAGCCACCAATATTTCGATGAATCTAAGCCCAGAAGGGCAGAATGTATTGGTTGCCCCTGAAAAGTTATTGCTTGATCTAAAAAATTATTTGTATCAGGTGTATATGCAAAAACCTGAATTTTTTAAAGATATGCAAATTCCTTTACCACGCTCGATACGTTTGAATTAAGCGATCTGCTTGCTAGATTTTATTTTTAATACTCATTCAGCAGCCAACCACTGATATAAGCAAAATACTCGCGTAACCATGCGTTATAGCGGGTATAGAGTGGTGTCGTTGCACTGAGCATGCTGAACTGTGTGTATCCTTGTCGTTTGGCAATGGCTGCTGCACGTGGTGTGTGAAAGTCGCTGGTGACAATTATAATCGGTTGGGTTTTATCTGTGCCTAATGTATGCAGCAAGGGCTGACTGTTTTTCAAATTAAGTGCCGTACTGGTGCTTTGGGTTTCCAAGATAATGTGTGATGCTGCAATTGCATAACGTTGTTGCAAATAATTAGACATCACCTGTGCTTCAGTGAGTTGTTCCGCAAATGCAGGGCCACCACTAACAATGAAATAACTTTGAGGATGCTCCAAGGCATACGCGGCTGCAGTATCCAGTCGTTTGGCGAGCGTGGGCGATGGTTGTCCATTTTCAATGCCACTGCCGAGTACAATCACCACTTTAGCATTGTTGGTTACAGTATTTTGCTGCTGTGTACTGAAATGAATATAAGTAAAAAAGATCAGCAGGCTGATGCACCACAGCCAAAATACGCCCCAACCGAATTTCCACAGCCAATCTAAGCGTGTATGTTGTTTTAAGTAGCTTTGAATCCAAGTATAGAAAATGGCATAACACAGCAGCATCATGCCTATTAAAACAGGTAAAACGGTGCCGAAATGAATTTTCTTTAAGCTGATGAGATAGGCACCATCCAATACTAAAATTAATCCAATTAGGCTACTCAATATTCTTTTAAATAGACTAAATTGTGTTTGTACGTGACTTGCTTGCATGCCTTGCATAATTTTATTGTACTGTGATGCTGTACAAACAGTATAGCCGAAGCTGCTGAAAAATTTTGCCTCAACTGAATTATGTTTCGGCTGAGGCTATGGATAAAACTTGGGTGAATTGCCAAGTTTTAGCTATAGAGCTACAGCGCAAGCCATTTAAAAAGTGTCAACAAATCCTAATACACATCTCGGCGATAACGTCCTTGCTGACGTAATTGTTCCAGTTGAGTCTCACCCAAAATATCTTTTAAGGCTTGGTCGACATCACTGGCCATGCCTTGAATGCTACCGCAGACATAAATCACGGCATTTTGTTCAATCCAGCGTTTTAATTCTTCAGCCTGTTCGCGTAACTTATGGTGTACATAGACTTTTTCGGCTTGATCACGGGAAAAGGCCAAATCAAGGCGTTGTAGCATACCTGTGCTTTGCCAAGCCTCGATGGTGTGCTGATAAAAGTAATCGTGCGCTTGCTGACGTTCACCAAAAAACAACCAGTTTTGGGTGTAATTCAGGCGGGTACGTGCATGCAATAAGCTCATTAATCCTGCAAGCCCTGTACCGTTGCCAATACAAATAATTGGGCGGTCATCATCAATTAAATGGAAAGATGGATTATTGCGAATGCGTAATGCGATATTTTGCCCAAGTGCAGCATGTGCAGTTAACCAACCTGAACCTAAGCCAAGCTCGCCTTGAGCATCGAATTTTTGACGCACCACAAGTCTTAAAACCTGTTGTGAAGGAATACTGGCAATTGAATATTCACGACTAGGCAAGGGTGAAAGTTGTGCCAATAATTCATCCGCAGTTTTAAATGTCTGAATTGGCGCGGTGAGGTCTTTATCTGCCAAAGCCTGTACTAAGGTTTGCTGACCATCAGCAAGAATTGTATTGGCATCGAGTTGATGCTGTTTTAAAAAGGCGTGAATCCGTGCAGTGCTGTTTTCAGGCTGAATTTCTGCAATATCACCTGCAGACCAATGCACATCATGTTGTGCTAACAGTTCAATATTGAAGGCGGGTGCGCCTAAACTGTTGGGATTTAGCAAGTCACGTTGCTGTAAGGTCCATGTATCAAAAGTTTTTTCGATATGCATACTTGGTAAGTCAAGTTGTGTGACCTGTACCAAAGCCTGATTCCAACGCTGTATGTCTGCAGGATTGGCATTATTTACTTCAATGGTATTGAACAAGGCATGTGCTTGATTACGTTGCAACCATGCAGCAATCGTATGTCCAAAACGGCAGTAATGATCTGCATATTCACGTGAACCTAAAGCCAGTACTGCATAACGCAAATGACTCAGGTCACAGGTTTGCGGTAGGATTTTTTTCACAAAACTTGAGGTCAAATCGGGTGCATCACCTGTGCCATAGGTGCTGGCAATACATAACAGTTGGGTGGTGTTTTTAAGGTCTTCAAGGCTGAGATGTTGCAGAGCTTTGACTATGACAGATTGATGTGCTTCTTGCAGACTAGTAGCGGTGCGCCATGCCAATTGTTCGGCAGTACCTGTTTGGCTGGCATAGACAATGAGCCAGTGTGCAGCATTTGGGTCGATCTGAAATTGAGTCTGGTTTTGACGTGCAGCAAGAGTCAAACGCTTTTGTTTACGACGTTTTAAATACAGCATCCAACCTGTGACGAAAAACAGCGGCATCATCAATGCAGAAAGCATGGCTAAAAATTGATAAACAGGCCCAAAGAAACTACCGCGATGCACAGGCAGCATACTGCTCATGATTTTTTCATTAAGCCGTTTGTCTACATATAATTCAAGTTGAGTAATACGTGCTTGTTGATAATCAAAAGTTGCGTTATTGCGGGCACGTTCATGTTGTGGAATGACATCGACAAAGTTAATTTCAATTTCACTATTGGCGTGTTTAGGCACATTAAAAGTGATACTGGAATAATCCTGCCCCAATTGCTGCGGGAAATGTTGCCATGCCTTCGTCAATGCCAGATTGATTTGTGCCTGATCCAGCGTATTCTGCTTGGCTGGTTTTGTAGTGTTTGCGCGGCGTCCTGCAGTTTGTGTTTGCGCAGCCTGATGAAGTGCTTGAGCATTTGAATTTACAGGTTTGTTGCGTCCATCTGCTTGCAATTGCGCTTGTGGTCTTTCCACACCCATGACTTTAAACATGCCATTGCGCCACCACTCATACGACCAATACAGTCCTGTGCATGCCAAAACTAGATAGAAAATCACGACCCACGTGCCCACTACGGCATGTAAGTCCCAAATAAAATTACGTCCTTTTAATTGAGGTTTGAGCGCAAACCATTGTTTAAATGAATGGCGTTTCGGCCAGCGTAGGTAAATGCCACTTAACACAAAGAACAACAACATGAGGGTACATGCGGCTGTAATTTGTTTACCAATAGGCCCTACGGTTAAGTTGCGGTGTAATTGCTGAATAAACTGGAAAAATTCACGTCCCCGAATGTCAGGCAACACTGCTGCCGAGTAAGGATTAATCAGGATATTTTGTCCACGTTTTGCACCTTCTTTCGCAATATTGATGGTTGAAGATGCAGCCGGGTCTTTTGCAACGGTGATGCTATTAATTTTATAGTCAGGTTGGGTACGCTGAAAATGTTGATAAATTTCTGCAGGGCTTAGTTTGGCTTTCTGCTCAACTTGTACCTGATAACTGTTCGGATTCATCCATTTTAGAATTTCTTGTTCGTAGGAATAAATCGCACCTGTCACGCCCATGAGTGACAAGATCAGTCCTGCAGTAATACCAAGGAACCAGTGAATTTGGAAAAAGGCTTTCTTCAGCATAAGCGTTGGTTGTTGAGTATGAATTGTGATGCAGAATAATGCAGAGATGAAGTTAATGCAAATGCTATTTATTCTCATTATCGTTCATTGTTTTAATTTTAAGCAAAAAAACCTCCATCACAGGGGATAGAGGTTTATTTTTAAATAGGGATATTTAGATTTGCTTGGCTTCGCCTGCAGCTTCAGTCAAATGCTTGCGAATGGTGTTGAACGAAAAGTTCTTGCTGTCCATACGCTTAGGCAGAATATAAGCACCTTGCTGACCTTTTACTTTGAAGTTCATCAAGATAAACTCAGGGGTATTGTACCATTCATACACATCTTTCCAGCCAATTGCACCCACGCCTTCTTGAGCGCCCATTTGCTGACGCATCACGATACCGTGCGGCTGTACGCCTAAACGAATCCCTTTAATTTCTTGAACAGGAAATTCATTCATTTTTCGCTTAACGTACCATTCCAAGCCGTATTTACGCACGAGCAGGTAGAGCACCACACAGACAATGGCAACCCAGCAGAAAATTGTCGAATAATTTTTTAATAGCAGAATGCCTAAAATGGAAAGGGCAACAATCACACCCATAATAATCCATGCTTTCATGCCAATTTTATTGGTACTGCGCCAAATTACCAGTTGTGCGTGACGTTGTTCTTCTTCAGAAACTTCGTAGATCACAGGCTGTAGGGTATAGGCGTATAAACTTTTCGCGGTCATAGTGAAACTAACAAATTTAAAACTATAAAAAGTTTAGCATTAATTGCTGTCATGCAGTGAGTATATTGTCGCAAAATCATGCTAAGGTCGGTGAATACTTGTGCAGCTTAGGGCGAATAAGTAGGCACTGACCGTTTGCAGGATTGTTTATAAAGACGCCAGTTCAGTTGCGTCCTGATCATGTTCGTGGCTTAAACTTTGTTTTAAGCGACTTAATTGTTGCAAGATACTCATCATCAAAGATAATTGCTGCAAAATAATTAATGATTTTTGATCTTCTTCTTTGTTTTGGCTTAAACGCTGACGAATGGTTTGCAACATGTTGTGTGCACTTAAATCTGGCGTTTCATCTTTCAGTAAAGCACCTTGAATATCGTCCATTGCTTGATCGAGCAGTTGCAAGACTTCCTGATCGTCAATTTTGTCACGATGCGCACCAAGTGCAGCAATATAGCTAATAAAGGTGTGATCTAGACACAAGAACTCAAAGGCTTGAGCTTTTTGATTGGGGTCAAAATCAGGTTCGGTGGCGAGTGTTGAAATCAGTGAAGCAACTTCTGCATCGGTATTATGAGCAGCACGGCGCACGACACGATAATTCAAACCGTTGTTGCGTCCATTTTTATATTGTTCAATCACTTCTGCCAAATAGCCACATTGCGCGGTGAGTGAGCGGCGAATCGTGCGTGATAGACGGCGGAATTTCCAATCGGGGAAGATAAAACTCACGCCAAACCATGCTAGCGCACAACCAATTAAGGTATCGACCATACGTGGCACAGCTGCGGCATAGCCCAAACCTTCTAGGTTAAAATTCATCAGCGCCAAAATGGTCATAAAGGCAGTGGCTTGTGCATATTGTTTACTGCGCAATTCAAAGAACAACATGCCACTAATCACTAAAACCAGTAATTGCCCTTCAACGGACGGTACAAAATATAAAATGGTGTAGCCGACTACAATCCCTGCTAACGTCCCAATAATACGCAAACGTAAACGCCGTTTGGTGGTGTTAAAGTTAGGCTGCATCACAAACAGGGCGGTCAGTAAAATCCAGTAGCCATATTGAATGTTGGTGACTTGCACAAAAATATAGCCAATCAACAGCACAATCGACAAACGAATGGCGTGGCGGAACAAAACCGATTCGGGGGTTAAATGCTGCTTAATCCGAATGACAATATCATCCCAACTTTTTAAGTCATCATCTTTCAGTTGCTGTTCAATATGTTTGGATTTATCCAGTTTAATATTACGTTCGGTTTCAAGGTTACGCAGTTGAGCATCAATTGATTTCAGGTTTTGGTATAGGGCAAACAATGCATTAATCCAGACTTGGTCATATTGCTGTTCACTGCGCAGTTTTTCTAAAGACTGTTTAAGATTTTCAAAAGCATGTTTAAAACGCTTGTTATGCACATAAGGTTTACGGTGCAAAATGCTTTCGCTTAAATCTTTACAGGCTTTGCCCTGAATCGACAAAATGCGTTGGAAGCGAAATAAAATATCGCTGTGCTGAAATATTTTCGCCAGTTTTTGATAATCAATATGTGCAGAGTCGGCACGTTCGTGAATGTCTTGTGCGACAAAGTAATATTGTAAGCTACGTCGGGTATCTTTTTGCCCGCGGTCACCTTTTAAACGGGTCAGTAAAGCGGTTTTTAAGTCGTTAAAAATCGCAATTAATTTGCCATTTTCAAGTGATAAATCAATGATACTTTGTTGATAACTCGGTGCAGTCATATCCACATCAAATAGATTTGATTTGGCAAATAAAAAATCACCCAAAGAAGAATAACTGAGTGAAAGTTTGTCTTGTAAGGCACGAACAGGGAACAGTAAAAAGCTGATGGTCGAAATTAAGCCGTACCAAATTGCGCCCGAAACCAAAAGCAGCGGCTGCATGTACCAGTCATCAAATAGGTTGACGCCAAGCATGGAATAGACTGACACCACCAAACAGCCATAAGAAATGGTGGCATAACGTCGTCCGAGCGAACCGAGCAAAATTAAGACAATACACGACAGGATTAAGCCTGTAGCAAATAAAATAGGATGCGGAAATAAAAACTGAATTGATGTGGCGGTAACAAAGAAACCAATATAGGTATAGAGCTGATTGACAATACGCACCGAAAAACGGTCATCAATATCACTCAAACCTGCGGCAAGCACACCTAAAGTTAAAGGAATAGTGGCAAGCTGCATCCCCATAAAATAGGGAACAAAAGCAGTTCCCGCAAATGCAATGAGCATGCGGATGTTATACATAAATGTGGTGTTATAGGTCGCTTGTTTGAGCTTTATCAGCCAAGGTTTCAACATCATTCCTTTAAGTAAACTTTTCTGTCTAAACAGAGATTTATGCTGCAAGATGAAGGTTTGCGTACATTGTAACTGTAGATGAGATGTTTAGAGTACCTAATATGTGAAAATTCATCTTTGATCACAACAAATCATACTATGGAGCGTGTAAGCTTGTCTGTACATCTGTCATTTCATCATAAAATATGAGCATATCGAAAACGCTGCCAAGTTCAAGCAGTACGCCACCATCTGCGCAACAACCCAACATGCGGCAATATTCGACTGCGTGGATTTTATTGTTGGCGTTATTGACTTCGCTTGGGCCTTTATCGATTGATATGTATTTGCCTGCCTTGCCCGTTATGGCAAGCGAGTTTGGCGTATCGACCCAAATGGTCGCAAACAGTTTGCCTGCCTACTTTTTAGGTTTGGCATTGGGTCAACTGATTTATGGGCCGCTGAGTGATCGGATTGGACGTAAGCCGCCTTTATATTTTGGCTTGGCACTATTTTCACTCGCCAGTATGTTGTGCGTGTTTGCTCAAAATGAATGGGGACTGATTGCTGCACGTATTTTGCAGGCTTTGGGTGGCTGTGTGGGTGTGGTAATTGCACGAGCAGCTATTCGTGATCGCTTGGATTTGCAAACATCCGCTCAAGCTTTTTCGAGCATGATGATTGTGATGACCATTGCGCCCATTATTGCACCTACGCTGGGCGCATGGGTACTTAGATGGATGAATTGGCAAGCTATTTTTGTAGTGCTGACCTGCGTTGGAATTATTTGCTGTTTATGTGTGCACTTCTTTTTTAAAGAAACTTTGGCGAAAGAACGTCGTTTAAATTTGAACTTTCAGCAAGTACTGACCTTATATTTTGCCATTTTAAAAGATCGTGATTTTCGTTTTCCAATGTTGGCAGGCTGTCTGACTGGTGGGGCATTGTTTTGCTATATCAGCGGTTCAAGTGCAGTCATGATGGATCAATATGGCTTGAGTGAAACAGCTTTTGCTTATGTGTTTGGTGCCAATGCGATTGGTATTATGCTGTTTTCGACCCTGAATAAAAAAATCAGTGGCAAATTGGGTGTGTTACAACGCTTAAAATTGGGCAGCATGATTCAACTGAGTGGTGCGGTCATTCTACTGCTTGCAGGTAGTTTGGGGTATGCACCTTTGGCATTGGTGATGATCGGTTTATTTCTTGCCGTGTCTGGGATTGGTTTTACAGGCCCGAATGCCATGGCACTGGCAATGGCAAAACAAGGCGCACGTGCAGGAACAGCCAGTGCGGTCATGGGTAGTGTGCAATTCTTTTGTGGCTTGATTGGTGGGGTGTTACTCAATTTTTTAACAGGTAGTGCTTTGCTGAATATGGCTGTATTAATGCTGCTATTTATTGGGTTTGGGATGTTTGCCGTTTTTCATATTTTACAACCGCAACCAGACTGAGTTGAGGTCAATACTTTTTCAAATGGTGATTTTTTTCGAAAAAATCGGGCTTTTTAACAGAACTGAAATATATACAATAGTCTAATGGTGGTGTAAATACTTGAATAATCAACCTATTTAAGGTGTTGAATTTTATATGGTTTAATTGTTTGAATCTGTAATTATGATTAATTGTGATTTCTTATTCGGGAAAACTGATTTTAATAAACGTCATAACTTGATAGATTGAAGCCTGTAATAAATGACACAAATTGTAATATTTTAAATATTTGGGTGTCTTGGACTATTTGGCAAAAGTGTTTTGATTTTTAAGCCATTTTTATAATTCGATGTGAAATCGATAGATGACGAACAAAATCATCATGCACGGATGCAGCGTTGTTTTATTTTGGAGAGATAAATGAGTCAATTACTCAACGGTCAGTTTATGATCAAAGGTTTAGCTATTGCCGTTACAACTTTAATGGTAAGTACTGCACACGCAGCAAAAACTGAGCAACAACAAATTCAAGAACTTCGTCAAGAAGTTGAAGCGTTAAAATCGTTAATTCAGCAACAACAGCAAGTACAACAACAGCAGCAAACTCAAATTGCCCAAGTACAACAGGCGAAGCCTGCTGCACCTGCAAGTGCATTAAGCAGTTTAAAGTCTAAATCTGGTGCAGATGTTTCTATTTATGGTTCGATCCGTGGTGATGCAAACTATATTATTAAAGGTGCGGATAATGACTTTAACTCAGCACATACAAGTAAAGAAGAAGCAAGTGACAAATTACGTGCTACCGCAAAAGTCACCCGCTTAGGTTTAGACTTTAATACACCTGTTGGTGACAACAAAGTAGGCGGTAAAGTTGAGGTTGACTTTGCAAGCGGATCTGACAACTTGCGTATCCGTCATGCTTATTTAACTTTAAACAACTGGTTATTCGGTCAAACCACATCGAACTTCTTGTCAAATCATGCACCAGAAATGATTGACTTTGCAACGAATATTGGTGGTGGTACAACACGTGTACCGCAAGTTCGTTACAACTATAAATTAGCCCCTGCAACAGAATTATTTGTTTCTGCTGAAGAAGGTAATAGTTCTTCGCAAATTTATGATGCTAAAGAGGATGAAATTGTTAGCTCTGACGTAACTTACCGAGCTCCAGTATTGACTGCAAAAGTGACTCAAGGTTTTGCTGATGGTAAAGGTTTAGCTTCTGCACGTGCATTGGTTGAACATTACAAATCAGAAGCAGCAAATGATGATAAAACTGGTTGGGGTGCTGCTGTAGGTACGAATTATCAAGTTGCAGAACCTTTAAAAGTGTCTGCTGATGTCTCTTATGTTAAGGGCAACAGCAACTACTTATATGGTAATAACTCTGCATTTTACGTAAATACAGTTAATGGTGAAATTGAGCAAAATGAAACGATTGGTGTACAAGTGGGTGCAACTTATAAGTTCTCACCACAACTACGTTCAACTTTAGCCTATGGTGCTTTATTTGCGGATGATGGTACAGACTATGCACGTTTAAATGTTGATGCTAACGAGAAAGTACAACAAGCGTGGATTAACTTTATCTATTCACCTGTAAAACCAGTCGATTTAGGTATTGAATATATCAACGGTGAGCGTGAAACTTTCAAAGGTCAAAAATTCAGTGATGACCGTGTGGGCTTTATGGCGCGTTATAGCTTCTAAGTCGCTACTTTTGAGCACAATTCAAAACAGAGCTTAATTTTAGGCTCTGTTTTTTTATGCTTTAAATTTATAACATTAATTCAATAACTTAAATTTTATTCACTTTTATAAAATGCTTTAACTTTCACTTATAGCTGAAAACAATCATTAAAATTTATAGAAAAAAACGCAGAAAATAGCAGCTTTTTGTCAAAAAAAATGCATAATGATCGACCTTTAATCTTGCTGTTTTTTATCAAGTGGTTGAATATCTTTATCGGAAGGTATTTATCCACCTCAGATATTTTGGAGCTTATATGAGATTACCTCTCAGTGTTAAGCCGATTCAGTTGTTTGCACTCGAAGTCACCCCGAAAGTGAAATTGCTGTCTTTTGTCTTTCTTTTCTTCTGTTCTAGGCAAACGCAGATGATAACGCTTGAGTGAAACCAAAGGATGGGTTGGCTGAGCGAAATGCGTACCTCTTAAACTTCGGTCAAATATGATACTGTTTACATACTTTGTATTGCGGCATTTTTTAGTTGATTTAGAGTCATAGTGATGCAAATACTTTGGTTTGCATAGACAGTTCTTGATCATATTAAAAATAATCTGCAATCACTATATGGATATTGCCATGGAATTTACTTTTAATGCGTTTTATACGCTGATTGCTGCGGTCATCGTCCTGCTCTTAGGGCGACTTTTAGTCAATAAAATTGATTTTTTAAAACGCTATAATATTCCTGAACCTGTTGCAGGTGGTTTGGTTGCCGCTATTGTTTCATTGTTGGTGAATCAATTTTGGGGTTATAGCATTACCACCAGTAGCGCATTGCAAACTAGCTTTATGCTTATTTTCTTCGCCTCTATTGGTTTAAGCGCGAACTTCACAAAATTGCGTCAGGGCGGAATCGGTTTAATTATTTTCTTGATTGCAATTTCCACATTTATTGTGGTGCAAAACTTTGTCGGCATTAGTCTTGCAACATTGTTAGGTATTGATCCACTAATTGGTTTAATTGCTGGTTCAATTACTTTAACTGGCGGTCATGGTACGGCAGGAGCATGGGGTGAAATTTTAGAAACCCAATATGGTATTCAAGGTGCTTTAGCGCTAGGAATGGCAAGCGCAACCTTCGGTTTGGTTATTGGTGGCTTAATTGGTGGTCCACTGGCTAAAACTTTAATCAACCGTCATCAATTGGCTGTACCACGTACCGACGAACAAAATGAAAAACGCGATAATACACCTGCGGATCAAGATTCCAATGAGTTTATTCCATTTGAATATCCGCATCAGGTGCGTTTAATCACAGCAGATAATGCAATTACTACTTTGGGTTTATTTGCAGCGTGTTTGGCATTTGCCGAATTTATGACAGGCGTTGCCAAAGGCACTATGTTTGAATTGCCAACTTTCGTTTGGGCATTGGCGGGCGGTGTGATTCTGCGTAATGTTTTAGAAAGTATTTTTAAAGTCAATATTTTTGACCGTGCGATTGATGTGTTTGGGAATGCATCTTTATCGTTATATTTGGCGATGGCGTTGTTGTCACTCAAATTATGGCAATTGGCCGATTTGGCAGGTCCTTTAATGGTGATTTTAGGTGCGCAAACGCTCACAATGGCGTTGTATGCTGCTTTTGTGACCTTCCGTATTATGGGGAAAAACTACGATGCAGCCGTGCTGGCAGCAGGACACTGTGGTTTTGGGATGGGGGCGACGCCAACAGCAGTCGCCAATATGCAGGCCATTACCAATATGTATGGTCCATCTTATAAAGCGTTCTTGATTGTGCCGCTGTGTGGTGCATTCTTTGTCGATTTAATTAACGTTGCGGTGATTCAATCTATTCTAAAATTCTTTGGTGGCTAAGCTCCAAAGAATTCAGGCTTGATTCAGTCATCCACAAAAAATGCCAGTTCAATTGAACTGGCATTTTTATTTGATCTGTAGCATTTTTCATTTAAGCCATGAAATGCAAGAATGCTGTATAGACCAGGAAACTATTAATTAGACTGAGCCAAACAGGTAGTTTGGATTTTAATAATCCAATCACCAAAACAATAAACAGCAGATCAGCAATACTCAAAATATGACGCTGTGCCATTTCGAGCACCATATACAGCAGCAAACCGACTACCGCTGCATTAATCCCTGTAACCGCATGACGAATATAGGCTTGCTGCATCAACCAAGACCAATAAGGCAAGGTGGCAAATACCAAAAAGAAAGATGGTATAAAAATCGCCAACGTGGCTAAAGTCGCATTCAGCAGCATAGATTCTGTCATTGGAATCAAACTGCCCAAATATGTTGCAAAGCTGAACAGTGGACCAGGCACCAATTGCGCCATGGCATAACCCAAATCGAACTGTTCTGCACTGACTAAGCCTGTGCTAACAAAATCTTGATGCAATAAAGGCAAAATGACATGCCCACCGCCAAAGACCAAAGATGCGGCTTGATAGAAACTTAAATTAGCTGCATAGAGTAAATGAGGTTGTAGCCAGTTTAGACCTGACAGCACAATAAAGGGTGCAACAAATAGTACCGCCCAAAATACAGCATAACGACGATGTTTGAGTAAATGTGCCGCAGTAAAATGCGTATCTGTCGCCCGTGTATTGGTGGATGATGGTGCAGCAGTCGGTGCTGCGCGTTTCGCCATCCAAATGCCAAAACAAGCTGCAATCAGAATCACTAAAACTTGATTGAAGCTCAAGGGCATCAGATAAATAAATAGGGCAGAAGCAAACATTAAGGCATATTGCCAAACCGTTTTACAAAAACTACGCAACATTTGCCAAAATGCCCAAGCCACCACGGCCAATACGATCAGTTGAATACTGTGAAAGCTATTTGACGACAGTACATCTAAATATTGATGTCCCAAAACTGCAACCAAAGCCATAAACAACGCTGAAGGTAGGGTGAAACCCAACCAAGCTAGGACTGCACCCCAATAGCCTTTTTGCAAATAACCAATCGCTAACCCCACCTGACTACTAGTTGGGCCAGGTAAGAGTTGTGCAAGTGCGACAATTTGTGAATACTGGGATTCATCTAGCCATTTGAGTTGTTGCACAAAACGCTGATGGAAAAACACCAAATGCGCTGCAGGCCCACCAAAAGACAGACAGCCTAATTGCAGAAAAATCCAGAATAATAAGGAATAAGAAGGTGTTGGCATATAATTTTAGACAGATTCGACTTGTGCGCCACTGTAGTCGCTAGACGTGACAGTTTAACGAATTACTACAAGGATCGGTTAAAATAATAGATAGACTATGGGCGCTCATGCAAGGTAAAAACAGAGAGCATAACTGTTGACGTTAAGAGGGTTGCTGTATCAAGTAGGCTGATCAACCTTGACACGATTGATGGTGAAATATCGACTGAAACCTATGGATTCAAGAAGGTCATTATGAAAATTGGGTATGTATCTCTTACAGCATTACTGATGGTGGGATGTCAGGTGGTGCCATCGCAGCAGCAATTTTCGACTCAAACTTTGCGTGAGTCGCAGCCCGTGGTTGAAGCAGAGTCGCGCCTGAATCAAATTGATTTTCGTCAGTTAAAACAACAAAAAAAACGTCCAGTTGTCGCCTTGGTTTTGGGCAGTGGTGGCGCACGTGGTTATGCACATATTGGGGTGATTGAAGTACTTGAGCAGTACGGTATTCATCCTGATTTTATTGTGGGCAGCAGCGCAGGCAGCATTGTCGGTTCAATTTATGCCAGTGGTAAAAATGCACAGCAATTACGTGAAATTGCCATGAATATGAAAGCCAATGATGTGCGGGATGTGACTTTAGATTTAAAAGGCTTTTTTGATGGTAAAAAAGTTGAAAATTATGTCAATGCACAAGTCGATCAACTCCGTTTGGAGCAATTTAAAATCCCGATGTACGTGGTGGCGACTGAATTAAAAGAAGGCAAAAAAGTTGTATTTAATTATGGCAATACGGGTCAAGCGGTGCGTGCGTCAGTGTCTATCCCAAGTATGTTTGTACCTACTAAAATTGCAGAACATGAATATGTCGATGGTGGTTTAGTGAGCCCTGTACCTGTCAAGGTTGCACGCGACTTAGGGGCAGATATTGTGATTGCCGTGAATATTTTGGCGCAGCCTATTCATACTGAAACCAGTAATGTGTGGGGATTGTTTAACCAAAATATTAATATTATGCAAAAGCATTTGGCCAATGAAGAATTGAAACTGGCAGATGTGGTCATTCAACCCGATTTACGTGAAAAAGCCCATATTTTTGATGTGAAAGGGCGCGAAGCGACCATGTTGGCAGGCGCAGAAGCAACTGCAGCGCAATTAAATAAAATCGATCAGGTCTATCAACAGCATCATTATGCGCATGGGCATAGAATTGTAGACTATAAAGTGAGTAATACTTTTGGGCTTTATGGACAGTTTAAATAGCTGTCCAGATCCTTCATTTAGGTCAATTCAATGAAATCAACAGATTTAACTTAAGTCTAATTAGGTGCTTGATAAAAATAACTTTAATGTTAGATTGCTTAGATTTATTCTTTGTAAGTATTTGATATTATAGTTTAAAAATAAAGATACCATAAAGATATCTAAATACTGAGATGAGGTATTTAGACTTAAAATCAATTTTTTAGCGTGTTCTTTCGCACCGTTTCCATTTATTCTATGTAGCATTTACTGAATTAGTTTTTTAAGCAGTTTACCAATTGAACATGCTTCCAAGACAGCCTAACTTTTGTGCTTCAGGACTTTAAAACTTTATAAAAAATCGAGGGGATACTTCATGCACGGCTTTGAAATTGGACAGCAGGTGAAACTTGCCACTATGGAGCAAGTTATTTTTACAGTGACGATGATTAATCCAGATGGTTCTTATGTGATTGAAGCTGCCTTAAGTTCCGAACAAACTTTGATTTATAGTAATGTATCGCAGGAAATGCTGCGCTTGGTTTAAATGTCGCAGCGAAGTTTGAAAATTTACGGGGAAATTGAACTTTTTTTCGTGTAAATTCGCCGAAATTTGCTTGAATAATCCATTGAATAAAAGATTTTAGATTGTTTTTTGAACACTTGAATCAGGGGGATTCACGTAATATTCAATTTGAACAAATATTCTAAAAAATCAGAAATGGATTAAAAAATAACAGCTTGGGAGTCTTAGTCTTTAGTCTTATAATTTTAAATAAATGTTATCATAAACAATATAAATAATAATGATGCAGTTGTTGCCGAAATGAACATTCAAACTTTTATAAACGCGATATAATAATAGGCTCATATCTTACTGTCTTTAAAAGAGTCTAGAGAACGCGATGTCACCATTAGATCAAATTGCCCCAGTGTTAGATGACCAGTCAGAATTAACCATGACCGTGTTAATGACACCCGACATGGCAAATTTCTCAGGGAATGTACATGGTGGAACAATTTTAAAACTATTAGACCAAGTGGCGTATGCATGTGCAAGCCGCTATTCGGGTAGTTATGTGGTGACCCTTTCGGTTGATAAAGTGAACTTTAAAGAGCCGATTCATGTGGGTGAATTGGTGACTTTCCTTGCTAGTGTGAACCATGTCGGTCGTACTTCAATGGAAATTGGGATTCGTGTAGAAGCACAAAATATTCAAAAGCGTACAGTGCGCCATACCAACAGCTGTTACTTCACTATGGTTGCTGTCGATGAAAATGGTAAACCAAAACAAATCCCTGCGTTGAAATTAGACAATGACTGGAAGCGTTGCCGTTTTGAAGCAGCAGAGCAGCGTAAAGTAGCACGTTTGCAAGAAAATCATCATCCATCTTGCAGCATTTATAAGAAAACTGAACAAAACTAAATTTTCATCAAATTTAGCTGAAAACCTGTTTGCAATTGTAGACAGGTTTTTTGTGCCTATTTTTTAATTTTGTCCAAGGCAATATTGATTGGCTTTGTAGATAAACAAAAACTGAGTAAACCGAGAGAGTGGCGGAAAACTCAGTTTTTGTATTCGATTTACATTTTTAAATGTATCTAAGTTTTAAGGCTGTTGCGTCGATGCAGCAGGGGTTTCAGTGCTTGCTTCAGATGCAGGTTGTGCAGCAGCTTGTTCTGAAGCTGGTTCAGCCACAGTTTCCTGCGTTGAAACAACCACTTTTTCCTGTTCTGTTGCTGTCGATTCAGCCTTTGCAGCAAAAGTAGTTGCAGTGGCAAAAGCAAAAGTTGAAGCGAGTAAAATTTGTGTCAATTTCATGGTTTGGCATCCTTATTTAAAGTTTTTCATGAGTAGTAGGGAGTGCTCAGCACAAGCATTAAGTAAAAAAACTTATTGCGGCTAAAGTGTTCAAGTCAGTCATCACCTGATTTGAACGGGCTGAACAGGAACTCATGCTAAAGAGCCAAAGCTATGGGATCAATGCTTGCAACAAAGCAAAACAATGACGGTTACTTGAACCGCACAATGATGATGAATAGGTCGTAGTTTGGTAATTTTTGTTTTAAATATGCAGTCAAATCCAATCAAAATGGCTGTGTTTTCCGCAATAAAATTGCGTGGTTGGCAATAAAACATAACATCAAGCGGCTAAAACTCGTGTATTTCCCCAAATAAGTTGCAGATCATCACGTAATAAATGTAAGCGAATTTTTCAAATCATGATGGTGATAGATGTGCTGAAATGAATAAATTTCAGTGTGTTTAGATTCAGATTGAACTAATCGCTAAACTTGCTTAGCATGCTTGAGTTGTTTGAAATTCAATAAAGTGAGCTTATTTTGAAATTAATTGCACCACAAAAAGCAGTCCCGACGCATATTATTTCTGGTTTTCTCGGTGCAGGAAAAACCACCTTATTGAAACAGTTACTCAGCCAAAAACCAGAACATGAAGTTTGGGCGGTGCTGATGAATGAATTTGGACAAATCGGGGTCGATCAACAACTCTTACCTCAGCAACAGGGTTATCAAGTCAAAGAATTATTGGGCGGTTGCTTATGTTGTAGCAGCCAATTGCCTATGCAAATTGCTTTGTCGCGTTTATTGTCCGAAGCGAAGCCTGACCGTTTATTCATCGAGCCGACAGGTTTGGGGCATCCTGCGCAACTCTTGGAACAACTGACCGAACCACATTGGCATACGCATTTATCGATGCGCGTCTTGGTGACGGTAGTAGATGGTTCGCGTTTGCATGATCAGGCGTGGACGCAGCAAAACCTGTATGCCGATCAGCTCAAAGCTGCACAAATTATTGTGGTATCACATGCAGACCAAATGCAGGCGGCAGATGAGCAAACCCTCATACAACTACAACAGGAATATCAAGCCTACGCGCAAAAATGGTTGAAAGCAGAACAGGGTCATCTGGCTTTGACCGAAATGGATATACCGTATGTCGGTACACAGCGTAAAATTCAGCCGTTGCTAAAATTGCAAAAGAAGGTCAGCTCTACAAATCTGCAAGAGTCTGCAGAAATCAAACAATTGCCATATCACTATGTCGAAACTGCACAAGGATATGCAGTCGCAGGTTGGAAATTGCCTAAACGTTGGCAATTCGACTTTTATCCCTTATTAGATTTACTCTGTGAACAGCAAGATTGGCTGCGTATTAAAGGAATTTTTTATACCAATCAGGGTTGGAAAAGTTTCAACTTCAATCCGCAGCAATTTAATTATCAATCTACCGATGAAGGCATAGACAATCGGTTGGAAATTATTTATCAAAGCGAGCGTGATTGGGAAAAATTTGAGGCTGAACTATTGGCGTATCGGGTCGATGCTGCTGCGGTTCTAGACTGAAATCTATACGTTATCGGGCAAACGATACAGCAAAATCACAGAAAATCCATTATGCTTGGTGGCAAATTTAAACATAGTTTTAGGAATAGACAATGGCGCTGAAAGCGACAATTTATAAGGCAGATTTGAACATTGCCAATATGGATGTGCATCAATACGGTGACTATCAGCTCACCATGGCATTGCATCCTTCTGAAACTATTGAGCGATTGATGGTGCGTATTTTGGCATTCGCACGTTATGCAGATGAAGCTTTGGAATTTACCAAAGATTTATTTGAAACCGATGAGCCTGCTTTGTGGGAAAAAGACTTAACAGGGCAGTTAATTAAGTGGATTGAAGTCGGTTGCCCAGATGAAGACAAAGTCAAAAAAGCCAGTTCGCGTTGTAAGCAAGTTGCGATTATTGCTTATGGTTCATCGGTAGATGAATGGTACAAACGTAACAGTAAAATCAAAACTTTAAATAATGTTGAAGTGTGGCAACTATCGCCAGCGAGTACCGAAGCCGTTCAAGCTTTATGCGAACGTACCATGCAATTGCAGTTGAATGTAATGGATGGCGAATGGACATTGATTGGCGATCAGGCACAGGCTCAGATTGAGTGGACACAGTTGCAATAACACTTGCACGAGCTGGAAATTATCTTAAACATCGAAGTGTAAATATTTGGAGATGAACATGAGTGCAGAATTAGAAATTATTGATTTGGTGGTGGGTGAGGGGAAAGAAGCGGTTAAAGGCGCTTTAATTACTACGCATTACACAGGCTGGTTGGAAGATGGCACCAAGTTTGATTCATCCTTAGACCGTGGTAACTATTTTGAAACCGTGATTGGTACAGGTCGTGTCATTAAAGGCTGGGATCAAGGCATCATGGGGATGAAAGTGGGTGGTAAACGCAAACTGATCGTACCTGCGCATTTGGCTTATGGTGAGCGCAAAATGGGCAATATCATTCCTGCTAATTCTAATTTGATTTTTGAAATTGAATTGTATGATGTGAAAACACGCGATCAATAAACACCTTTCAACTTAGCCAAACCGCTAGAATTTAAGTCATTCATCCGATGCCAGTAAGGTCTAGCATAAATGACTTAATTTTTTACTTCAAATTTAGTGCAAGAACGATTAGATTAAAAAACAAGCACAATAGGATTTTTGCATTTTTGAATTTCACTCGGATGTGGCACAAGTGTGCATTACTCTTCTTAATTTTACTGTGCAGTGTACTCACACCACCGCGTGTGTTGGCGCAGTATGAGTCTGCACCTGAATCTTACTATCTACATCAACAACTGCTCAATTCTGTTCAATTTACTGAAGATCAATCGAGTATTTTGACTGGGCGATGGTTGTTTTATCCGCAACAATTGATTCAAGAACCCAGTGCGGTACTGGCATCGAATACCGTTGAATTGCCTGCTTCATTTGAAGATTTAATGGGCAATGCCAATACTTACGGCACTTTTATTGGGCACTTTCAAATTCCAAAAGAATTTCTAGGCAGACGTATTGCGATTTGGATTCCCAACCAATATGGCGCCTATCGGGTATTTTTAAATGGCGATCCACTGGTGCGTGTTGGCACAGTCGGTGCAGATGCGAGTAGTCACCAAACCGAAAATGCCCCACGAATTGCATATTTTGTTCCTGAAAGTGAACATTTTACCCTGACCATTCAAGCGTCTAGCTTTCAGAGCTTGCAAGGTGGTTTAAAAAATCCAATGAAAATTGGTTTAAGTCGCACCATCAATCAACAGTATCAGCGTTTGATGATGAGTATTGCCATGATTTGTGGGGCAGTACTTGGTATTGGTTTGTTTACCTTGATGTTTTCGGCATTTAGTCTTACAAATGGTGGAAAGACCAAGCGTATTTTTATTTTCGGCATTTTTATTGTTTTTCTGGCATTACACAATTTATTTTCTGCACCCTATGCCTATACCACTTTCCTGAATTTAAGTTGGTCTTGGGGAATAAGACTCGAATATTTATTTAGTTTTTTAGCGATTTTATTTTTCCTGAGTTATATGTTTTTGCTCAGTTCGCGCTATTTGCATCGTTGGGTATATAGCGCGGCAATGCTGTTATTGAGCTTTAATATTGGGGTGACGCTGTGGGCAGAACCCACTATTTTTCAGCAGTTGGCATTTTATAGTTCTTTTTTCTTTGTGCTGATTTTGGCAAATTTTGCTTATGGATTTTATCAAACCCTGCATTCAGGAGAGCATTATTCTAGAATCAATTTTTGGGCAGTAATTATTCTGTGTGGCACATTTATTCATGATTTTTTATTAATGCTGAATTTGGTCAATTCCATTCATTTATCTTTTATTTCGACCAGTGTTTATGCATTGCTCATCATGTTTCAGCAGGCACGAAATTATGCCTACCATAACTTACGCATTGAACGCTTGAACCAAAAACTGATTCATTTAAACAGCTCGTTAGATTTAAAAGTGCAGGAACGCACTGAACAACTCAGTCTTTTGAATGAAAAACTGGAAATACAGATTAAAACCGATGCATTAACAGGGGCATATAATCGCCGTGCATTAAATGAAGAAATTCAGCGTTTGTATTTTGAAACCTTGCAAAATAAGCGACATATTTTGGTCTTTGCGATGCTCGATGTCGATTATTTTAAAAAATACAATGATCATTATGGGCACTTAAAAGGCGATCAAATTCTGCAAAACCTAGTTAACGTTTTACAAGATACTTTGCCTAAAAATGCGTTTGTGGCACGTTATGGGGGTGAAGAATTTGCCATTTTACTGCACGATATTCCGCAACCTGCGATTGCACCACTCATGCAAAAGGTCTTGCAGGCTGTGCGTGATGCAGCTTTTGAGCATGTGGCACGAGAAGACTATAAACAATATGTGACTTTAAGTATTGGTGTAGCGTGGATGACCCGCGCACAAGCATATACGCACGTGGATGATTTTATGAAAGCCGCAGATGCACATTTGTATCGAGCCAAACATGCAGGACGAGATCAGGTGCTCATTCAGACTTAATATGTTGTAGCGACTCTACATGAGTTAAAGATAACTTTGAATTTTTTGTTGGAGTTGTGCGATAGAAACATTGCCCGATAGTCGTTCAACAATTTGCCCATCTTTAAAAATTAGGGTGGTCGGTAAACCAAAGACTTGATAGCGCAAAGTTAAAATTGGAGATAGATCGACATTTACTTTGCCAAATTTTACCGAAGCATCAAAAAGTTGGGCAAGCTGCTCAAAAAAAGGTGCATTTTGAACACAAGGCGTACACCATGGTGCATAAAAACGAATCACCGAAACGCCTGTTTCATATTCAAACTCACGGTAATTATTTTCGTTGTATTCCACAATTTCTGACATCACATACTCTTTAATCATAAATGAAAATTTAATCACGCATGAAAACACCACGGCATAAAGATTATACCTAAGTTAATCTGGGTTTTAATGCTTTGCTGTTTTATGTTCAAATAGTCAGAATTCATATCAGCATCAAACAATCAGGGATTTGCCATGACACAAAACACAATGCAGCAGATTATTATTACAGAACCAGGTGGCCCAGAAAAATTAGCCTATGAAACGGTTGCAATACCTGAGCCACAAGCTAATGAGGTTTTGATCAAAGTACATGCTTTTGGTTTAAATCGTCCTGATATTTTACAGCGTCAGGGGCTGTATCCTATGCCTAAAGGCGTGACGCCAGTGCCAGGCTTAGAAGTAGCAGGTGAAGTGGTTGCTGTGGGTGCAGATGTCAGCCAATTTAAAGTTGGTGATGCTGTGTGCGGCTTAACCAATGGTGGTGGTTATGCAGAATATTGTGTTGTGCCTGAAAGCCAGACTTTGACAATTCCAACAGGTGTCAGTTTTGTACAAGCCGCTGCGATACCTGAAACGTTTTTTACTGTGTGGGCCAATGTATTCCAAATGGGCAAAGCCAAAGCAGGTGAAACGGCACTAATTCATGGCGGAACCAGTGGTATTGGTACAACTGCTTTAATGTTGTGCAAAGCCTTAGGTTTAAAAACCTTTGCAACCGTAGGTTCAGATGAAAAAGTACAAGCAATTTCACATCTCACCACAGCAATTAATTACAAGACACAAGATTTTGAACAAGTGATTAACGAAGCGACAGACAATGCTGGGGTCGATGTCATTTTAGATATTGTTGGTGCGCCGTATTTGGAACGTAATTTAAACTTATTACGTCGTGATGGTCGCTTGGTGTATATCGCATTCTTAGGTGGTGCAAAAGCCAAAGAAGTAAAACTTGGTCAAATTATGATGAAGCGTCTTACCATTACGGGTTCGACCATGCGCGCCCGCAATACTGCAGAAAAAGCTGAAATTACCAAAGGTTTGCAAGAGATAGTTTGGCCATTGTTAGCCAAAGGTGAATGTCTGCCTATGATTTATAAAACCTTTCAGTTTGATCAAATTCAGCAAGCGCATGCCGAAATGGATACAGGTGAGCATGTGGGCAAAGTAGTGGTGGAAGTGATTTAAAGACTCAAAATTTAAAATCAGCCCGCATAAAAAACTGACCGAGTGTCAGTTTTTTTATGCATATTTTTATAGAAGATTTTAACAAAGATTTTTTGAATCTTTTTTAGCAATTATTTTAATCATAATTACATAAATATTCCTTTAAACTACAATTTAACACAATAAAATTTTTCCAAATAGTCAAATATTAAGGAGGTGTAGGACACACCCTGTCAATAATAGAGCTTATCTTTATATTCATTGAATTCATTCTCAAGATAACAAAACGGTTCATGTAAAATAATTTGATAGAGAGAGCAGGCTTATGAAAATTTTATCTGCATATACGCCAAAACACAGTCTACGTGCATTAAAACGGTTACACAAAAATATTGTTCGTCAGCAAATCAATGTTCGGAACTTAAATAAAATGTATCATGCGATGCTACATTTAGAACGCTATATTGACCGCCTCGATCATGATAAACGCGAAAACTTGTATTAAGTGTAAAGAGCAACCTGTTAATTATTTTTTACTAAAAAGTACAAGTGAGTTGAAAAGTTAAACCTGTTATTTATTGGATTATTCATTTGAAATAACGGGTTTTAAATAGACCCGTAAAATTCAGGAGAAAAACTAAGGGAACAATAAGAAATTTAAAATAAACAAGGATGATCAAAGCTGAAAGATCAATTTTAAACTGCTGCACTGTAATAGGTGCAGCACTGCCTTGTGTGAACAATTGCTTCGGAATGTGTCGAGCTTTTAGCTAAATTGTGCGAAAATAGCGTTTTGCTATTTTTGTCCAAGGGCAGTACATGATTGACCAATCTCCTGAATCATTAAGTGATATCGAAATACTCGACATTTTGCAGTCTATGAAAAGTGATGAGCTAGACACAGAGGCAAAAGAAATTATCCGTAATGGTGGGAAAGCAGGTCGTCAGGAAGCGCATAAAGCAGCGTTGGTGGCACTGAATCAATCATTTGAAAGCAAATTTGTAGAAGCGGTGAGTTTGGCTTTGCAGTTAAATGAAGCGCAAATGAAAAAAATTCGTTATAAAAAAGACCGTGTGCGTATTTTAAAAGCACGTGGGATTGATTATTTAGCCATTGATGGCACAGAAACTGCACAAGTATTGGCTCAGGTTGCACAAGCGATTGTGCGTGAAGATGCTGTGGTAACGCATGATTTGCACAATATTTTCCCTTTCTGGAAAGAAGGTTGGCCAATGGTGCAATTCGACAATGTCTATAAAATTTTAGCTGAAGATATTGCGATTCATTATCAAGCAGTATTGGATGAATTGATCAGCAAATATTAAATAGATATTCAGCTGAATTTCAGAAGTATCAGTTCAGATTTAAAAAAGCACCACTTCATTTTGATGTGGTGCTTTTTTGTGAATGCGAGAAAATGTAGATGCAATCAGGCTGAACGAATACAAGGAATCTCACTATCCATCTGCTTCAGTGTTGTTTTGTATTTCCTGCGTTTCTACAATTCGTGTCACTAAAAGTTGGTCAATTTTAAAATGATCGACGTCGACCACTTCAAATTTATAACCATCAAAAAGTACAGAGTCGGCAGGACGCGGGATTTTACGTAGCTTATACATCATAAAACCTGCAATGGTTTCATAATTTTCATCATCTGGCATTTCATCAATTTGCAGCGCGTGTTTAATGTCTTCAATTGGTGTACTGCCATCAATCAGCCAAGAATTGTTATCACGTTTAATGATTTGCTGATCTTCTTCAATAGGTGTTACCCAATCGCCCATCACAGTAATCATAATATCAGACAGGGTAATTACGCCCACAACCAACGCATATTCATTAATGACTACGGCAAATTTTTCTTTGGTAGAGCGGAAACGGTCTAAGACTTCAGACAGCGTGAGTGTATCTGGAATGGTTAATACATTACGGATGGTGCTTTCATTTAGTTGTAGTAAAGATTGATTATTGAGGATTCTGACCAAAATATCTTTGGCATCAACATAGCCAATAACATCATCAATATTTTCGCTACAGACCAAAAATTTGGAATAAGGATATTCTGCAAGTTTTTGACGAATACTGGCTTCAGATTCCTTTAGGGTAAAAAACACCACATTTTCACGTGTAGTCATACTCGAAGGCACGTTACGTTCTTCAAGTTCAAACACGTTTTCAATAAAGTGATGTTCCTGCTTTTGTAAAACACCTGCTTGAGCGCCTGCATCCATGACTGCAGAAATATCATCAAATGTAATATTGTCTTCGCGCGTGGTATTTACTTTAAATAAACGGAACAGCACGTTGGCAATCGCATTAATCATCCATGCCAAAGGCTTGCATATCCGAATAAAAATTTGAATCGGATTAATCACCGATACCGCAATTTTTTCAGGTGCGATCATTGCCAAACGCTTAGGCATTAGGTCGGCAAATAAAATAAACAGCGAAGTCACTAAGGTAAATGACAAGGCAAAACTAAGCGTTTCAGCCCATGGTCCTTGATAGAAGCGCACAACTAAGTTGTAAAAATAAGGACGGAATGCGCCTTCACCTAAAATACCACCTAAAATGGCAACTGCGTTTAAGCCAATTTGTGAGGCAGCAAAAAAATCAGCTGAGTTTTCTTGTAGGTCTAAAACTTTTTGGGCACGTTCATCGCCTGATTCGGCTAGAATTTTCAGTTTAACTTTACGTGCACCAGCCAACGCAATTTCAGTCAGCGATAAAAAACCAGCTCCGACAATGAGGATGAGGATAATAACAATATTCTGGAAGAGGCTCACGAATCCACCTGTGGATTATATTATTTTAAATATAACAATTTGAATCTTTATTAAATCATGATTAAACAATGAGGAATATCGAAATATTCCTCATCTGAGTATAAGCGTTTGTGCCAATAAGTTCAGTGAATTTTTAATTAATAGGCTGAAAATTGAGAGTTATTCAGTAAAAACTCACGGTTTTCTTCTTCAATCATTTGGCGCGCTACATATAAAATCAATTGGCGTAACCAACGGTGTGCAGGGTGATGATGTAACAACGGACACCATGCCATCTTTAATTCAAATTCTGGAATATAAAATGGTGGGTCTTTAATCAGTAAACTTTGGCTTTTGGCTTGTAAGCGCGCAATACGTGTAGGTAAGGTTGCGACTAAATCTACATTAGACGCGAGTAGTGCAGGCATTTGATAATGACGGGTAAACACCGAAATTTTACGTTTTTGTCCAATACGCTCTAAAGCTTGATCAATCCAACCCAGTCCCGCTTGTTTCTCTGGATTCACACCAAAACCAACGCCCATACCTGTTTTAGAAACCCAAATATGTTGTGCATCTAAGTAGCTTTTTAAATTCAGGTTATTGGCAGCAGGGTGTTTGTGATTGAGCAGGCAAGAAAAACTATCACGCCAAACTAAAACCTGATGGAAACTTTGTGGAATTTCATTAAAACGGTTAATCGCCAAATCGACTTTACCTTGTTCCATGTCGCGATAAGACACATCACTCGGGGTTAAAAAGTCTAATACCACATTAGGTGCTTCAGAGCGTAAAGCTTTAACCAAGCGTGGGACTAATGTGGCTTCTGCGTAATCGGAGGTCATAATCCGAAATACACGATTTGAAGTATAAGGGCGGAACTCAGTACGCGGCTCCAAAATCATAGAAAGGTCAGATAAGGCATCGCGGATACGCGGTTGTAATTCTAAGGCACGTTCAGTTGGCGTCATGCCTTCAGAAGAACGAATCAGCAGGGGATCATTAAATAAATTGCGCAAACGACGTAAAATGTTACTCATCGCAGGTTGGGTAACGCCCAATTGTTCTGCAGCACGGGTTACATTTTTTTCACGAAGTAAGACGTCAAGATAAATTAATAGATTAAGATCAACCCGCTCCAGATTCATAAAATAAATACCGAAAATAAAATCACTAAATTATTGGGATTATGCCATAAGCCGTAAGGCTTGTGTATAAATTATGATGAAAAAATCGACGAGATAAACAGCAAAAAATCTGAATAAAAACAGCCAGCCCCATCATTATTTCCTAAAGAAATGTAGGTTGCCTAGTACTGCATCTATACTTTTTAATCTTAAATGCAAAAACACTTAAAAGCATTGGAAGAACTGATAGCAGATTCTATTTTGTATGAAACTTATGCACTTACATTGCGCTGAAAAGCAGCAAAATTTTGCTAAAAAATGGCAGAAATCGCCAATGCAAGCATTTTTTATGAAATGCAAGACTTAAGTCTAATGCAGAAAATATCGGCATAGAGATGAATTTATAAGCAAAGATATTTGATTGATTTTCTAAATAAGGTTTTTAAAATCAATATGTTGTGTTTTTATTGTTTTTGTGAATTAAGACTTTGATCTATACATTTTTTTAAAAAATACCGAGAATTACACGAGAATATTGGATTAATTCATTCAGTCACTCTACTCTGTATTCATCGTAACGAAGTGCTCTAAATCTGAGCAATCAAGCATAAGCGCGATTTAGCCTTCGATTGATAAATCCTAAATAATATTACAGGGTACAATATCATGACTACATACCAAACAGCGATTGATGCAATCCGCGAATTAAAAGCAAAATTCGGCAACACTTGGGCAGACATCAGTCCTGAAGATGCTGCGCGTATGCAAATGCAAAACCGTTTCAAAACTGGTTTAGATATTGCTAAATATACAGCTGCGATTATGCGTCGTGATATGGCTGCTTATGATGCTGATTCAAGCAAATACACTCAATCTTTAGGTTGCTGGCACGGTTTTGTTGCGCAACAAAAAATGATTGCGAACAAAAAATACTTCGGTACTACTGAACGCCGTTATATCTACCTTTCTGGTTGGATGGTTGCTGCACTTCGTTCAGAATTCGGTCCACTTCCTGACCAATCTATGCACGAAAAAACTTCTGTTCCTGCATTGATCGAAGAAATCTATACATTCTTACGTCAAGCTGACGCAAAAGAATTAAACGATTTGTTCCGCGCACTTAAAAAAGCTCAAGACGCTGGTGATACTGCTAAAGCTGCTGAAATCACTGCTCAAATCGACAACTTTGAAACTCACGTTGTGCCAATCATTGCGGACATCGACGCTGGTTTCGGTAACGAAGAAGCAACTTACTTATTAGCTAAGAAAATGATCGAAGCGGGTGCATGTGCACTTCAAATCGAAAACCAAGTTTCTGACGCGAAACAATGTGGTCACCAAGCTGGTAAAGTAACTGTTCCACACGAAGACTTCATCGCTAAAATCCACGCGTTACGTTATGCGTTCTTAGAAATGGGTCTTGACGACGGTATCATCGTTGCACGTACTGACTCTGAAGGCGCTGACTTAACTCAAAAAATCCCAGTAGTTAAAGAGCCAGGCGACATCGCTTCTCAATACATCAGCTACTTAGACACTCAAGAAATTGACATCTCTGAAGCGAAAGAAGACGAAATCCTAATCAAGCGTGATGGTAAATTACACCGTCCTAAGCGTTTAGCTTCTGGCTTGTACCAGTTCCGTGAAGGCACTCAAATTGACCGCGTTGTACTTGACTGTGTAACTAGCTTACAAAACGGTGCTGACCTTCTTTGGATCGAAACTGCGACTCCAAACGTAGAAGAAATCGCTCACATGGTTAACCGTGTACGTGAAGTTGTGCCAAATGCGAAACTTGTTTACAACAACTCTCCATCATTCAACTGGACACTGAACTTCCGTCAACAAGCGTACGACCGTTGGGTTGCTGAAGGTAAAGACGTATCTGCATACGACCGCGCTAAATTAATGAGCGCTGAGTACGACGATTCTGAATTGGCTGCTGAAGCTGACGAAAAAGTACGTACATTCCAAGCAGACGCTTCTCGTGAAGCAGGCGTGTTCCACCACTTGATCACTCTGCCTACTTACCACACAGCTGCTCTTTCTACTCACGAGCTTGCTCAAGGTTACTTCGGTTCTGAAGGTATGTTGGCTTATGTTGCTGGCGTACAACGTAAAGAAATCCGCGGTGGTATCGCTTGTGTGAAACACCAAGCAATGGCTGGTTCTGACATCGGTGACGACCACAAAGAAATCTTCGCTGGTGACAACGCGCTTAAAGCGGGTGACGATGCGAAAAACACAATGAACCAATTCAACGCGTAATCGCTTGATGGTTTAAAAGAAAACCCTGCATCAGCAGGGTTTTTTTATGGCTGTAGAAAAAATCAAAGAATTCTGAAACACTTTTAAGAAATAACTTTAAAGTGATGTTTCTTTATTTATGAAAATTCAGCAGCTGTAACCTATTTAATTTTGATCACATCTGCCTGTACAGAAGCAGGGTAATGGAAAGACACCTTAATCCATTGTTTTTGTTGTGCAGAAATCGGTTCTAAAAATTGTGGATCGACTACAGCCGCATATTCCTGATATTGCTGATCGACCAAAACCAAGTCATTGGCATGTAATTGTAATGCTTGATCAGATTGATTGTGAATTGCCAGAAAATAATCGTGTGCCATCACAGGGTCGTTTAATTCTTTGACCTCAATATTTTGTACGTGTTCAGCCTGAATATCGACATGCTTCAGGGCATTACTGACTTGCATATTTTCTACAGGATGTAAGAAAACCTGAGTTTCATTTTTCTGTTGATTTTGTATATTTTTCTGATTGTATAAGCTGAATTGAAGACCGTGAGCTGTGAGTTGAATACGTGCATAGGCTTGCCCATTTTCTGTATTGAGCAACCATTCATTTGCCGTGTTTTGCGATGGGTGTTGGTTCTGTTTGTCTTGCTGATTGTTGCCCTGAGCAGCTTGAATCGTTCCCGCCACTTGGTTTTCGCGCTGGCGCTGTTTCGAGCGTTTAATGTCGCTGAGTTGAAAGGTTTGATCATCATTCAGGCGTAAATGAATCACATGCTGTTCACAGTTGTCACAAGGCAATAAGGCTCTAAAGTTACCTGTAGCTTGTCCTGTCCATGAAGTTGCTGAATTTTGAACTTCAGTTTTGGGCGTAATTTGTGGCTCAGAAGGCAAAGCGGATTGATATTCCCTGCTTGGATCAGTTGATCCGCAAGCTACTAAAAATAAGCTAAGTGTACTGAGTGCAATCGGATAACGATTCAGCATAAATGTTCTAAACTTCAAACTTGTCTTGCTGCCACCTTAAACTTTCACCTTGTATCTGAAAAGCCAATTTGCCTTATTTTTAATGAAGATTTGTAGCAAATCATAACAAGCCCGATGTTTTAAAGTTTTAAGTTTCACTTCAAGGATTACATCGGATTAGACCGTAAAAAACTCAGCAAACTGTGCGTAAATTTATATATTTACCATTTTAAACTTGCTTGAATCTAGCAATGAATAAGCGCAAAAACAGTATGATTTTGCATGGAATGACAAAAATAAGATGAGTGCAGGAAATTTTTATACATTTATAAAGTATTTGTTTATTTATTCGTCGTTTTAGACTTTTGTATTTGTCGATGCTTGCTAAAATTCGCACACTTTATTTGGGGTATGCGGTTGTGTTTGAAAAGTTAGCTGAGCGAAGCTTAAATTTAATGGGTTGGGAAATCGACAATCATTGTCCGTTGGAATTAGACCAATATGTGATGATTGCTGCACCGCATACCAGTAATTGGGATGCCTTATATGCACGCTTAGGGCTTAAAGCTTTGGGCGTTAATGTTCGCTTGACCATTAAAGACAGCTATATGAAATTGCCGTTTGGGCCATTTGTCCGTGCGATGGGAGGTATTGGTATAGACCGTCGTCCGAAAGCACCAGGCGAAGCACGACCTAGTATGGTTCAGCTCATGACGGACTTATTTAAAACCCATCCTAAATTGGTGATGTTGGTGACGCCTGAAGCCACACGTGCGCGTCAAGAACAATGGAAAACAGGTTTTTATCATGTTGCGTTAAATGCAGGTGTGCCAATTGCTTTGGCGTATATGGATTACGCAAAAAAGAAAACGGGTGTGGGAAAAATTGTGCATCCAACCGGTGATTTTGAAAAAGATATGGCTGAAATCATGGCATTTTATGCGCAGGTTCAAGCAAAATTTCCTGAAAGTTTTAGTGTCGATACACGTTACTATTCAGAATAAGCACACTATTTCAGTGTAATAATCTATCAAAACTAAAAGACAGGGGATTATCCCTGTCTTGCTTTAAAACGTGGATTGGATTTGCAAATCACAAATAATTTGCCACGACGTTTCACAATTTGACAATCGGCACGCGATTTTGCACTTTTTAAAGATGAACGAACTTTCATGAAGATAAACACTACAATATGTAATGTTATAATATTACATTAATGGATGGCTCTTGAAAAGTGTCGATAGTCATAAAATTACCGCGTATCTTTTAAGGAGAAAATTTAAACAACAATCTTTTGGTATAAGCCCGCACGTACAGTTCCCGCTTTGCTCTCTTTAACTTTTTGCCAAGTCTGCGGTAATTTTAACAGGTTTAAATCACGATCTGCTTCAACATAAATCAGACCTTGTGCCGCAATGAGTGGATCAGCCAACCCTGCCAATTCTTCCCATAAATCTAAACTATAAGGCGGGTCTAAAAATACCAAATCAAACTGATCTTTTAGTGTCGCCAAAGCATGTTGTGCGGTAGAAACTTTTAATTGTGCTTTGCTTTTATTGACGCGTAATAATTCTAAATTTTGCTGTAAAAACTGTGCTTGTGTACGGTTTGGCTCAATCATGACCACGTGTGCCGCACCGCGAGACAGGGCTTCAAAAGCTAAAGCGCCCGAACCTGAACAGAGGTCTAACACTTTGGCGTTTTGCACATCCCACATTAACCAGTTGAATAAGGTTTCGCGCACTCGGTCGGGCGTAGGGCGTAATCCCTCAATTGAAGCAAAAGCCAACTGACGACGTTTCCATTCTCCACCAATAATGCGTAGTTGATTTTTCATGGCTTAGTCGCTCTCAATTGGGTTAGTGGGTACAACTGCTGTTGGCGCAGTTGCAGGTGGATTGGTTGGAGCTGAACTCGGAGTAGTTTGCGAAGGATTTGGGTTGAGCGCAGGGTGATTGGTTGCTGTATTCGGATTATTCACGTTATTCGTATTTGGTGCAGTAGATGAAGGGACTTCACCACTTGGCAATTCACTTGGTTTTAAACCTGCAGTCATTAAGCCACCACTCACTTGTGCGGCAGATGGACGAATTGGCTTTTTATTTTTATTCAGTAACCAATAGTCTAAAATTGGACGCGCCAAAGCCGTTGCTGCAGAACCACCGCGACCATTTTCTAGAATGATGGCAATTGCGATTTCAGGGTTTTCGGCAGGAGCGAAGCCAACAAATAAACCGTGGTCAAGCTGACGGTCGGTCAATAAGGCTTCGTTATAGCGTTTACCTTGCGCAATACTTTTAACCTGTGCTGTACCTGTTTTACCTGCAACTGAATATTGCAAGCCGCCTTTAATCCCTTTACCTGTACCTGATTGAATCACATCAACCATGGCATCACGCATTTTAATCCAGTCTTCTTCTGTGCCGTTAAAGTCAATTTTTCCGTTGGTACCATTGTGAACTTTAAATGGTTTCGCGCCACGACTTTCACGTAACACGTGCGGTGTGACTTTAAATCCTTTGTTGGCGGTGATGGCGGTGGCCATTGCTAATTGCAATGGTGTCGAGGTAAATGCACCCTGACCAATACTGACGGAAATTGTTTCACCTTTCATCCATTTGGCTTTGCGCGTACGCATTTTCCAGTCCGGGTTTGGGTAGAGTCCTGTGCTTTCACTTGGTAAATCGACCCCAGTTTTTTCACTAAAGCCAAATTGACGCATCCAGTCGTTCATTTTTTCAATGCCCATGCGATACGACAATACATAGAAGTAGGTATCACACGACACGACTTGAGCTTTGTGCATATCGACAATGCCATGCCCAGTTTTTTTATGGTCACGGAAACGGTGGCTGTCGCCTGGTAAAGTGAAATAACCATAATCCTGAATGGCGGTTTTCCAGTCGACATAGCCATAATGAATACCGCCTAAACCAAACATCGGCTTAATGGTAGAACCCGGTGGATAAACACCTTGTACTGCACGGTTATAGAGTGGTTGATCTAAATTATCGCGTAAGGCAGAGTAGTCGGTATGGCTAATACCTGTGACAAATAAGTTAGGGTTAAAACTCGGACTGGAGACTAAAGCTAAAATTTCACCTGTACGTGGGTCAAGTGCCACAATTGCACCACGGCGTTCTGCCAGTTGTTCAGAGGCGACCACTTGCAAGCCATAATCCAATGACAAAAACAAATCATTGCCACGTACAGGGTCTTTACGTCCTAAATTGCGCAGCACATTACCATGTGCATCGGCTTCTACAGATTCGTTGCCGGGTACGCCATGTAGCAAGTGCTCATACGATTTCTCCACCCCAATTTTGCCAATCAAGTTGGTGCCTGCATAAGCATCTTTGTCAATTTCTTTCAGTTCTTTGTCGTTAATGCGCCCGACATAACCAATCACGTGCGCAAATAAGTCACCATGCGGATAGTAACGTGTCATCTGGGTTTCAATATTGACCCCAGGGAATTGAAATTTAACTTCACTAAAACGGGCAATATCCGATTCATTTAAATTCAGCTTGATCGATACACGTTCAGTTTTACGTGAAGTTTTAATCCGACTTTTAAAGCGATCGATATCTTCTTCTGTCAGTTGTAAAACAGGTGTCAGTCGCGCAATGGTATCGTCAATATCTTCAACATCTGCACGGCTTAAAGTGGCTGAGAACACAGGGTAGTTATCTGCCAATAACACACCATTGCGGTCATAAATATAACCACGTGCAGGTGCGAGTGGTTGTAGCCGAATTCGGTTTTTATCTGATGCAGTCGCAAATTCATCGTAGCCGCTAATTTGTAAAAAGGCATAACGAGCCACCAACAGCAGCAAGAAAAAAACCACAACACCCACCGAAAAAAAGATGCGATTGCGAAAAATACGCTTCTCTTGCTGAGCATTTTTTAACGGATAGTGTTGTTTCATACAAAAATTGGCTTAACAAAAATGAGGGAGAACGAATTTGGACTATTCTAACGCATCTATTGGCAATTTTGAGTAACCATGTTTGACTGAATTGCCCGATTTAACCTAGAAGATGGGCGCAATCTTAATTTTTGACTTTAGCGACATCAAAATTGTAATTTGCTGTATATAAGAATCCTGACAATTCTGCTAGAGTCAAAACACGAAAACAGGACTGTTTTTAAAATTAAAACAAATGGACACTGGTGACAATAATGACAAAAGTCTATTCTTTCGTGGCATTACTTGCCTTTTCAAGTTTTAGCTTTGCTGGGAACACTACTTTTTTACCTGAAGCAAAAATTAGCGCAGATAGCGCAAAAACCTGGAATGTAGGGGCGGGTATTACCCAAAAATTACTGCATTTGAATGGTGAATGGGTCAATCCTTATGGCATTGCCTATCTAAAAGCGGGGGCTTTTTTAAATGGTGACCATGAAGTCGGTGGGCAAACAGGTTTTCGTTACCCATACCACCTCACAGGTAAAGACAAAAATGGTTATTATATTGGCGCTTACGCAGGACACCTAGAATCTAAATGGGTGGATGGTGAAGAAAAAGCGCGTTTAGGTGCAGGCATTGATCTGGCTTATGTATTACTGAGCCCTGAACGCATCAGTAGCTTTAGTGTTGGCATTGGCGCAGGTGAAAAATTGGAAGATCGACAAGGGCGAGTGATTGCGGAAACTGAGCCTAGACTACAATTTTCCTATACGCTCAGTATGGGTTTGTAGTCAGAATAGTGACTTTTAACTACTTTAGAATCTTGTAATTAGAACTAAATATGGAAAAAATGCATGCTTGAGTACGTCAATCAGTTGTGGCAAACCTTTTTGAATCGTCCAGATTTTTGGGCCGTGCTCAGTATTATTCCTGTGACTGCTTTTGTGACTTGGGCGCACGTGTGGATGGCACTAAAAATGGTGTTCTATCCAATTAGCTTTTGGGGCTTTCACCTTGGGCCTATTCCTGTGGGATGGCAGGGGATTGTACCGCGTAAAGCAGGGCGTATTTCAGGCATCATTACCGATAACACATTGTCAAAATTAGGTTCATTGCGTGAGTTTCTCAATGCTATGGACCCTGAAGATATGGCGCGTATTATTGGTGAGCAAGTGGGTTTTGAACTTGAGCACTTAATTGATGAGGTCATGTTAGACCGCAATGCTGTGCTTTGGGAAAACCTACCGTATTCGATTAAACGCCGTATTTACGCACAGGCGCATAAACAATTGCCAGGTGTGCTGCGTGAATTGGTGACTGAACTGACCTTGAATGTTGAATCCTTGGTGGATATGCGTGAAATGGTGGTCAGCCAAATGGAAGGTGATCGCCGCTTAATGGTGCGTATGTTCCTAAAAGTCGGTCAAAAAGAAATTAACTTTATTTGGCATATCAGTGCATTGATTGGGATGTTCTTTGGTATTTTCCAAATGATTGTTTGGTTTCTTGTACCATGGCACTGGACGGTTCCATTTTGGGCGGCAATTTGGGGCTTCTTGACCAACTGGATTGCGATTTGGATGGTATTTAACCCAGTCGAACCACATTACGTGAAATATCCGCAGTTCTTTAAATTGACTGAAAATCGTCAATTTCCATGGATTAAGCCAGTGATTCCACGCATTGGGACTTATAATATTCAGGGTGCGTTCATGAAACGCCAAGAAGAAGTCTCGGATGTGTTTGCAACGGTAGTCACAGAAGATCTGATTACGTTAAAATCGATTATGACTGAAATGATGTATGGCAGTAAAAAAGACAAAACCCGCCGTATTGTCAAACGCCACATCAACGAAATTATGGAAACACCATTGGTTCGTACCTCTTTACAGTTGTCTTTGGGGCCAAAAGAGTATGCCAAACTCAAGACTGACTTGATTGATCGTTCGATTGAAATTACGATGGTGCCTGTATGCGACCCTGCCTTTAATGCGAGCCGTGCACAGAAAATTTATCAAATGTTCAGAGATCGTATTCGTGAACTGACGCCAAAAGAATTCCAGAATCTCTTGCGTCCTGCCTTTCAGGAAGATGAGTGGATTTTAATTGTCTTGGGTGGTGTAACTGGTTTTATTGCTGGTTTAATACATTTGTTTGTCGCTTTCTTATAAGAGGATGCTGGCTGCGTAAAGGGCGATGGCTCTGATATGCAACGAGTGTCAAATACATTGTTAAAATGAGGATGTTTTTTTATGCGCATTATCTTACTCGGACCACCTGGAGCAGGTAAAGGTACACAAGCTCAGTTGATCTGTAAGCGCTACAATATCCCACAAATTTCAACCGGTGATATGCTCCGTGCTGCAATTCGTGAAGGTACTGAATTAGGTCTACAAGCCAAAAGCGTCATGGACGGTGGCGGTTTGGTATCTGATGAACTGATCATTGGCTTAGTGAAAGAGCGTATTGCGCAGCCAGATTGCGTGAATGGTTGTATTTTTGATGGTTTCCCTCGCACTATTCCACAAGCTGAAGCCTTGGAAAGCGAAGGCATCAATATCGACCACGTGATTGAAATTGATGTTGCAGACGAAGAAATCGTACAACGTTTGTCTGGTCGTCGTCAGCACCCTGCATCTGGTCGTATTTATCACCTTGTTTACAATCCACCAAAAGTGGAAGGTAAAGATGACGAAACTGGCGAAGATTTGGTTCAACGTCCAGATGACCAAGAAGAAACTATTCGTAAACGTTTAAAAGCGTATCACTCAGAAACTGAGCAATTGGTTGGCTTCTATCAAGGTCGTGCTGCTTCTGGTGAAAATGCACCAAGCTATAACAAATTGAATGGTCTTCGTCCAATTGAAGAAGTTCAAGCAGATTTGTTTGCTATTTTAGACCAAGCAAAATAAGTCTAGGTTTTAGACCAAGCCTGTTTAAAAGAAAATAAAATCGCTTAAACAGGCAGCTTGTTTTGACTTTAAAAGAGTCCTGATTCATATTAGGGCTCTTTTTATTTGTGTCAGTTTGGGAGAGTGCTTTGCAACATGCTGCTGTGATCATCATGTTATTGGCAAGTATTGCCGTTTTAGGCTTTCTTGTTTTTGTGAGCTATAAGTTATTGCGCAACACACAAGCTCAGAATTCGGCTGAAAAAAAATCAGGTAAGCACTATCAATTGCATCCGAAACTTAAACAACAGCAAGAACAACAACGTCAGTCTGAAGATTCTCAGGATAAATAAATCATCACACATCTGCAAAAGATTGCAATTTTAAATTTGGGCAGTTTTTATAAAACCTTATGAAAAAGAATAAAATTCTATTAATAATTCTTGTGGTTGGTATTATTACTTTAGGTATTGTAATTTTTATAAAATCTCAAGCAGTTACAGAGACAAAAAGATTAGGTAACGGTGAAAATACCAACCATGAAGAAACAAGTTCATCTCTGTACAATCTTGTGCATAGATTGCACAGTTATCCACACGATTTTGGATAATCCACATTGCTTTGATGATCTAGCTTGTCATCAATAAGCTTAGATCACTTTGCAAAACTCTACCGAAGCACTTACTTAGATATGGGCGCGTGATGAATTTCATGCAGCGTAGTATGACGATGTGCACCAAATTCAAAGCGATCAGGCCAGTTACACACATCTGACACCACACATTCAGCGCATTTAGGCTTACGCGCAATACAACAATAACGGCCATGTAAAATTAGCCAGTGATGCGAGTCAATTAAAAATTCTTTAGGAATGACTTTAATCAAACGGTGTTCGACTTCTAAAACATTTTTACCTACAGCTAAACCTGTACGGTTACCTAAGCGGAAAATATGCGTATCGACCGCCATAGTAGGCTGTCCAAATGCGGTATTTAACACTACATTGGCCGTTTTGCGTCCCACGCCGGGCAAGGCTTCTAAATCGGCACGATTATCAGGCACGATGCTGCCGTGTTTTTCGATGAGAATTTTGCAGGTTTTAATGACATTTTCTGCTTTGGAATTATACAGCCCGATGGTTTTAATATATTCTTTTAAACCTTCCACACCTAAGGCATAAATCGCTTCGGGAGTATTGGCAACAGGAAACAGTTTGTCGGTGGCTTTATTGACGCTGACATCGGTCGCTTGTGCAGATAAGGTCACCGCTATCAGCAATTCAAATGGATTGGAAAAATTCAGTTCAGTGGTCGGATTTGGACGTTGGTCACGTAAGCGCTCAAAAAAAGTCTGAATTTGCTTTTTGGTCATATTTTTAGACGGCTTTTCTTTGAGCGTGGTGCTTTTGGCAGCCGTTGTTTTGACCGCTTTATTGGTCAGACGTGTATTTCTTTCGGGCATGTTTATGCTCCTAATTCACGTAACTGTTGTTGTAAATTGGTTAGTAATAGCCGTTTTTTCTCATCGTCACGCACACTGAGTTGTTTTTCGAGTTTTTTAATTTGTGTGCGTAATTTTGCCAGTTCGATGGTGGTTTGTGCATCGGCAGTGGAAATCTGTTCATTTTTTTGCACAGGCAATTCAATCACAGGCACAGCAGCATCGGCTTGTGCAGAAAATTGAGCAAACAGTTCGGTATCAATTTCTGCACGTACCACAGGGCCTTTACGGTGCAGACGACGTTGTTCTTCACGTTGTATGTGGGCGTAGTAGCGTTGGCGTAAATCATTCTGTTCTGCCACTCGTGCGCTATCAGAAAGCAGGGGTTGTGTATCTTCCACCAAGTCAATGCAATCGACAGGGCAAGGTGGAATACACAATTCACAGCCAGTACATAAATCAGTCAAAATGCTGTGCATGAGTTTGCCTGAGCCTAAAATGGCATCGACAGGGCAGGCATTAATACATTTGGTACAACCAATGCACTCATCTTCACGAATTAGCGCTTTCATACGCTGTGGGCGTCCATCTGCCTGCACAGGCCAAACACTGGCTTCTGCGGTCAATACAGGGCGTTGCAGTAAGTTTGCTAGTGCATCTGCAACAGGTTGTCCACCGGGTACGCATTTATTGGCCGCTTCGCCTTCTGCAATCGCTTTGGCGTAGGGTAAACAGCCATCGCGGTGACCACATAAGCCACATTGAGTTTGAGGGAGTAGCGCATCAATATTTTGAATCAGAGCAATTTGCGAATTCATGGACAAACCAATGCCACTTTAAACAGCAGCAGAAAAACGGAAGATAAGGCTAGGGGGAAATTCTAGGTCGATGATTTTAGCACGATTTTTGCTTTTAGGCTTGTGCGCAAATTAAGAACAACAATTGCTAGCTTTTTGGGCAAAAATGCTCAAAACTATGAATTAATTTGTTACATTAACTTATGGGCTTAACACGCTAAAAAATAAGTTAAATTTATGAAAATACAAATGTTTTAAAGTTTTTTGAAAAAAACTATTGTAGATTGTTAACAAAAGATATTTAATATTTTGCGCCAAAATATATCATTGATTGAAATTTTGACCAATTTTGATCCATTTTCTGCTGAGGATTAAGCGTTGAAATACAACAGCCTTAACGAATTCCTAGATTACGTTAAAACACGTGATGCACATCAACCAGAGTTTCTACAAGCTGTAGAAGAAGTAATGACCAGCCTTTGGCCGTTCATTGAAAAGAACCCTCAATATGCAGCACATGGTTTGCTTGAGCGTTTGGTTGAGCCTGAGCGTGCAATTCAGTTCCGCGTTTCTTGGGTAGATGACCAAGGTCAAACCCACGTAAACCGTGCATTCCGTGTACAGTACAACTCAGCAATTGGTCCATTTAAAGGTGGTATGCGTTTCCACCCATCAGTGAACCTTTCAATTTTAAAATTCTTAGGTTTTGAACAAACCTTTAAAAATGCTTTGACCACATTGCCAATGGGCGGTGGTAAAGGTGGTTCAGACTTTGACCCTAAAGGTAAGTCTGAAGGCGAAATTATGCGTTTCTGCCAAGCCTTAATGATCGAGTTATATCGTCATTTAGGTTCTAACACGGATATTCCTGCGGGTGATATTGGTGTAGGCGGTCGTGAAGTGGGTTACATGGCGGGTATGATGAAGAAGCTCAGCAATGACACTTCATGTGTATTCACAGGTAAAGGCTTGTCTTTCGGTGGTTCTTTGGCGCGTCCAGAAGCTACAGGTTACGGTACTGTGTATTTCGCTGAGGAAATGCTCAAGACTCGTGGCGATTGCTTTAAAGATAAAGTCGTTGCGATTTCTGGTTCAGGCAACGTTGCACAATTTGCTGCAGACAAAGCAATGTACTTGGGTGCGAAAGTAGTTTCACTTTCTGACTCGAATGGTACTGTGTACGTGAAAGAAGGTTTCACGCCAGAATTACTTGCTGAAGTGATGGAACTTAAAAACGTAAAACGTGGTCGTATTTCTGAATTTGCGTCTAAGCACGGTTTTGAATACCTTGAAGGTCAACGTCCTTGGGGTATTAAATGTGATATCGCGCTTCCATGTGCGACTCAAAACGAACTTGATGCGAATGATGCAGCAGCGCTTCTTGCAAACGGCGTAATCTGTGTTGCTGAAGGTGCGAACATGCCTTCTACACTTGAAGCGGTTGAGAAATTCGTTGAAGCGAAAATTCTTTATGCGCCAGGTAAAGCATCTAACGCCGGTGGTGTAGCAACTTCTGGTCTGGAAATGTCTCAAAACGCATTGCGTTTAGGCTGGACTTTCGAAGAAGTTGATGAGCGCTTACACGCAATCATGAAAGAAATTCACCGCAACTGCGTAAAATTCGGTACGAAAGAAGACGGTACCGTGAACTATGTAGACGGCGCAAACATCGCTGGCTTCGTAAAAGTTGCTGATGCAATGCTTTCTCAAGGCGTATTCTAAGTCTGACTGAGTTTAAGCTTGAAAAAAAACCGAGGTGAATGCCTCGGTTTTTTTATATTGCGATTTTATCGTTATAGAGTGCCTTTGACTGCTTCACGCTCTACGGTCATGTCGAATACATAGGCATATTTAGACTGGTCAGCTGCCGGATTTTTAATTTCATAACGTTTTACCCGAATAATCTGACGCTCATTCGATGAATGCTGAAAACCTTCGATCTGATCGTAAAATAAAGTCCAGTCTTTATCGACCTGAGTCTTTAAGCCTTTTTCATCATATTTGATTTCTTTCACCTGTAAGCAGGTTTGCTGAGCTACACCCGTACAGGCTTTAGTCTGTGACGAAACTTCCAGGAAAATGGTTTCTGCCTGACCTTGGTATTTGGTTTCCGGTGTCATTTTTCCGGTAAAGACATATTTTTGACCATCAGCTGCAGTAATACTCAGTTTTGGCTGATTGGCATCATTTAGATCCAGACTAAACGGAATATTACGTTTTTGCAGAAGCTGGCTGATAAAACGTTCCTGTTCCATTAATGGTGCATCACATGCCATCATGGTGCCCATCATGTCACCCGTACTCAGGGTATTATCTTTAACAGTCCAGCTCGTGCCAAGGCCATTACAGCCAGAAGCTACACTTAGTCTGCCTCGTTGATCAAAGCTCAGAACAATCGGGCGTTGCAGCCCACGATCAAGTTCCCAGGTATAAGCGGGCAAAATTTGTGTAGGCGTTTTTAATGTGGTGGATAGAGTAGAAATAGCCGGATCTCCTGAAGTAGCAGGAAGATGTGAAGATTGACATGCAGTTAAAGCCAAAGGGAGCAGGGCAAGCGCAAAAATACTGAATTTCATTGGTTTATATTCTATGTGCTAAAGTTTCAACGTGATTATAATCAAGAGATTAACAAAAAATATGGATACAAATCGTAGCTTTTGCTAACAAAATGTATCCAAATTAAAAAGTCAGATTTTAAATAAGCGGAGCTATCGGTTAGTCAAAACGATAAATATCCATACCGAGTGAACCCATGCTAAAGCTGCTATGTACAATGTTAAATCGATCTCCCGTACCCATTGCAAAAAACAGCGGTGCAAAGTGTTCTAGGGTTGGGTGATTACGTGCTACATGTGGCAATTGTTGCCAATCTAGTACTGCATCATAATTGCGATGACTTAAATGCTGCACCACACGATTACGGAAACTAGATGCCCATTCAGGCACAGCCGCATTGGGTGTATTCCATGATAATTCACGTAAGTTATGGGTGATACTGCCTGAGCCAATCAGTAAAATTTGCTGTTCACGTAATGGCGCTAAACTTTGCCCAATGTGATAAATCTGTTCGGCGCTCATATTCATGGGCAAAGAAATGGTAATCACTGGAATATTGGCATCGGGATACATGTGTAGTAATGGCATCCATACGCCATGATCATGCGGGCGTGTGCTGTTGGCATGGGCAGCAAAGCCCGCATCAGCGAAACGCTGCAAAATATCTTCTGCCAGTTCAGGTAAGCCAGGTGCAGGGTAGCGCAGGGCGTACAAGGCTTCAGGAAAACCACGGAAGTCATGCCATGTTTCAGGGCGAATACCTGTGTTGACCTCCAGTGCATTACTTTCCCAATGCGCCGACATCACCACAATGGCTTGCGGTGTTGGCAAATTTTCACTTAAACGGCTGAGTGCAGGCCCGACCTGTTCAGGATTGAGTGCCAACATGGGCGAACCATGTGAGATAAATAAACCGGGTAATGTCTGTAAGTTCATGCCTAGATCCCTAAAGCCTGCTGTTCTACAGCATCGCAAAAAAGTGTGTATAGCGAAATGTACTTTTGTTCAACGCTATGTTGCAGCTTTGCAACGTCGTTTGAGTTGAAGATATTTTGATAACTCAACGTACAAATTGAATAAGTTGATTTAACCTGCACGATGATAAGGATGGTTGTGGTTGATGCTCATAGCACGGTATAGCTGCTCAATCAGCATCACGCGAACTAAAGGGTGTGGCAAAGTTAGTTTGGATAATGACCAATGCCATGCTGCTGCTTTACGTACTGCTTCAGAGTGACCATCTGGTCCACCAATCGCAAGCACGACATCATTGCCTTCTAGCATCCAGCCTTTCATGGTTTCTGCAAGTTTTTCGGTGCTGAACTCTTTGCCGCCCACTTCCAAGGCAATTAACAGCTCATTGTTTTTCATGGCATTTAAAATGCTATCACCTTCAATTTGGCGATATTTTAGAATATCGGCCTCAGAATCATTTTTGCCACGTTTCGCCATTGGCAGTTCGACAATTTGAGTCTGCACAAAAGGCTGAATCCGTTTGAAATAATCTTCAAAACCAGTCAGCACCCAAGCAGGCATTTTTTGTCCAATGGTCAGAATGCGAATTTTCATAGGCGAGTTCATGTAGCGATCAATCAGAATCTCGCATTATAACCATGATTCAACACAAGCGCTGTGTAACGACACAATTTGCAATTGAATTTGCCAACAGGCTGTTGCTTTAATACTCAGCAATCTTATTGGTCTTTTTTGTCTTGGAATTATCAGCATGCGCGCGTTTCAAAGTCAGCAGTTATATTCATGGATATTGGGCGCGGGTATGGGATTGATGACCACTGCTACATTTGCTGTGCCTGAGGCTCAATGGGCAGAACCAAACAATTTGCAAGTCTATATGCAGCAAGTGATTGGGCAGCAGGGTTTGGGTAATTCCGAACAGTATCGTCATTATAAAAATGTGATTGAACTGAATCGGGTTTCGGCATGGATTCGGGAACAAATGCGAGTATTTGGAATTCCGTGTCAATTTCAAAATTATGTGGTCAATCAGCAAAGCTACCGCAATGTGGTGTGCAAATTGAATATCGGTGCTGCGCAAAAAACGATTTTTGGTGCGCATTACGATGTTTATGGGCAGCAGCAGGGGGCAAATGACAACGCTTCTGGCGTTGCAGGTGTAATCGAAACAGCACGAATTTTGGCGCAGGAAAAGAATAAACTTAGTCAAAATGTTGAATTTGTTTTTTATACCTTGGCAGAGCCACCATTTTTTAAAACCGAGTCGATGGGCAGTTTTATACATGCCAAATCTGTGCAGGCTGAAAAAGAAAAAATCCGTGCGGTGTATGTGCTGGATATGATTGGTTATTACGATAAAAATTTGGTGCAAAATTACCCAATCGGTTTAAAGTGGATTTACCCAAGTCATGGCAATTTTATTGCGGCATTGAGCAATATGCAGTCACGTGAAATGAGTGCAACCTATTGCAATGCGATGCAGCGTTTGAATCAATTGCAATGTGAGCGTGTGGTCGCACCGACTTTCGTCAAGGGCATGGATTTTTCAGATCATTTAAATTATTGGAAATATGATATTCCTGCCATTTTAATTACCGATACGGGCAGTTATCGCAGCACACTTCGCCATACCACAGGTGATACTTTAAAAACAGTAAATTTTGAAAAAATGGCACATGTCGTGAATGGCTTGGTTGCACAGATTTTATCACCTTGATGATTGATCGCAGCGCATAAAAAACGCAGCCCTGAATTGAAATAGGACTGCGGTTAAAAGGTCATCCACCTGGAGATATGGATGACCAGACCATGAAGCACGCTTCAATCAAAAGCGTCTGATCAATTTATCGGTCTAAATAGACCAAACAAGAAACATACAGCGCGATGTATCTTAAATTTATATATGTGGATGGTTTGCCTATTTTTCAAGGAAATTGAATTAAAAACAGACTATCCATTTTAAAAATAATTAAAAAATTATTCAATTATTTTAAATCCAGAATCTAAATACAACAAAAGAGCACCGAAGTGCTCTTTTGAGATGTTCTATGCTTAAAGCAGAGTAACTTGCTTAATGACGTGCGGCTTTGCCTGCTGCTATTGGCTTCACAATCGGTGCCTTGGTTAAAGGCTTAGGCATACTGGTCAGTGCCAAAGGCAAGATTTCATCAATGCTTTTCACAGCCTTGATTTCCAAACCTTCTTTGACATTGTCTGGAATTTCAGACAAGTCACGCACGTTTTCCTGTGGGATAAATACCAGTTTGATACCACCACGATGTGCCGCAAGAAGTTTCTCTTTCAAGCCACCAATGCGCATTGCACGACCACGTAAGCTGGTTTCGCCTGTCATGGCAATATCAGGACGAATTGGAATATCTGTAAATGCAGATACCAATGCCGTAGTCAATGCCAAACCTGCAGATGGACCATCTTTAGGTGTTGCACCTTCTGGCAAGTGTACGTGTACATCGGTTTCGGCAAATACATTGGCTTCAATGCCTAAACTGTCGGCACGGGTACGCACAACGGTCATCGCGGCTTTGATTGACTCTTGCATCACATCACCCAATGAACCTGTGGTGATGAAATTACCTTTGCCTTTCATGGTTGCCACTTCAATGGTGAGTAATTCACCACCCACTGAAGTCCAAGCCAAGCCATTTACACGACCCACTTCGGCTTCTTCTTCTGCCATACCATAGTCAAATTTGTGTGGACCAAGGTAGTCAGGCAAGTTTTGTGAAGTCACATCTACCTGTAGGTTTTTGGCTTTTTTGCTGACTGCTTCTTTCACCACCTTACGGGCAATTTTTGACACTTCACGTTCCAGACTACGCACACCTGCTTCACGTGTATAGCGCTGCACAATGTCACGAATCGCTTCTTCATGAACCGTCAATTCTTTAGCACGCAAGCCATTATTTTTGATGGCTTTAGGGACAAGATAGCGTTCTGCAATATTCACTTTTTCATCTTCGGTATAACCCGGTAGACGAATTACTTCCATACGATCTAACAGAGCTTCTGGAATATTCATGCTGTTGGCAGTACAAATGAACATCACTTCAGACAAGTCTAAGTCTAGATCTAAATAGTGATCATTAAACTTGTTGTTTTGTGATGGATCAAGTACTTCTAACAAAGCAGATGCAGGGTCGCCACGGTAATCCTGTGCCATTTTGTCAATTTCATCGAGCAAGAACAGTGGGTTCTTCACACCAACTTTAGTCAATGACTGCACAATTTTACCCGGCATCGCACCAATATAGGTACGGCGGTGACCGCGAATTTCCGCTTCATCACGTACGCCGCCTAGCGCCATGCGCACGAACTCACGTCCAGTGGCTTTTGCAACCGATTCACCCAGTGAGGTTTTACCTACACCCGGAGGACCGACTAAGCACAGAATTGGACCTTTGAGTTTTTTCACGCGCGACTGCACAGCAAGGTATTCCACAATACGGTCTTTGACTTCATCTAAACCGTAATGGTCGGCATCTAAAATTTCTTGTGCTTTCGCCAAGTTAATGCTGACTTTGCTGGCTTTGTTCCATGGCGTATCTAAAATTACTTCCAGATAGTTACGTACCACAGCCGCTTCGCTAGATGCAGGTTGCATGGCTTTTAGCTTACGGAACTCAGCTTCTGCTTTTTTGCGGACATGTTCTGGCAAGTCTGCTTCGGCCAGACGTTTTTCAATTTCAGCGACATCATCTTCCGCACCGCCGTTCATATCGGACAGTTCGCGTTGAATGACTTTCATCTTCTCATTCAAGAAGTATTCACGCTGATTTTTTTCCATCTGGCGTTTAACAGAGTCATGCAAGGTTTGCTCAATCTGCTGTTCTTCAGACTGTTGCAATAAATAAGTCATTAACTCGGTCAAGTGAGCTTCAAACTCATCGTGCTCAAGGAATTTTTGTTTGACATCAATATTCAATGGCACACGGGTTGCAACAAAGAACAACAACTGCAATAAATCTTCAATTTTATTGGCAGCAGCAATCAGTTCACGTGCATTGCGTAATTTTGCTTCTGCATATTGCGCAAATAAGGCACGTAATTCTTGCAAACGTGTTGCTTGGGTATTTTCATCCATCGCAACAGTCATTGGGCTCAAGCTGTGTTCTGCAGTCAAATACGCGTCTTCATCAATAATTTTTTCGAGTTTGGCGCGGTATAAGCCTTCAATCAGAACTTTGATACAGTTTTCATCATTTTCGTGATTCACAACTTGCACAATCTTCGCGACAGTACCGTATTGATATAAATTGTCGTGATCAATTTCTTCTGTAAGCGAATCTTTTTGCGCAACTACAAATACTAGATTGTCACTGTTACGAGCCACATCAACTGCATTGATCGATTTTTCACGACCTACAAATAGCGCGATTTGCATGTGTGGATAAACCACCACATCACGTAGCGCTAAAAGCGGTAATACACTTGGAACCTGAGGCTCTAAGGTTTCTTGATTCATAATAATTTCAGACATGGGCACTCCTAATGAGTGACAACGGTGTTGCCATGTTTTTAATAGTGATGGGTATTTTTTAAAATACAAGGGTAGGTCAACACAAATTGTTTAAAAAGTAGCTAAATATGTGATTTTAAATTGATCTATTCAGTCAAAATGATCAATTTAGCGTTTCAAGGTGCGTTTAAACTGTAAAAAATGTTGTGGAGTTAGTAAGGCATCTACAGGTTGATCCCAATTTTCACGTGGCAAGCGTGTATGAATTAGCTGAAAATCATGTGCAATCCCTAAGCGATAAGGATGCTGCGGGGCAGAGGCTAAAGTGCGGTCATAATAACCACCGCCCATTCCAATGCGGGTGCCATGCGTATCGCAAGCCAATAAGGGCATCAAGACTAAATCTAAATGGGAGATGTGTTTTCCGCGACTTGTTCTTGGTTCTTGCATCCCCAAACGATGATGGGCAAAGCGACGCTGACGATATTGTTGTGGGGTGATTTGTACCCACACCAAGTGTTGATTCATATTGCAAATCATGGGCAAATACACTTGTTTGCTATGCGCGAAGCAATATTCAATGATGCGGTGTGTATGAATTTCACCAAAAGCATGTAAATACATACCCACTTTTTTTGCGTACTGAAATTTTGGCAGTCGTATTAGCCGCTGCAAAACAGCTTGCTGTGCGTGTTGCTGTTGGGTGCGCGTGACCGCTCTGCGCTGTTGTCGAAGCTGTTTACGCAAGGTTTTAAGTTCCAACAACTGCATCTCGGCACATCCTTATATTCTTGAGTTTAAATGCTTGAATGGGTATGGGATTACTGTCATTTCATCGACAAAAACAAGCTTTTATCATACTTGGCATTTTAACAGGATGTGATGCTGTATTTCTGTTTATCTGAAAATTGACCTGCTATCGGATAGTCTAGCTCGAACCCTAGACGCAAAATTACAAAAACTCTTATGCTATTGCCCAATCAATGCCACGCCAACAATCTTCAAGATCGCTTCAAGATGGATTAGGCAGGCTTCAGTTAAAAACAACAAATATGTAAAAACACAAGCCAAAACAAAAACAACACTTTCATTTTGCTGTTCAGGGAGAACAAGAACATGAATTATTCCAACAAGGTGTTTAAACATCTACTTCAAGGCGTGCTGGCTTTAGGAAGTTGTGTCAGCGCACAAAGTTATGCAGATTCGACCTATTTACCGCAGCCACCGAATACCCAACAAGTCTTTTTTGTCGGCAATAACTGGGATGGCACAGTGACGGTGATTCACCCTTCACAAGACTTTGGCAAAGTGGGTGTGGTCAATATGATTCCTGACCGCAAAGAGCGTTTATTAGAAATTCATTTAAATCCAGTGAAATTGATTGCCTACACTTACATTCAACAAACTGCAGGTGAGGGCAATGACCAGTTGGTGGATGATATGTATTCCACGCCAGATGGACAGTCGATTGTGGCTTCACGTCCAAGTTTTGCCGATGTGGTATCCATCAACATTAAAACGGGCAAAATTAATTGGCGTACGCCAGTCGAAGGTTTCCGCGCAGACCACATGGCGGTTTCACCAGATGGACAACGTGTTGCTGTGTCGGCATCGTCAGGTAATGTGGTGCATGTTTTAGATATTCATACAGGTAAAGAATTGGGGCGTTTTGCAACAGGGGATAAGCCGCACGAAAATATTTACTTTGCAGGTGGAACGAAAATCTTAAACTCTGCGATTGGTAACGTAGAAACTTCGATGGATGCACAGTGGCAAGATTTTACCAAAGGTAAGCGCTTTATTACCATTGCCGATGCCAACAATTATAAAGTTCTGAAAAAAATTGATTTCCGACCTGCGTTAGATGCCTTTGGACGTAAGGATTTATCCAACTCAGTGCGTCCTATGGTGCTAAGTAAAGATGAAAGCAAACTTTATGCGCAGGTTTCATTTTTTAATGGTTTGGTGGAATACGACTTAAAAACCGATAAAGTCACGCGTATTGGACAATTACCAGGCAGCAGTACAATTCCAAAAGACCGCAGCAAATGGGTAAATGATTCACGTCATCATGGTTTATCCATCAGCGCAGATGGCGAAAAACTCTGTGTGGCAGGCACGATGGATGATTACGCGACCATTGTAGACCGTCAGAGTTTAAAAGCAGGCAAACTGATTCCTGCAGGTAAACCATATTGGGCAACCCGTAGCCCAGATGGAAAAAGCTGTGTGATTTCAGAAAGTGAAACCGATGTGGTAACGGTGATTGACTTTGCTACGGGAGAAAAAGTCCGCAGTGTGCCAGTGGGGAATCACCCACAGCGAGTGCGTTTGGGTTATGCACCAAGCGATTGGTCGACGCCGTAATTTTTAAGCCGATCATAACAGGCAAAGCATGCTAAGGCGCTCAAGACGATATTTGAATTGAGCGCATTTTAGGATGGTTTGCTTATGGAGCATGCACATGAATGGGACTCGATGGCTCGGTATTGGCTTTTTTGTTTTTGCGGTCGCGGTGTTGTTTACCGTGGTGTATGTATTTCAACCACCGAATAAGACTGTTTCGGAAACAGTGTGGGTGAAACCGAACACGGCTTCCACAGAGATAGAAACAACGCAAAGTCTATATTCAGATGAATCTGAAAATGTACTGGAAACAAACGCTATGCTAGAGCGTGCTGCGGTATCTGCAGTTGAAATGCAGCAATTAATCCAGCAACGTGATCAGTTGTATTTAGGCTTTAAGCAAATTAGTACAGGTTTAAGCCAAGGGCAAAAGCCTGATTTAAACCGTGTACAAAGTATGTTGCTACAGCAGGAACAATTGGTACAAGCAGGCGTATTAAGAGCAGAAGATGCAATGAACTATAGCCAGTTTTTAAAGCAAATTTTACCTGAAATTGCAGGGCAAATTGATTTGCATATTTCGCGTTTAAAGCGCCTGAACGTGGTGACAGGTTAAGCCACAGTAAGGTGTGAGTTGCTGTTATAAATACACGATGACGCCATTGTTGCAGTCAATAATGGCGTTATTTTTTTGTCTAAAAAATTCTTTTAATCCACATGTTTTTAAGCCGAATAGCGGCCACTTGAGCTGAATTTATCCATGATTCCTTTGATCAAGCGTTCAATTCATCTTAGAAGAAAGCACACGTATTTTACTGTATTAGACGAAAGTTGTATAAGGCTGTGCCGAATAAATTTGGTTTTTCCTTCCTCTTAAAAACTACAGAAAAAACAAAGTTTAAATTTTTCTTCACCGTATTTTTTATGCTGCGAACAAAGATCATCTTTATTTAAATTGGTATGACCATATGAATAAACAATCCAACCAATATTGACATTTATTTGTATAAAACTATTATTTGTTGCAAATGTTAAGAGTATTTTGATTTTTATCTTAATATTGGTCAGACCAAAATTAGAATTTTATCTATATGCTTAGACCTATGTTTACGTTTGAGTGAGCATTTCAAGGAGATGACAATGCTTCAACATTGGCAACAGATCTACGATCCAATGGCAAATATTTGGATTTCGAGTCTTATTGCATTAATCCCGATTATCTTTTTCTTTCTGGCATTGGCTGTATTTCGCTTAAAAGGAAGTGTTGCGGGAACAATTACGGTTATTTTGGCGTTATTAGTGTCGTTATTTGCCTATGGCATGCCTGCACCAATGGCTTTTGCTTCATTGATCTATGGCTTTTTCTACGGTTTATGGCCAATCGCATGGATTATTATTGGCGCATTATTTTTATATAAAATCTCTGTAAAAACAGGGCAGTTTAACATTATTCGCTCATCTATTCTGTCAATTACAGAAGATCAGCGTCTCCAGATGCTACTAGTGGGCTTCGCGTTTGGCACATTTTTAGAAGGTGCAGCGGGCTTTGGGGCGCCAGTGGCAATTACTGCTGCTTTGTTGGTGGGTTTGGGTTTTAAACCTTTATACGCTGCGGGTTTATGTTTGATTGTGAACACCGCACCTGTTGCGTTTGGCGCAATGGGGATTCCAATTATTGTGGCGGGTCAGGTTTCGGGTGTAGAAACCATGGAAATTAGCCAGATGGTTGGGCGTCAGTTGCCATTTATGGTGCCTATTGTGCTGTTCTGGATTATGGCAATTATGGATGGCTGGCGCGGTGTGAAAGAAACTTGGCCTGCAGTGTTGGTGGGTGGTGGTGCTTTTGCGATTGCACAATACTTGACCTCTAACTTTGTAGGGCCTGAGTTACCCGATATTACCGCTGCAATTGCATCTTTGGTCAGTTTAACGGTGTTGTTTAAATTCTGGCAGCCAAAACACATTTTCCGTTTTAGCGATGCAGACACCAAAGTGGATGCCAACTTAGTTGCAGAACAACAGCAAAAATACAGCATGGGTCAGATTGTCAAAGCATGGTCACCTTTTGCAGTGTTAACGGTGATGGTCACTATTTGGAGCATCAAGCCGTTTAAAGATTTATTTGCCAAAGATGGCGCGATGCACGACTGGGTAATTTCCATCAAAGTGCCATTTTTACACCAACTGGTGCAAAAGATGCCGCCTGTGGTCGCTGATGTTAAAGACTACGATGCAATCTTTAAGTTCGATTGGCTGAGTGCAACAGGGACTGCAATTATGATTGCGGCTGTCATCACCATCATTTACTTAAAAATGAAACCGCGCGAAGCTGTTAAAACTTTTGCAGAAACCATCAATGAGTTAAAAACACCAATTTATTCGATTGGGATGGTGTTGGCTTTTGCTTTTATTGCCAATTATTCAGGCATGTCTGCGACTTTGGCACTGGCTTTGTCACACACAGGCAATGCTTTCACATTCTTCTCGCCATTTTTAGGTTGGATTGGAGTGTTCTTGACAGGTTCAGATACATCAGCCAATGCCTTATTTGCTGCCTTGCAAGCCACAACTGCACAGCAAATTGGTGTACCAGAAGTCTTGTTGGTTGCTGCCAATACCAGTGGTGGAGTAACAGGCAAAATGATTTCACCACAATCGATTGCAATTGCCTGTGCGGCAGTGGGTTTAGTCGGAAAAGAATCGGATTTATTCCGCTTTACCGTGAAACATAGTATCACGTTCACCGTTATGATCGGTATTATTATCACTCTACAAGCTTATGTGTTCCCATGGATGATTCCATAACCACATGCACAAGAGGATAGCCGCATGAAAGTTTCCGACAAAGTTGTTCAAGACCTGCGCACACTGGTTGAAAAAAATCAGATGCAAGTCGGAGACCGATTGCCTGCCGAAAGAAAGTTATGTGAACAACTCGGGGTTTCCCGTTCCTCTTTGCGTGAGGCTATTCAGCAATTGACCAGTCAGGGCATGCTGGTCAGCAAAGTTGGAGCGGGTACTTTTTTGCAACAACTGCCTACCAATTGGTCGCAATATCAAATTGTGCAGCCTTTAAGTAACCTGATTGATGAAGATCCTGCTTATCGTTTTGATGTGCAGGAAGCACGAATGGTGCTTGAAGGTGGTACGGCATGGTATGCCGCACAGCGGGCAACTGCTGAGGATTTGAAAAACATCCGTGCCTGTTATGAGCAAATCGCCCATTTTCAAATTTTAGGTGATGACGATCAGGCAGCAATTGCCGATGCCAAGTTTCATTTGGCAATTGCCGAAGCATCGCACAATTTGGTGCTCATTCAAATGATGCGCGGCTTATTTGATTTGTTGCAATACAACGTAGTTTTGGGCAGACGCAAAGTCTATACCGAAGCCCACCGTTTCGATCAGTTGCACGATCAACACTTTCAAGTGATGGATGCAATTGAACGCCAGGATCCAGAAGCTGCCCGTTCGGCAGTGTGTGGACATATTGAATTTGTAGTTCAACAAGTACGCATGATAGACGAGGAAGATGCGCGTCGTCAGCGTGCGAGTCGATTAAACAGGATAGCGCCATGATTATTTCTTCTGCGAATGATTACCGCGAAGCAGCCAAACGCCGTTTACCGCCATTTTTATTTCACTATATTGATGGAGGTGCGTACGCGGAACAAACGCTGAAAAGAAATGTGGAAGACCTTTCACAGATTGCCTTGCGCCAACGTGTTTTGAATGACATGTCGGCTTTGAGTTTAGAAACCACCTTATTTAATGAAACCTTGTCAATGCCTGTGGCTTTGGCACCTGTGGGTTTAACGGGCATGTATGCGCGCCGTGGTGAAGTGCAGGCTGCAGTTGCAGCTGACAAAAAAGGTATTCCGTTTACTTTATCTACCGTGTCGGTGTGCCCAATTGAAGAAGTGGTGCCTGCCATTTCACGCCCAATGTGGTTTCAATTATATGTATTACGTGACCGTGGTTTTATGCGCAATGCCTTGGAACGTGCCAAAGCAGCAGGCTGTTCAACCTTAGTCTTTACGGTAGATATGCCTGTGCCTGGCGCACGTTATCGTGATGCACATTCGGGCATGAGTGGTCCAAATGCTGCTATGCGCCGCTATATGCAGGCAGTGATGCATCCAAACTGGGCATGGGATGTTGGCTTACTAGGTCGTCCGCATGACTTGGGCAATATCTCTAAATACTTAGGCAAACCAACAGGACTTGAAGATTATATTGGCTGGTTAGGCAATAACTTTGACCCATCTATTTCATGGAAAGACTTGGAGTGGATTCGTGAATTCTGGGATGGCCCAATGGTCATTAAAGGCATTTTAGACCCAGAAGATGCTAAGGATGCTGTTCGTTTTGGGGCTGATGGAATTGTGGTGTCCAATCACGGTGGTCGTCAGTTAGATGGTGTGCTCTCGACTGCACGTGCTTTACCGCCAATAGCCGATGTAGTAAAAGGAGATCTAAAAATTCTAGTGGATTCAGGTATTCGTAATGGCCTAGATGTGGTGCGCATGTTGGCGATGGGTGCGGATACTTGTATGCTCGGACGTGCCTTTATTTATGCACTAGGTGCAGCAGGTGGGGCGGGTGTGAGTAATTTACTCGAATTGATTGATAAAGAAATGCGAGTCGCAATGACCTTAACGGGTGCTAAAAACATTCAAGCGATTAACTCAGATTGCTTGGTACAACTTGAGCGTGAACTGAAAGGCTAAATTGCCAACAGGAGCGATCAATCCATCAACCGATGCATTTGGCTGAATCGCTTAATTGTATTTTTCACCTTGTTTCAGGACTTGTACACTATGCCACAGACAATTTCTTCTGCAACACAATTTGATGCTGCAGCAACCCTCAAAAACTTGGTCGATATTGTGGGAAAAGCGCATGTATTGACCCATGAATCAGATACTCGTTTATATCGTCAAGGGCGACGTTTTGGCGAAGGACAGGTTTTTGCGGTGGTCACGCCAGGTTCTTTATTGCAGCAGTGGCAAGTGTTACAAGTGGCTGTGGCAGCAGATTGCATTATTATTATGCAAGCCGCCAATACTGGACTCACGGGTGGTTCTACCCCTTTTGGTGATGACTATGATCGTCCTGTAATTTTGATCAACACCCAACGTTTAAAAGGTATTCAGCTCATCAACGATGCCAAGCAAGTGATTTGCTTGCCTGGTGCAACATTGGATGCTTTGGAACAGCAATTGGCGCCGCATCAGCGTGAGCCACACTCAGTCATTGGTTCATCTTGTATTGGCGCTTCAGTGTTGGGCGGGGTATGTAATAATTCAGGTGGTGCATTGGTCAGACGTGGTCCTGCCTATACTGAGTTGGCCTTATATGCACAAGTCGATGCACTGGGCGAGTTGCAACTCATCAATCATTTGGGGGTGAATTTAGGGAACTCGCCAGAAGAAATTTTAACCAAACTTGAGCAACAACAATATCGCCCTGAAGATATTGAATATTCGGAACATTGTTGTGCTTCAGATCAGCGTTACGTGCATGATGTTGCCCAAGTCGATGCCGATACGCCTGCACGGTTTAATGCCGACCCGAGCCGTTTGTTTGAAGCTTCGGGTTCGGCAGGTAAAGTCTGTGTGTTTGCAGTGCGTTTGGATACGTTTGAGAAAATTCCGAGTCAGGTGTTTTATATCGGCAGCAATCAGCAGGATGATTTAACCGCGATTCGCCGTTTTTTATTACGTGATTTGCCGCGTGTACCGATTGCTGGCGAGTATATTCATCGAGATGCCTATGACATTGGTGCAGAATATGGCAAAGACAGCTTCTTGTTTATCGAGAAGTTTGGCACCAGTAAAGTACCTGCAGCTTTTGCCATGAAAGACAAAGTTGATGGTTTTCTAACCCGTTGGGGCATGCGTGGATTGTCGGATAAAGTTTTGCAAATGTTCACGAAACTACTGCCAAATCATTTACCAGAACGCATGAACCAATTTCGTGATTTGTATGAACATCATTTAATTTTGCGCATTGAGCAGCAAGATGTTGCGGCAGTACAGCAGTTTTTAATGGATTATTTTATCACGCGCAATTCCGGCAGTTTTTTTCTATGTAATGAAGATGAAGGCCGCAAGGCTTTTCTGCATCGCTTTGCAGTGGCAGGTGCTGCAATTCGTTATCGTGATACACATCGAAATGAAGTGGAAGACATTGTTGCTTTAGATATTGCGTTAAGACGTAATGATCAGCAATGGGTTGAAACCTTGCCCGAAGAGTTGGAGCAGGCGATTATACATAAGTTGTATTATGGTCATTTTTTATGTCATGTCTTTCATCAGGACTATATTATTAAAAAAGGCGTAGACCCGTTGGCGATGGAACATCAAATGTGGTCATTGCTTGATGCACGTGGGGCAGAGTATCCTGCAGAGCATAATGTTGGGCATTTATATGTGGCGAAGCCTGCCTTAAAGCAGCATTATCAAAAATTGGATCCGACCAATTGTTTTAATGTGGGCATTGGGCATAGCTCTAAATTAAAAGCTTGGCGTTAAATAAGGATGAAAACTGAGCAGTGAAACTGATTCTAAGGAAAGATGGATATGTTTAAGTTAGATAGCAAACTGCTACAGATTTTTTACTATGTATATAAATTAAAAAATGTGTCTGCAGCAGCAGATGCATTGGGCATGAGTCAGCCTGCGGTTAGTAACTGTTTAAATAAAATTCGTCAGCATTTTAATGACCCATTATTTTTAAGGGTTGGCAATGAAATGTTGCCTACAGAGTTGGCGAAACAGATTTTTTCACCGATTAGTGAAATTATTAATAAAATTGAAACGGTCAATAATTTTAAAGTCGATTTTGATCCGACACATTCCGATCAATTATTTACCTTGGCAATGACCGATGTTTCGCATTTGGTTTTATTGCCAAAACTGACCAAGTTTTTAAAAAAATATGCACCTTCAGTGCGGATTAAAATTCGTCCTATTACCCGTGAAACCAGTTATCAAATGGCAAATGGTGAAATTGATTTTGCGATTGGTTTTTTACCTGAGTTAGAGCAGGGTTTTTATCAGCAGCAATTATTTTTACAATATTATGTGGTGATTAGTCGTAAAGATCATCCACGTATTTGTGAAAAAAGTTTAGATGTTGAAGCTTATATTCGTGAATCGCATGTCGATGTAGATACCAGTATAGGTCACTACCATATTGAAAATGAATTAAGCAATCGTGGTTTAAGACGTAATATTCTAATGAGTATCCCAAGTTATTTAGGGGTCGGTTTAATTGTGCAAGAAACCGATATGATTGCGACAGTGCCTTATTATTTAAGTGAGGTGTTATTGGCACGCGGTAATTTACAAGTAGTGAGTGCGCCTTTGAATTTTCCAACCTATCCTGTACGACAATATTGGCATACGTCTTGTCATCACCAAACCAGTCATCAGTGGTTAAGAAAAGTGATTTTTGATTTGTTTAGTCAGCATCCTTAATTAATCGTATTTAAAGTAAAATTTTTATAATTTTTTAAATTATCATTCGCTAATTCCCTCATCTTCAAAAGAGCAGGCTAGGCTGAGGGAATTAGTGATTCTTTTTTATAAGGCAATAAAACTAAATTTCTGCCCACGATTTTGATTGCAGCTATACATTTTCATTTTTCCATTATAAATATCTAAACATTTGCCTGTATCTGCACTACGAATACGCTGACCATCGAGATACCATTTTTGGTTACTTTGTCCATTACAGGTATAAGCAATTACTTCAGCACCATCATGTTTCTGTTTTCCTGCTACATCTAGACATTTACCTTGCACGGTAATGCTTTGATCAGGATGGAAAATAAAATGCTGATTGGTACCATCATGACAATGTGAAGTCTGAATGGAACGTTGATTACTGCGACTAAAATCTACGCAGCGACCATCATAGGTTTTAATTTTGACTTTTTGTTGCCATGTTTGTGCAGGATAAGGCATAGGTGTTGGCATATAAATGGTTTGTTGTGCAGGACGTTCTACAGGTGTACTTGCTGGAATTTGAGGTTGAATGACGATATTGGGAATCTGCCCCGATGCTGTTCCGTCAACTACAATACATGCTGTTAAAAGTCAGCAACTGCTTATAGTGAAAAGTGTCTTAAACATAAGAGAAAACAATTTATTTATTAGGTGGATAGGATAAATTTAAAGCATGGAATAAATATTTATTTTTTGTAATTTTATGAGTAATTGACCCTAAAAATTTATCGAATAGACAAGGTTTTCAGCAAAAAATAAGAACGAAAAAATTCAAGTTGTCTTTATTTGTTATTAGTCGGTGCATTCTTAGGAAGTGTGTGGTAGAAATTGTATTTAGAGGATATATTTCTGATTTAGTTTGTGGTCAGCAACAAGCGAATTATCCAATTTGTTGAATTGAACATCAAAAATTCAACTATATTGCTTTAAAATTATGTGATTGAGTTGTAAAATTATGTGTTAAAGTTGGCAATTGTCACAGTTTTTGAATTTTTGGGGTAGGAACTGTTGAAACATTTTTTACTACGACTTGGATTGGATCTGCGTAAACTTATTTTAATTTCCACAATTTTAAGTGTATCAGGCTTATTTGTCGTAAGTATTTTTATTTTAAATTATGTAATTAAACAACAATTAATTCAAAATTCACTTTCGATCAATGAAAAATATGCAGAAAAAATTGCCACCAGTGCCAATCAACATTTTTCAGATATGCTGCAAGAGTTGGATTATAGTGCACGTTTATTAGAAAAAAAATTTTATAATACACAAGTTAGAAAAGAAGAAGTAAAACGCTTAAAAAATCAATCGAATAATTTTAATAGTGTTTTATTGGTAGAGCAGAATAAACATATTTTAGCTTATGCACCTAATACATTAAAACTTAATTTTAATCAGGCTTATAGTACCATTGGTATTGATGGATCTATTGAAAAAAAGAAAACTTATATTTCATCTCCCTATTGGTCTATAAGTAATAATTTAATCGTCATGATGTCACAACCTATTTATAATAAAACACATCAATATTTAGGCTTAATCAGTGGTACGATTTATTTACAGGAGCAGAACTTGATTAATACCATGCTCAATACTCAGTATGATTATAAAAAAAGTTATATGTATGTGATTGATCAACATAATCGTATTATTTTTCATCCAGATAAAAAGCGAATTGGTGAAAAAATTATCAATAATACAGGTTTGGATTATATTAATAAGAATACAAAGGGATCAATTCGTTTAAAGAATAGTTTAGGTATAGATAATTTGGCGGGTTTTGCACATATTCCAAGTGTAAATTGGATTGTAGTTTCTCAGCAGCCCACAGATGATTTACTTGCACAAGCTAATACGCTGATTTTTAAAGTATCGATTGGAATCTTCATTTTTTACTTTTTTATTTTTTTATTGATTTGGTATATCTCAAGCTTTATTTCTTCACCTTTGAACCGCTTGGCACGTATGGCAAGTATGCTCAATCATGCGGACATTGAAAATAAAATTAAAGAAGTTGATCCGTGGTATTTCGAGGTTTTAAAGTTTAGAACCTCATTATTAATGAGTTCGGAAACCTTTAGTGATCGGATTGCGGAGTTAAAACATCGTGTCAATACGGACCCATTAACAGGTTTATATAACCGTCGTGGTATGCAATTATTTTTAAATGAACTGCTAGAGACTCGTACCGAATTTGCAGTATTAGCCATTGATATAGATTTTTTTAAGCAAATTAATGATCAGTATGGGCATGATCAAGGTGATGTGGTACTTAAAACGCTCGCGCAAATAATGCTAACTAATTTTAGGGAACAGGATGTTTGCTGTCGTAGTGGCGGTGAAGAATTTCTAGTTTTAATGACGACTGCAGATGCAAATGTGGTGTATAAAGCTGCAGAGCGGCTTAGAAAAACCATGCAGGAAACTACGATTAATCAGATGGGTCAAATCACCATCTCTGTTGGCATCGCTTTTTGGCCTCGAGATGCAGAAGATGTTTCTGATGTACTGAAACTTGCAGATAATAAATTGTATGAAGCTAAACATGATGGGCGTAATTGCACAAAGTCTACGGCCGTATGAGGATTTGGAAAGATTCTTCTTTAGCTGACACGGAGGTATGCTTTGGAAAAAGATCAAGATCCAACGATAGTGGTTGAAGACAGTCCTGAACAAGAAAAATATGAACTTTTGAAAGAAAAGCTGAAATACAAACAGGCGGAGCGCGAAAATTCTAAAAAAATTGATCATAAACAAGTACGGTTGAATATTCAAGCGGATGCCTTACCAAGCAAAACCTTTTTTATAATGAATGCTTTGGCAGCGATTATTGCGGGCTATGGTTTATTGTCAAATTCAGCCGCAGTGGTGATTGGTGCAATGCTGGTTGCGATGATGCTAGGCCCTATTTCAGGTATGGCTTTAGCATTTATTGATAATCGATGGTTGTTTTTTAAAACAGCATTTAAAACCTTAGTTTTAGGTGTGTCGATGATTGTCAGTATTGGCATCATTTTAGGTCTTATCAATATTAACTTACCTATCACCCATGAAATTCTGTCTAGAACTCAGCCTACCATTATGGATTTAATGATTGCACTTGCGGGTGGTGCAGCAGGGGCATTTGCAGCCGTTTCACCACGTCTGTCTGTGGCTGTTGTTGGCGTTGCAGTTGCGACTGCTTTGGTACCGCCGCTGGTTGCAAGTGGCATATTAATTGCGCATCTGGAATGGAAACATGCAGCAAATGCTCTGCTGTTGGCACTGACCAATATTGTTGCTATTCAAATTAGTTCTTCACTGGTGTTATGGGCAGCAGGTTTTAGACGCGGTTCAGATGAAGAAGTAAATAGCACAGTAATTGAATTTATTAAAAGAAATATCGTGAGTCTTTTAGTACTTTTTGCGCTGGGTATCTATTTAAGCTTTAACTTTATGATGATGTTAAATAAACAGATGTATGAACATCAGGTAGAAAGCTTGATTGAAAGTCAATTTAATCAACATAATAATTTGATTGATACGGTGCAGTTTGATCGGCGTAAAGAGATGACTTTAATTCGCGTAGTCTTGCGTGGAGATATAGCGCCAAAACCTCAACAGATTTCTGCATTGAATCAAAAATTAGCACAAGACCCACGTGGAAAACCAAGTGTGGTTCAAGTGCGCTTTATTCCTGTGCAAATTATTCAAGCCAAAGAAAGTCCTGATTTTGATATTAAGCAAGTTGAAGCCGAGCAATTGATACAACCTTAGATTCAACAATAAGAAATTGATGGTATTTACAGCTTACTTTAGATGGAGTCTTATTATTCAATAGGCATTCATAATGTTACATATTACACAGATTTAATTTAATAGTCTCAAAAGGTTATATTTAAGCCAATTTTAAGCTAAGTGACTTAACATCGGATTTATTTCAAATCAGATTCACTATGCTTCCACGCTCTCCTTACAAAGGCACTTCTGGTTTACAAAGGATTTTGAATGCCACAAGCTATTCTTTGGCAGGGTTTAAAGCCGCCTTTCAAAATGAAGCGGCATTTCGGCAAATCATTCTGATTAATTCACTGCTGATTCCACTCAGTTTTTTCATGCCTGTTAGTCGTGTCGAACAAGTGATCATGATAGTGGTGTGTTTACTTGCCATCATTGTCGAACTGATTAATTCAGCCATTGAAGCTGTGGTCGATCGTGTTTCAATTGAGCAACATCCCTTGTCTAAAAATGCCAAAGATATGGGCAGTGCAGCGCAATTTGTTGCTTTGGCAATTATCGCATTGACTTGGGGTGCATGCCTGATTTCTGCTTAATTCCTTAAAAAACAAGCATAAAACAGACTTTAAAATAGATAGTGAGTTGAGTATTCCTCATGCGGCATCAGCATTCAAAATTTTTACTTCTTCAAGCAATTTTACTCCTTCTGAGTTTGCTGATATTGCTCAATTTCTTTAGCGTTGCAGGCAGGCTAGATTTATACCTCATTCAACCCTTTGTGGATGCTCATGCAGAATTTCCACTTCGACAGGACTGGGCATTGGCTGTATTAAATCATCGGTATGTCAAATATATCCTGATTGCAGTATATCTGAGCTATTTGCTGGCTTGGTTGCTGTCTTTCAGATTTCAAAAATTACGTGCTCGTCGTTGGGAGTTTGGCTATTTCTTTTGGATGGCGGTGATTTCAACCAGTGTGATTGCAATACTTAAATCGCAGTCGGCACATGCTTGCCCGTGGGATATGAGCATTGCCACAGCGCATGGCGTTTGGTGGGATTTAAGTGCAACGGCAGGGCATTGTTTTCCTGGTGGGCATGCCTCAAGTGGTTTTGCTTTATTGGTAGGATATTTTGTTTATCGGGTTGCTCAACCTAAACGTGCTTATTTTTTCTTAATTGCAGCATGTATTTTAGGCATGGGGATGGGCTGGGCGCAAATGATGCGCGGGGCACATTTTTTTAGTCATAATCTTTGGACAGGCTGGATTACTTGGTGTTTGAATGTGGTTGCCTATGCATTCTTGGCGCATAAATTGCACACTCAAAATCTAACTTAAAACCCGATCTTAACGCATCGGAAATTTAACCTGCACACATAAACCACCTAAACTGGCACTTTTAGAAAACTCTAAACTTGCACCTAAGCGTTGGGTGGCTTTATCTACAATAGATAAACCTAAACCACTACCAATTTCCGCATGGTTATGAATACGGTAAAAACGCTGTCGAATTTGATTGAATAGTGCGGGGTCAATGCCTGCACCACTGTCTTCAATTTGCAAAATTGCATGTTGTTCTTGCTGAAAAATAGTCACATTAATCACGCCTTGTTTGGGGGTATATTTAATCGCATTATCAATTAAATTATAAATAATGGAATGTAAAGCAGAACTTTGTCCATGAATATTCAACTCTTGGCGTTGTTCGACACCTAAATCAATATCTTTTTGCAATGCCAATTGAATGAGCTGTTCCACACAGGCAATGGTCATTTGATTTAAAGATAGGGTTTGATCGTTTTCAATTAGACTATCTGAGGCATCTTGCTTGGCTAAGCTTAATAACTGATTGACTAAATGCTGTAAACGCAAAACCCCTTGGCTTAAATTATTGAGGGCATCACTATGTGGAAATTGCTGCAATAAAATTTGTACTTGTAAATTGAGTGCAGTGAGTGGGGTACGTAATTCATGTGCAGCATCGGCAACGAACTGGCGCTGTTCCTGCTGTGCGGTAGAAATTCGCGTAAATAACTGATTCATTTCCTGAATCGTGGGTGCAAGCTCGACAGGATAATCCAACATGTGAATCGGGCTGAGATCCTGCGCTTTACGACGTGCCAATTCGCTTTTAAAGTTATTTAGTGGTTGAAAATTATGACGAATCAGCCAACCCAAAGCCAAAAGGGCAAAGGGTAAAGGGTAAAAATATTGCATAGGGAATAAACATATTTGCCGCTAATTCTAAAGCTAAATATTGGCGCACAGAGTTTTGCTGGCTAATTTGAATCTGTAGGGTTTCTTGCGGCAAAATATAGGTATGCCACAGTCCAACTTCGGTTTGATGATTATAAAACCCTGGTTTTTCTACGGGTTGTAGCAACACATCTTGAGGGTGTAATTGTGTTGTAGCATCGTCATATGACCAAATATCGACAAATAAGTCTTCTTCGCTATATCTCTGATTTAAATCGATTTGGCTCTGTGTAGGTTCAGGATGGTTCGCTGCAATGCGTTCTGCCAAACTTTGCATTTGTGCATCTAAAATTTCATTCATTTCTTCTAGGGCAATTCGATACGCTGCAAATACCAAAACGCAGCCCAACATGACACTAAAGATAGAAACATAAACAATCAGACGTTTTTGCAAAGAGTAGGATTGCATTAAATTTGCCCTAAACGGTAGCCCAAACCACGAATGGTACGAATAAAGTCCTTGCCAAGTTTGGCGCGTAAATGGTGAATATAGACTTCAATGGTGTTGCTGCTGACTTCACTGTCAAAATCATATAATTTATCTTCTAAATTACTTTTAGAGAAAATTTTATTAGGGTGGCTGACCAAAGCCATTAAAATTGCCCATTCACGATTCGACAATTCGATATATTCACCTTTGAATTTTGCCAAATGTTGTTCGGTATCTAAGACTAAATCGCCATAACTTAAAATATGTGCGGTATCGTTTACAGGATTTTGTGCGCCGCTACGTCTGAGCAGGGCATAAATTCGCGCCAGTAATTCATCAAATTCATAGGGTTTAATTAAATAATCATCTGCACCCTGATTTAAACCATCCACCCGTTGTTGCAATTGATCACGCGCAGAAATAATCAGCACGGGCAATTGTGGATGTAACTGGCGAATGTTTTTTAATACCTGCATGCCGTCCATCATGGGTAAGCCTAAGTCCAGCAACACCAACTGGATATCTTGCTGCTCTAATTGCTTTAAGCCATCAATCCCGTTGTTCCCCCAAGTAACATCAAATTGCTGTAACTTGAGCAAGGTTTGGGTCGATTCGGCAATCATAAAATCATCTTCAATGATTAATATTTTAGGCATGTGATGACTCGTGCTGCGGTTGAGTGGTAGATGGGGCAGAACATTGATTCAGCATATCATTTTTCGGATCAATCACTTGGCTTTTTACATCTAGTAAGCTCAATAAACTTGGGAAAAGATTGTCCTGACTCAATGCTGCTTGGCGTTGTGCTTTTAAGCAATTCACTTGCGCGGAATTTTGTTGTTGCCAAGCTTCTGAAAACCACATCAGCATCGGTACATGAGTTTGTTGAGTCGGTGCCATAGAATACGGTGCGCCGTGTAAATATAAACCATGCTCGCCTGTCGATTCACCATGATCAGATAAATACCAAAAACCAGTTTGATAGTGTTTTTGTTGCTCTAAAGTTTGAATCAACTGACTTAAAACATGGTCGGTATACACAATCGAGTTGTCATAGGTATTGCGTAAGGCATCGGCACTGCAACCCTGAATCGCATTGCTGTTACACGTCGGTTGGAAGGGTTGATAAGCTACGGTTGAGCGTTTGAAATAAGCAGGTCCATGACTGCCCATTTGGTGCAAGATAATTAAATGTGAACGTCTGTCTTTCGGGTCAAGCTGAGCAAGATAAGCCTGTAAACTGTCCACTAAAATTTCATCTAAACATTCACCGCTAGCATCACACCATTTTTGTTTTAGCGCTGCAGGAATTTGATATTGCTGCACCCGATCACAGGCACCTTTACAGCCTGAATTGTTATCAATCCAAGTGACTTGATAACCTGCACGCTGAGCAATATCCAGTAATCCTTCACGGTGACTTGCCAGTTGTTCATCATAATTTTGGCGTGGCATCCCCGAGAACATGCACGGCACAGAAACAGCCGTGGCTGTACCACAAGAGCTGACTTGAGTGAAATTAATCACAGGCAGCTTAGAGAGTTCAGGGTTGGTATTTTTTGCGTAGCCATTCAGCGAGAAGCTTTCGGCACGTGCAGTTTCACCAACCACCAACAGCATAATTTTGGGTGCTGTGCCTGTTTGCGCACGTTGAATTAAATGTGCATCTTCACCATAGCGCAGCAGCGGCAAATTCTGTTTGGGTGCTTTCTTTTTATAATACGATAGACTAGAGGCAATCGCATTTTGTGGAGAAAGCATGCCTTTTAAATCACGATGCTCGCGGAAGATTGCAGCATAATCCACATAAAAACAGAACAATAAACCCAAAATCAGCACAATCGAAACTACACTGCCTAAAGTCTTTTGCAGTAATTGACGGGCAAAATGAGTCGGCTGAATTTTAACAGACCACACCAAGACCAATGGCAATAGTACAAACAGCACACTCCAAACCACTAAGCGTACAGACAAAAGATCACGTACTTCACGTACATCGGTTTGCAGCATATTTTGAATTTGGTCTGCGGTAATCACTACGCCCAAGCTATTAACAAAATAAGCGCTGAATCCACCGACTACAATCAAAATACTGGCTAATATTTTGGCATTCCAACGCCAGTTTAGCCATTGCAGCAACAGATGATACGCCGATACGATGACGATCACAGTTGCAATCAATAAGCCTATGGCTTTAATGCCCTGATAAGGTGTGAATTGTTGAATTTTCTCATAAAATCCATAGTTCAATACCAAGCCTAACCATAGGGCAAGCAGTAGATTGAAATAGAATAAAGAAATCGGTTTTTGCCAAAAGCGTAGTCGGGCAAAGATAGATGGAGCAAGTGGTGATTCGGGCTGCTTAGACATTGTCAATGATTCAAAAGACTTTAAGATGCTTTAGTTTAAAATTTGAAACTTAAAACTGACTTAAAATTGTGGGCTGAATCTGTTGTAGTTTTATTTGATTAACTTTGAAGATAGAAGTTTTAGAGATATAAACTTTGCATGGATAAGCTGTTCATTCATGTTATTTCTGAAGCTTGCCCTATCTCTGAACATATTTTTATCCAAAGATAGGGCAGATTTTTATACTGAGTTTTCTAGATTTTAAGCCACAGCGACATGGAACATTGAACCAATCCACGCACTGAATACCATGGCGACAATACCCCAGATCATGACACGCAATGCACCTTTCCACATACTTGCGCCACCGACATAGCTGGCAAGCGCACCCATAACCCCTAGACTGATTACACCGACCAACATCACGCCTTTGTCTAACAGATGTTCAGGTAAGAGTAAAATAGACACCAACGGGAATAATGAACCTACAGTAAATGCCAATGCCGATGAAAAAGCTGCCATAAATGGCTGCGCTGAGGTGTGTTCTAAAATACCAATTTCGTCACGGGCATGGGCATCTAGAGCATTGTGAGCAGTCAGTTGTATGGCAACTTGTTCTGCCAATTCGGCATCTAAACCACGAATCATATAAATATTGGTGAGTTCTTTTAGTTCATGCTCTGGATTGAGTTTTAATTCGCGTGCTTCCATCGCAAGGTCATTTTGTTCAATGTCTTGTTGAGATTTCACCGAAATATATTCACCTGCTGCCATAGAAGCAGCGCCCGAAATTAAGCCTGCAATACAGGTAATTAACAATGTTTGAGAAGATGCACCACTGGCTGCCATCCCCACGACCAAACTGGTCACAGAAATGATCCCATCGTTCGCACCCAATACTGCAGCACGTAACCATCCAGACCGTTCAATATAGTGTTTTTCGAGGTGGTAAGAATGTGGCATAGATCAAACTCTCTTGTTATTCAATTTTCGTTTATTGATGTGTGATATAGCATAAATCATTCTAAAAAATTTATCGTTTAAAAATGAGAGGTATTTCACAAAATAGATGAAGTCGTAATGTGGTTTTTGAGTTTGAGCTTGGAGTTTTTTATAAAATTTCCTTAAATTTCAACCTTTAAATGCCTTAAAAAATGATCAATAGCTTGTAAGATGATAAAAGAGATTGATTCAATCAGGCTTGCAAGTAAATAGGAAATATCGTGATGTCTTTTCAGAATATTGTGGTACCTGTAGTGAGCGAAGTCAGTCTAAAAACCATTCATCGGTTGGGTGCAGGGTAAAGTATGCCTAAATTATCTCGTGACTTAGTATCGCCAGACGTATTTGACTTAAAGTCATTTATTTCTCCTCGCATTAGGGGTAGATGTCGCACTTGCAGAAGTCATACGTGGACACGGTACAATTTATGATGCAGAAGTCTGTGATGCTGCGGTTCGTTTAATTAATGAAAAAGGGTATGAATTACCGCGCTAAAATATGCGTAATGAATAGTGCTAAAACTTGATTGTTGTGCAGTTTATTGGAGAGATTCTTAAAAAGTGTTAAATTTATCTCGTAAATTATATAGAATGCTCACTAATTCAAATTGTTTTTATATATAATACGCTCCCATAAAGTAACAGATATTCAAAGTTTCCCCCCACACTTCCCCAAAGTGTGATTTTTTTTATGCTATGTATTAAAAAAGATAGGGATGTAGATTTCCTAAGTCAAATTTAAGCTGACAGATACAACAATGGTTTCTAACAAGTGGATAACTGTCAGGTCTCGTTTGAATGGGGGGAGGCTTAATTCCAAATCACTTCCCCAACTCAATATCCTTCAAAATCACACAATCTGCCTGCTCATCCCCAGAGCAATGATCTGCAGAGCTTTGTAGCCAGTTCGCCATTTCCTGTAATTGCGCAATCTTCTGTTTTAAGGTTTCAATATGTTTAAGTGTGAGCTGCTTTACTTCTGCACTTTGTCGGTCAGCATTTTTCCATAAACCTAGCAATTCTTTCATTTGCTCAGAAGAGAAACCCAAATCCCGTGCATGCTTAATAAAAGACAAAGTTTTTAAATCTTGCTCAGAATAAATCCGATAACCCGAAGCAGAGCGTTTGGCGCTATCCAGCAAACCAATTTGCTCATAATAACGAATCATTTTGCTGGAAATACCCGATAGCTTAGAGGCTTGACCAATATTCATGTGACTTCTCTCATAAAAAGGGCGTAGAACAATCTTCTAAACCCTTTGTGTGTTGCATTTAAACCTGTGCTGCTTGGAAATATTTTAAGCGGAGCGCATTACCCAATACAAACACTGAAGATAATGCCATCGCGCCTGCAGCAAAAATAGGCGAGAGCAAAATACCTGCAAACGGGTATAGCACGCCTGCAGCAATTGGAATCAAGGCAATATTATAAATAAATGCCCAAAATAGATTTTGACGAATATTGCGGATAGTGGCTTTACTCAAAGCAATAGCATTGGGCACACCTTGTAAATTGCCCGACATCAATACAACTTCGGCTGCTTCAATCGCAACATCTGTACCTGTACCAATCGCAATTCCAACATCGGCTTGTGCCAAAGCAGGGGCATCATTAATACCATCACCCACAAAAGCCACACGTCCAAATTGCTGTTGTAATTCACGTACAACATCGACCTTGCCTTCAGGTAAAACCTCGGCCACCACATGATCAATCTGTAAACGTGCAGCAATTGCCTGAGCCGTATGTCGGTTATCTCCCGTAATCATCGCCACTTTTAAACCCAGTTGATGCAACGCCGCAATAGCAGCAAAAGTCGTGTCTTTAATTGGGTCTGCAACGGCAACAATGGCTGCCAGTTGTTGATCAATCGCCATATAAATGGGTGTTTTGCCTTCTTGTCCTAAACGTGCAGCTTCTGCATTAAAAGCGCTAACATCTAGCCCAATTTGTTGCATATAACGGTCTGCACCAATCTGAATACGTTGACCATTCACCAGTGCTTCAATACCTGAACCTGTGATGCTGTCAAACTCGGTCACAGGCAGTAAACTGACTTGCTTTTCTGTTGCAGCTTGCACAATCGCCAGTGCAATGGGATGCTCAGATTTCGCTTCTACCGATGCCAAAAGTGCAAAGACCTGATCTGCATCAAAACCCGATTGCACATGAAAATCGGTTAATGTTGGTTTGCCTTCGGTGAGCGTTCCTGTTTTATCCACCGCGACCACTTTAACATCTTGCAAAAGCTGCAAAGCTTCGCCTTTACGAAACAGCACGCCCATTTCTGCGCCACGACCTGTTCCCACCATAATTGAAGTCGGTGTGGCTAAACCCATCGCACATGGGCAGGCAATAATTAGAACAGCGACTGCATTGACTAAACCAAAGGTTAGGGTAGGTTCTGGGCCAAAAATAAACCACACAATAAAAGTAAGTGCAGCCAATAACATCACGGCAGGTACAAACCACATGGTCACTTTATCCACCAAGGCTTGAATAGGTAATTTAGAGCCTTGCGCTTGCTCGACCATGCGAATAATTTGCGCCAACACCGAAGCTTCACCAATGGCAGTAGCACGAATATTTAGTGTGCCATTTTGGTTGATGGTACCGCCTACAACTTGATTGCCCACTTGTTTTGCCACAGGAACAGGTTCACCTGTAATCATCGATTCATCTATATAACTATGACCTTCGACTACTTCACCATCTACAGGAATACGTTCACCCGGGCGGATTTCGACAATGGTATTGGAGCTGACTTCCGCCACTGGCACTTCAATGATTTGACCATCCCGATGAATACGTGCAGTTTTAGCTTGCATGCCAATTAAATGCTGAATGGCTTGTGAAGTGCGACCTTTGGCTTTGGCTTCGAAATAGCGCCCTAGCAAAATTAAACTGACAATCACTGCCGCAGCTTCATAATAAACATGCACTGTGCCTTCTGGTAAAAGCTGTGGCATAAATGTCGCTACCAATGAAAAACTGTATGCAGCCAAAGTTCCCACAGCCACCAAAGAGTTCATATCAGGCGCAAAACGTAACAGCGCTGGAATCCCTTTTTGATAAAAACGACGTCCTGGTAACAGCAGCACCAATGTGGTTAAAGCAAATTGAATCAACCAACTTTGTTGTTGCCCAATATTGTGCATCACCCACATGTGAAAGGCAGGAATCATGTGTGATCCCATTTCCAGAATAAACACAGGCAAGGCTAAAATCAGTGAAATTACTAAATCACGTTTCAGTTGTTGCTGTTCCAGATTCTTTTTATCGTGTTGTTCGTTAGAGTCGTGTTGCAGCAGTTTGGCGTCATAACCTGCTTTTTGAATCGCTCGAATCAGGTCTTGGCTAGAAACAGTGGCATTCGGCTGAATCCATGCATGTTCAGTCGCCAAATTGACATTGGCTTGTTCTACACCAGGCACTTTCTTTAAGGCTTTTTCGACACGTGTTACACACGAAGCACAAGTCATGCCATCAATAGACAGTTCGATTGGTTGAATGGCAGCTACATCAAAACCTGCACGTTGCACTGCCTTAATGAGCAGTGCACGGTCTAAAGGTTGCGATGCGTGAATCAGTGCTTTTTCTGTTGCAAGATTCACTTCAGCTTTTTCTACACCATCGACTTTTTTTAAGGCTTTTTCGACACGCCCGACACATGAGGCACAGGTCATGCCTTCTATAGACAAAGTTTCCTGATAGGGAGAGGCATTTGGGTGTTTTGCGTCCATGGTCGTCTCTATAATTTGGAGGATGTGTTTAGCATATAGATTGACACGATGGTAAGGTCAAGTAAATTTTAGCCCAAAATAGGCTTGACCTTGCCAGCATGGTAAGCTTTAAACTACAGTTCAACAAAGGCAGAAGTGTGGAGTTCGCAATGAAACTATTGATTGAAAATATGACTTGTGGCGGTTGTGCACGTGGTGTCACGGCAACCATTCAAGATGTTGATCCTGCTGCAAAAGTTGAAGTCGATTTAGCGACTAAAATTGTGACTGTGGAAAGCACTGCAACAGTAGATCAAATTACCGCTGCATTGGCAGAAGATGATTTTCCTGCACAAGTTCAATAAAACTGCATCATCTAAGAAGCTCCGAGTGAGCTTATCGTAAGGTCAATTGGTCAACTGACGAATTGACCTATTTTTTTGCCTGCCGATTTTTTTCTCGTTGTTTTTTGATGTGACCAACTGAATACATTTTGATCACGAAGATGCTAAACCAAGCCAATCAGAAGCTGAGATTTTCTAACTTCAAGCTGAGTTTCATTCATTCAGGGCTGAAATCTACTGAATGAACTATGTGCTGTCCTCTAAAATATACTCTTCAATATTTATCGGAATAAAAATATTTTTTGGTTTTAACTTGTTGTTATTGAAATATTTATTTTAATTTTTAAATTTAAGGGATAACAGAAAAACCATCATTTTTAGATGTTTTGCTGCATATTTTAAATTAAGGTGAATAAAATTCACTTTGGACTGAGGTTAAATCATTTTTATTCACTTTGTCGTTCCAGTATAAATACCCTCATTCAGAAATTTTAACTTTTTAAATTTGGGTAGTAGATCATCATGACAAAGCCATTCACCTGTTCAATTAAACGTATTCGTTTTGACGAAAACTATGAACCTGCTAACAACACGCGTTTAACCACCAATTTTGCAAATTTGGCGCGTGGTGAAAGCCGTCAGGAAAATTTACGCAGAACTTTAGCGATGATCAATAATCGTTTTAACTCGCTGGCATCTTGCGATAACCCAAAAGGTGATCGTTATTCGCTTGAAATCGACATTATTTCTGCAGAAATTGATATTGAAGGAAATGGCAAAACTTTTCCATTCATTGAAATGCTAAAAAGTACGATCACAGATCATCAAACAAATGAACGTATTGAAGGCATGATTGGCAACAGTTTTTCATCGTATGTTCGTGATTATGATTTTAGTGTGGTCTTGCCAGCATTAGGCTGCAAAGTAAATGAAAAGCCTGAAAGTTTTGGTGATTTACATGGCAAGCTTTATCAGCATTTGGTCAGTTCAGCAGTGTTCCAAGCTGAGTTTCAAAAACAACCTGTGATTTGCCTGAGCGTATCAACCACAAAAACTTATTATCGTACGACCAATGTGCATCCTGTCTTAGGTACAGAATATAAAAATGATGAATATTCAAGAACCGATGACTATTTTGAAAAAATGGGTTTAACCGTGCGTTACTTCAAACCTGAAAATAGCAATGCACCGCTTGCGTTCTATTTTTCTGGCGATTTACTGCATGATTACACAGATTTTGAGTTGATCAGTGCCATCAGTACTATGGAAAGTTTCCAGAAAATTTATCGTCCTGAAATTTATAACACCAACTCACCTGCAGGCGAGGTCTATCAGCCAAGTTTGAATTATCAGGATTATTCATTAACCCAAGTTGTATATGACCGTGTTGAGCGAGGTCAGTTGGCAGTCAAGCAGGGCAAATGGACTGAAGAAAACTTTATCAAGCCTTATCAAGATATTCTTGAACAATGGGCTGCCAAGTTCGTGCCGCTACATGCTGCCAATCAAGAACGTGTTGCTTAACTTAAAATACAGATAGAAGATTCAAAATGGCTATTTTATTACCGACCTCAACGGCTGGCAGTTTACCTAAACCTTCGTGGCTCGCAGAACCTGAAAAGCTTTGGTCAGCTTGGAAATTAACAGGGCAAGAATTACTGGACGCAAAACAAGATGCGCTACGTCTATCACTGCATGAACAACAGCAAGCAGAGATTGATATTGTGAGTGATGGGGAGCAAACCCGTCAGCATTTTGTCACCACCTTTATTGAACACCTTGAAGGTGTCGATTTTGAAAAACGTGAAACAGTCAAAATTCGTGATCGTTATGATGCCAGTGTCCCTTCTGTGGTGGGTGCAGTTTCTAGGCAAAAACCAGTCTTTGTTGAAGATGCCAAATTCCTGCGTTCACTGACAGATCAACCCATCAAATGGGCGCTGCCTGGTCCTATGACCATGATTGATACTTTATACGATGCGCACTACAAGAGCCGTGAAAAACTGGCGTGGGAATTTGCCAAAATCCTGAATCAGGAAGCGCGTGAACTTGAAGCAGCAGGCGTGGATATCATCCAGTTTGATGAACCTGCGTTTAATGTGTTTTTTGATGAGGTGAATGACTGGGGCGTGGCAACATTAGAGCGCGCGTTAGAAGGTTTGAAATGTGAAACAGCCGTGCATATTTGCTATGGCTATGGCATTAAAGCCAATACCGATTGGAAAAAAACACTCGGCTCAGAATGGCGTCAATACGAAGCAGTTTTCCCAAAACTACAGCAGTCTAATTTGGATATTATCTCACTGGAATGTCACAACTCACGTGTTCCGATGGATTTGCTTGAACTTATCCGTGGTAAAAAGGTGATGGTGGGTGCGATTGATGTCGCAACGAATACGATTGAAACAGCCGATGAAGTTGCAGATACATTGCGCAAAGCATTGCAATTTGTCGATGCTAACAAGTTGTACCCATCGACTAACTGTGGAATGGCACCATTGAGTCGTCAGGTTGCACGAGGCAAGTTACAGGCTTTGGCTGCTGGTACGAAGATTATTCGCCAAGAATTATCTAGTTAAGCGTTCGATCAGGCGAAGTGAATTCAAGCCAAGTGAATTTAAGTTAAGTGAATCAGGGATGCTTTTTCAGGCAAAAAGCATCCTTTGAACTTTCTAAAAAAGTTGAGTGTTGGAATACGGTGATGGTTAAAGCAACAGACTTCAAAAATGCAATGTCTTTCTTATCAAGTGCAGTCAATGTAGTGACGACAATGGGAGATGCAGGACGTCATGGTTTTACTGCATCTGCGGTATGTAGCGTGACAGATACACCGCCAACATTATTGGTGTGTATGAACAAATCATCGCGTTCTCATCTCAGTTTTTTAGAGAATAAAGTGCTGTGTGTGAATGTGCTAAATGCAGAACAAGAACATCTTTCTAATGCATTTGCCTCATCAAAATTGAGTTCCGATGAGCGTTTTAAGCAGGCTGAATGGGCAGCTTTGGAAACAGGTGCTCCTATATTAAAAAATGCATTGGTCAGTTTTGATTGTGAAATTTCACAAATTCAAGAAGTGGGGACGCATACTATTTTTATTTGCCCAATTGTTGCTATTCAAAAAAATCAACAAGATCAGGCGTTGGTTTATTTTAATCGTCACTATCATCAAGTTGGTGAAACTGAGTTTGTTTAATTCGCTATAAAATATTGCAATATGCGATAATCAGTTTATACTTGATTTATAGCAAAATGCGATAAAATATTATGCATGTGATCACCCACGCTAGAATTATAGAGGCAATGCACAAGTGGCCACAGGCTGAAACAGCACTCGATGGTTGGTATCGAATTATTAAGGCAAATGATCCGAAAGACTTTGCCGAAATGAAGCAGTTATTTCCAGCAGTTGATAAAGTTGGAAAGTTTCATGTATTCGATATTGGTGGGAATAAGATTCGACTTATTGCTGTTGTGATGTATCAGGCAAAGCGTGTGTATATTCGTCATGTGTTATCCCATAAAGAATATGACAAAGGTCATTGGAAGGAGGATTAGTATGAACGCAATGATTAAACAGGCTGTAGATCACTGGCACTACGTTGCTCCTTTGCTGAGTAAACCAGAAAATGAAAAAGATTTTCATGCACTTGTCGAGGCTTTAGATGAGCTTTTAGATATTGTTGGTGATGATGAAACGCATCCTTTAATGGGGCTGATTCATCAACTCGGTGACTTGGTTTCTGTTTATGAAAATGAACACCTGCCTATTCCTCATGGAGATGGTCGTGCTGCTTTAGCTTTTTTGATGGCGCAACATGGATTAGGTCAATCTGACTTGGCAGAGGTTGCAACTCAATCTGTGATTTCGGAGATTTTAAGCGGCAAACGCCAGTTGAATATTCGTCATATTAAAGCGCTGTCTGAGCGGTTTAAGGTTTCTGCTGATACATTTTTCTAAACGATTTTATATTTTTTAGACATTTTATTTTTAGATATTTAAAAATAAATAGCTCCGAAGATGCCGCTGCATGTCGTTACCCTGAACCCGAAAAAGTTCAAGGCGGACGCGACGCATACTTGCTGGGTTTCCCATACGAGATGGGCATACGCTCTAAATATGCAGAACACAATCCTAAGATTAAAGTATCGGCAGGGATATAGACTCGCTGGCGAACACCTCAGAGTTAGAATTAGTATAACCCATCTCAGTTGCTTGGCAACTCATGTTCACGAATTAACTATAAAGATAGAGCTTGTTTGCATAGCCTTTATGCAAACTTAAGTCAAAAAAACACCACTTAAGTAAGGGCTTCAACTTCTTGCAAAATGGTGCTGAGTAAACGCTCACAATGCTCATAATGCTGCAAAGATTTATTCATAGAAAGAACCTCTTGCATCAACTCTAAAGCCACCACAATAATCAGTTTGCTCGGTTCCATATTGGGCGCTTTACGACGAAACTCATCATAGCGTTCATTCAATAATTGTGCCGCACGCTCTAAATCTTCTCTTTTTTCTTCAGTTGTGGCTAAACGGAAACTATGTCCTAAAACACGTAAATCAATTGGAATTTGAACTGACATATTAACCTTCCTCACTCACTTCGGCAGGGTGGGCAAGTTGTTGAATTTCTTGCGCATGATGATCTTGAGCTGTACCTAAAATTGCAAGACGCTGAATAATGGCTTCCACTTTGGCTTTTGCATGCTCATTTTTTTGTAACAATCTTTCACGTTCTTGTTTGAGTGTCTGAATTTCGTGCTGATTTAAACGCTGATCATTCAGCATTTTTTCTTTTAAAATGCGTAATTCATTGCGCTCAGCCAAAATTTCCTGAAAGCGGTTTTTCAAATCAGTACAGCTTTTTTCCAAACGACTGTAACGGTCTGCCAGTGCTGTCGCATCTTGATTTAACTGCTGTAATTGCGCTTGCGTGCTGCTTAATTGCTCAGTCAGATTCTCAATTTCATCTTGCTTGGCAGTAATGATGCCGTTTCTTTGAACAATTTGAGCATGATGCTGTTCCTCAGCAGTTTGCTTGGCTGTGCTGAGGGCGGCATTTTCACTTTCATAATGATTAATTCGTGTTTTTAAAACACCAATATACGCTTGTAGACGCTGTAATTCTTCTAACATATCGTGGTCGCACAGTATTGCAAACAAAGGTAATATATACGAAGTATAGAGATTGGATAAACGAATGCAAGACGATATTTCAGGTTGGTCGGAATGGTTCCGCAATTTTTCTAACATTGAAGAAATTTCAAGCCCAAGTGAGTTACATGGCTTGCTGACAGGTATAGTTTGTGTGACAAATGCACCAACTGAAACCGAGTGGCAGCAGATTTTAGAAACCCTCAATGTGCCAGAATTAGAGCCAGCCGCACTGTCACTTTTAACCGATGAATCGGAAGATGTCGCACATGCTTTGTCTGAAGATGAGTTGGATTATTTGCCGTTGTTGCCAGATGATGAACATCTTTTACAAGAACGTGTGCAAGCTTTGGCGGATTGGTGTGCAGGCGTCGTGCTTGGGTTTGGTTTAGCTTCTGGGCATATTCGTTCAGATGAAATCGAACTGATTGAGCATTTACAAGATGTCGCTGCGGTTGAATTTGAAGATTCAGACAATGATGAAGAAGGCGAAGAAAGCTATCAGGAATTGTATGAATTTGTACGTTTGATTCCTGTGAGTTTATCTGTAGGACGTAAAAAAGTGCCTGTAGAAGAAAGCTCTTTATTGCAAAACTTACATGCTAAGTCGCGTCAACAAACCGTACAAACAACACAAAACGCAAGTACTGTTGTTGAAATGTTTACGCCACACCGTCCGAGTTAATCGGGCGTTGTGTGCCTAAGTTAAGTCGGTGTAAGGTGCTTTAAGTCATTACAACAATCATATTTTCATCATTTTATATGTGTAGACCGTATTTATGAAAAAACTGACTCAAGTCGAATTTAAAGAACGTCGTGATCAACTTGCAGAACTGATGGGGCCTAATAGTGTCGCAATTATTGCAACCAGTCCTGTGGCAATGCGTAATCGTGATGCAGATTATAAATATCGTGCCGACAGCAGTTTTTTCTATTTAACAGGTTTTGCCGAACCTGAAGCAGTTGCGGTGATTGAAACCTATGAATCAATTGATGAAGGTTATACCTACACGTTGTTCTGCCGTGAACGTAACCGTGAAATGGAAATCTGGAATGGTTATCGTGCAGGGCTAGAAGGCGCAATTGAGTTGTTTGAGGCAGATGAGTCTTTTGAAATTGCGCAATTAGATGCAGAAATCATCGCCAAAATTGTCAATAAAGACACGTTGTATTATCGTTTAGGGCAGCAGACTGAATTTGATGTACGTGTTGCGGCATGGAACCAACAAGCCGATGCACAACATCGTCAAGGCAATACTGCACCTGCTAAAATTGTTCAGTTAGATCGTTTGCTGGATGAAATGCGTTTGCATAAAACTGAGTCTGAATTGGAGTTGATGCAAATTGCCTCAAATATTAGTGCAGAAGCGCATATTCGTGCTATGCAAACAGTAAAAGTAGGCATGATGGAATATGAGCTAGAAGCTGAACTGAATTATATTTTTGGTAAAAATGGCTGCGTACCTGCCTATAACAGTATTGTTGGTGGTGGTGAAAATGCCTGCATTTTGCATTATGTCGAAAATGATAAAGTGCTTAAAGATGGCGATTTAGTCCTGATTGATGCTGCCTGTGAATATCAGTGCTATGCCTCAGATATTACCCGTACTTTTCCCGTGAATGGTCAATTCAGTCCAGAACAAAAAGCACTGTATAACATTGTATTGGATGCGCAAATTGCTGCAATTGAAGCTGTGCAAATTGGTAACTCTTATAAAGAGCCACACCATGTTGCGGTGCGTATTTTGGTGCAAGGTTTGCTTGATCTAGGCATTATGCAGGGCAATTTAGAAGAAATTATTGCTTCGGAAAGTTATCGCCAGTTTTATATGCACGGTACAGGGCATTGGTTGGGTATGGATGTGCATGATGTCGGTAGCTATAAACACGGTGAAGACTGGCGTGTTTATGAAGAAGGTATGGTGGTGACCGTTGAACCGGGTCTATACATTGCACCCGATGATGAAACGGTAGATGCTAAATGGCGTGGTATAGGTATCCGTATTGAAGATGATATTGTTGCGACTGCGAACGGGCCATTGAATCTGACTTCAAAAGTGGTGAAAACCGTAGAAGAGATTGAAGCATTGATGGCAAAAGCTAAATCTGCTTAATTGGGTCTAATCAAAGCTGGTCAAGTGATCAGCTTTTTTATTAGAAAGCGCGTGTAAATTTTGAGTATGTAAATAATTTTTAGTCTTTGATCCGCTTTTTTGCTTCATCATAAACAATGTTATCAGCACGCTTTCCAACGGTAATGAGCAAAATAACGACCTGATCATCCTTGACCTGATAAATAAGTCGGACACCCGCTTTTAATAATTTGATTTTATAGCAGCCAGCAAGATCACCTTTAAGCATGTTCTTTGGAATATGTGGCTGCTCAATGACTTTGGCTAATTTTTTCTTGAATTGGTCGCGGATAGCACTCGGAAGCTTTTCCCATTCTGCAGTGAAGTCCTTGTGACGTAAAAGTTTATAAGTCATCTAATGTGACTTCCTCGAACATCTCTTTAGGATCATTCATGCGTTTACGGACAAGTGCCAATAGTTCAGCATCTTCTTCTGAAAGCAACGCTTTCTGTACTGGAAGCTTTCCAGTCGTTGCCACATATTCAAGAATATTGGTAAAGAAATCGGTAGGTGAGATACCTTGTTCTTTAAGGATTGAATAAGATTTTTCTTTAAGGGCTTCATCGACCCTGAAATTAACAGTAGCCATCACTTCTCTCAGTTATTGAATGTATGGAAATATTGTAATGCAATATGCATTACAAAGATAGTTTGTATAATAACCATTATGTGAGATCATTTTTATCGTTGAGCTTATTCTAAAATCAATCATCAGCCATCAATAATACTAAGTATTGAATTTATCTTCTCTTGTGTCATACATGGCTCGGAGCAAGAAGATGAGGGACTAATAATTATAGTTTGAATTGGACATTTGCAAGAAGTCTAATCATCTTCCATAGCTTCAACACTAATTCATTATAAAAATAAATGACTTTGCGGTAAGATAAAATCCATTACAGATTATACGTATTTCGATTGAATCTTTTGAAGTCGAATACCTCATAAAAAGGATCAAGGCATGCAACAAGAAGTGATCATTGTAGGCGGTGGTATGGTCGGGCTAAGCTTAGCCTTGATGTTGGCTAAGTCAAACATTGCAGTAAAGTTGCTAGAAGCGATTCAATACCCCAATTATGACGATGCTAACCTTGCGCCGTATCATTCCAGTTTTGATGCACGTAACAGTGCCTTGTCGCGTCGCAGCGTACAAATTTACCAAGAGCTAGGTTTATGGGATGCCTTGCAAGAACATGCTACGCCTATTTTAGAAGTTCAAATTACCGAACAAGGTAGTTTTGGCAAGGCACGTTTATTGGCCGAACAAGAAAAAGTCGAAAGCTTTGGTCAGGTGATTGAAAATGCATGGTTAGGTCGGGTGTTACTGACCGAAGTGCGTAAACAACCTTTGATTGAATTGATTGATGGTGTGCAGGTCACCAGTCTTAAACAAGATGCAGATTTTGCCTATATTGAAGCGGTACGTGGTCAGGAACAATTACAGCTTGCTGCCAAACTACTGATTGCTGCCGATGGTCGTGATTCTTTCTGCCGTAAAGCCTTGGGCATTGGTGCATCGGAACATGATTATGACCAAGTAGCGATTGTGACCACAGTGCAAACCTCCAAGCCGCATGCGCATGTGGGTTTTGAGCGTTTTAGTCACTTAGGGCCTTTGGCGTTGCTGCCCCTGCCAGGTGAATATCGCCGTTCTGTGGTGTGGCCTGTGCCAAAAGGTACAGAACATGAATGGATGGGCGATGAAAATGATCAACACTTTTTAAATGCCTTGCAACAAGCCTATGGTGATCGTGCAGGGAAGTTTGAAAAAACAGGACGTCGTTTTAGTTTTCCATTGTCACAAGTTCTGGCAGAAAAACAGGCGGTTGGTCGCGTTGTACTGATGGGTAATGCAGCGCATACCATTCACCCAGTCGCAGGGCAGGGCTTTAACTTGTGTATGCGAGATGCTTACGTATTATTGCGTTATCTCACCGAACAGGCGGCACAGTCAGCAGATTTAGGCGATGCTGCAATGCTGCGTGACTATGAACAATCGCGTTTGAAAGATCAACAGCGAGTCATTAAATTCTGTGACAGCGTGGTACGTGGATTTAGCAATCAAAACCCAATCCTGAAATTTATGCGTAATACAGGCTTAGTCGCGTTTGATACCATTCCAGGCATTAAACCTTTGGTCGCCAATTATGCCATGGGGTTAAAAGCATGATCACAGCAAATCAACAAACGCAAGTGTTAGATGTCGTCATTATTGGTGGCGGCTTGGTGGGAGGCTTAACTGCACTTTTATTGGCACAAGGGGGTGTGCAGGCTACAGTTTTAGATGCCGCACCTATTTTAGATGCAGAGAAAACCCTTGCAGTTGCCAATCCGCGTGTATTGGCTTTAAGTCAGGCCACCATCCACCTGTTAAAAACAGTCAATGTCTGGTCTAAACTGGCGCGACATATGCCGTATAGCGGCATGCAGGTTTGGAATAAAAATGGCTATGGCGAAATTAACTTTGGGGCAAGTAACGAACGTACACCCGCTATTGAGCAGGTTCTGGGTTCAATGGTCGAGCCAAGCATTTTAAATCTAGCGATTCAGCAGCAAATGTTGCAACAAGTGCAAGATTATCGAACGCAAGTCAAAGTGACCCGTTTAGAGCGTGGTGTTGGCGTTTGGCACATTTATTTGGCCGATGGTACACAATTACAGACTAAGCTAGTCATTGGCGCAGATGGTGCTAACTCCTTTGTGCGCGAACAAGCCTTTATTGATTTTGATGTGTTGGATTATCGTCAGGCAGGTCTAACCTGTGCAATTCGTACTGCGCAGCCGCATCAGCATGTTGCACGTCAAATTTTCTTAGAAACTGGTCCTTTGGCCTATTTACCGATGGCAAGTTTACACGCCGAGCAGGAAGGGCATTGGCAGTCGATTGTTTGGACTTTGCCTGATGACTATGCCGAAGAATATGCCAAACTGAATGATGACGACTTTACCCAACTTTTGACTCGTGAAAGTCATCACATGCTTGGGGAAGTCTTAGAGGCAACCCCACGTGCTATTTTCCCACTGAAAGCACGTGCAGCGCAGCGTTATGTGCAAGATGGTTTGGCACTTATTGGTGATGCCGCGCATGTAATTCATCCGCTTGCAGGGCAGGGCGTGAATATTGGTTGTCTGGATGCAGCCGTACTGTGCGATGTGTTGTTGCATGATTTCAAACGTGGTGTTTGGGCGCATGAGCAAACTTTAAAGCGTTACGAGCATCGTCGTAAAGGACAAAATGATGCCATGATGCATAGTATGTCTGCGATTGGCTGGATGGAAACCACCACTTTATTCCCTGTGGTGTGGGCACGTAACTTTGGTTTAAAACAGGTGGAGCAGCTGCCTGCGTTAAAAGATGCCTTTATGTCACAAGCCAGTGGATTAAGCCTGCTTAAAGACACACGCTACGCGGTTTAAAGCAAAACAGTCGTTTTTTGTACGGTCATACATACCTGATTACGAATTTGGTTAAAAAAGATACGTTTTTTTTAATCTAGACTCTATGCGAAAGGCCAAGAGATTGCTAAATTTCATCGTAATTCATAACCAGTTTTCACTTGGACTAAATTGAAGTCATTTGTGGGGAGATTAAGATGACGGACATGAACGATTACGATGATGTAGAAGATTCAACTGTAGACGAAGATGAAGCGAAAGCGGCTGAAAAAGGTGCAGCAGAATCAGAAGAAGGTGCTGTAGATGGTGATCTTGCAGAAGCAGAAACTCTCACTGTAACTGCCAAACTAAAACAGCGTCAGGCATTGGAAGATGAAGTGGCTGCATTCTTGGCGCGTGGCGGAAAAATTACCGAAGTGCCACCAGATGAGTCTGCGCGCGACTAATCTGTTGAACGTGCTTGCTGAACTTGTTGATTGAATTTATTCGTTGAACTGTTGAGTGAGTTAGGGCGGGATGCTTACTATGCAGGCTGCTCTAATGCTTATACCTTCAACATAAAAAAGCATCACCTTGTATAAAGGGTGATGCTTTTTTTATGCGCGATGATCGTCATCACTGTTATTGCTCAATCGGCTTATTCAGCTGCTTGGCTTAATTCCAACGCACGTTGATAGGCAATTTTCTTTTTAATCCCTGTTAGATCAGCCGCCAATTGTGATGCTGCTTTTACCGATAAATCTTGCAACAAACGCTGCAATAATTGATCTAATTTTTCTTGTTCCATGTCTTTTTCTTCGCTCGCTCCCCCCACCACCAATACAATTTCACCTTTTTGTTGATGATGATCTGCTGCGATAAATTCAGCCAATTCACCTAAAGTCATTTTTTTAATGGTTTCAAAGGTTTTGGTGATTTCACGGGCAAAGCCAACAGGGCGATCTGCACCAAACACGGCAGCCATATCTTTGACTGAATCTAAAATTCGATGTGGTGCTTCATAAAAAATCAGGGTTTGGGTTTCATCTTTTAGCTTTTCAAGTTGTTGTAATCGCTGTGACTGTTTAGAAGCGAGAAATCCCTGAAAACTAAAGCGATCACTTGGTAAGCCAACCGCACTGAGCGCTGCAATGGCTGCACATGCACCCGGCACAGGAATCACACGAATACCATTGGCTTGTGCTGCACGAACCAGTTTAAAACCTGGGTCGCTAATCAGTGGTGTACCTGCATCGCTAATGAGCGCCATGTCTTCGCCATTGAGTAATTTTTGGACTAAAATATCAATCTTGTTGCTTTCGTTGTGTTCATGGCAGGCTGTAAGCGGAGTTGAAATATTAAAATGTTTCATTAATTGTGCAGAGGTGCGGGTATCTTCAGCGGCAATTAGGCTGACCGATTTGAGCACATCAATTGCACGGTAGCTCATATCATCTAAGTGACCAATTGGGGTAGCAACAACAAATAACTGGGCACTCATTGAGTTTTCTCCGTGGGAAATAGCAAACTAAAATAAAAATGATGGAACACGAAACAACAGCAGTATTGGCTTGCGTCTGATACAAGTTACAGACCAAGCGCTTATTCTACCTGAATTGCAGTCTGGCGTGTGAAACTCGCGTCATCGCACTTCAGCGAATACTACGATTGCGCACCATAACAAAATAAAAAAAATCGGATATAGCATGAATCAAAAAACACTGCAGCAAAGCATTGGCACATGGGCAGAGCAGACGGCTTGGCAATATTTACATCAACACGGTTGGCGTATGCTGGAGCAGAATTATCACAGTGTTTTTGGTGAAATAGATGGTATTTTTATTCAAGCAGAACAACTGATTTTTGTAGAAGTTAAAGCGCGTTCGCAAACTGGCTATGGCAAAGCCTACGAAGTGGTGTCTGCATCCAAGCAGCGTAAAATTATGAAAACTGCCCTGCAGTTTTTAACAGAATATCCACACTATTCAGAATATTATTGTCGTTTTGATGTGATTTGCTTTGATTTTTCTCGGCAATTTGCAAAAACAGTACAGCAAGACTTTTCCAAATTCCCGTATGATTTGCAATGGATTGAAAATGCTTTTACTTTTGATGCAGACTTGATTAATCTTTGAGTGAAATTTAAAGCAAAAGCATCAGTCGGTGTATTGTTGATCGTGCAAATCTAAGGATGAAATGCACAGCACAAGCCAGAATTGAAAGAAAATAATAGGAGTCTTGCTGAGTGTTCAAGCGTATTGCAGTGACCTTGCTGTGTGTAGCAAGTTTATCGGGTTGTGCAAGTTTTATTTCAAGTGGCACAGGCACTGCGCCAGTGGGTACAGAAAGTGGTGCACGCTCACTTGGGCAAGTGTTTATAGATAACTCTATTGAACGTACTGCAAAAATTAATTTATATAAACTGGATTCACGTTTTAAACAATCACGTGTCAATATAGAAAGTTTTCATGGCAATGTGTTGTTGACAGGGCAAGTGCCTGACGCCCATTTAAAACAATTAGCAGAAGACAATGTGCGTGCCATGAGTGATGTAAAAACCATCCATAATTATATTACAGTGGGTAATCAAATCAGCTATAGCACCATTATGCAGGACACCACGGTCACTGCAAATACCCGTGGTTTGATTATGAAAGCGCCTGTGGTGTCAGACAGCAAAGTGCGTATTCATACCGAAGATGGCGTGTTATATGTGATGGGACGTTTGAACAATGCAGAATTGCAGGATTTAAACCAAGTGCTACAACAAGTGGGCAATGTCACTAAAATTATTACCCTAATTGATAATATTGAGCTACAGCCGAGCAACAACGCGAACTTTGTCAGCCCAGTGGTTGCTCCAGAAACACAAACGCCAGTCGCGATTGACCCAGATCAGGTTGAACCGACGCATGTTCAATAATGTGGAACACTGGTTTAAACAACTGAATAAAACTTTAGAACAGGCGAAACGTATTTATGAAGAATTTCGCCTGTATAGTTTGGGCAGCTATGCGCTGAACCGTTTAACCCCACGTCAGGGTTATACCGTTCAAAGTAATATTGCTTATGGTTTACGCGCGCGACATCGTCTGGATTTGTACCGCACTACAACACCACGCCCGCAGCGTCCACTCATGGTCTTTGTGCATGGCGGGGCATGGTCACGTGGCGATAAGCAGGATTATCGCTTTGTGGGCGAAGCATTTGCCAAAGAAGGCTTTGATGTCGCAGTGATGAACTATCAGCTCGCGCCACAGCATATTTTTCCCACCTATATTGATGATTTAACCCTTGCACTGAATTACTTGACTCAGCAGCAACACAAACTGGGTATTTCTACGGCACAGGTGGTGTTGATGGGGCATTCAGCAGGGGCGTTTAATGTGATGTCCTTGTTGTACCATCCGCAGCCGTATGCTTTAAGCTGTAAAGATCACATCCGTGCCATTATTGGCTTAGCAGGGCCTTATCATTTTGATTATAAGGATGATCCGCTATGTGCCGATGCCTTTGATCAAGAGGTGCCGTATCAGGATGTGATGCCGTATTATTTTGTAGAGCCGAATTCAGTCAAACACTATTTATTGGTGGCAGAAAAAGATCAAATTGTGGGGGCAAGTAATGCCACAGACTTCGACCACGTATTAAAGAAATATGGCAATCATAGTGAAATTATTGTCATTCCAAAAACAGGGCATGTCAGTGTTATGGCATCGGTGTCGAGTTTGTTTAGTCGTTTCTTTGCGACCAAACGCCAAATTATGCGTGCTTTAGATCAGGCACTTAAAGATGCGTGATGTTGATTGATCTTCTGTGGAAAATGGTAATTAAAAAAACCGTTGCAGCTTATGGGGTGCAACGGTTTTTTAAATGCAAGATTGCGAATTAGACTTATAGCCAAGCTTTGGTGTCATCTGCCACAGGCGTGCCTTGGGTCACATGCATAATCATGGCATGGGCGATACTGCCTTTAAATGGAATATCAGGCAGTTGATCAAACTTAAAGAACTGTGCATCACGAATTTCTTCTTCCTGTAACTGAATTTCACCGCCTGCATATTCAGCTTTAAAGGCGATCATTAAGTTACTTGGAAAAGGCCACGGCTGGCTGGCAAGATACTGAATATTTTTAAGTTGTACGCCAACTTCTTCAAAAGTTTCACGACGTACTGCTTCTTCGAGTGTTTCACCCACTTCAACAAAGCCTGCGATTAAACCGTAAATGGGCAGTTTATTGCGTGCATTACGCGCCAATAAGACTTCATCTTCACCACGAGTAATCACGGTAATGACACATGGATTTACGCGCGGATATTGGTGATAGCCACAAGCAGGGCAGACCATGGCATATTGAGTCGCATGGACTTCGGTTTTATGACCGCAATGGCTGCAGAATTTATGATTGCGACGCCATTCGAGTAACTGAATGGCACGGCTAGCTTGTTCAAACTGTTGGGTGTTCCAGACTTGTAAAAGTTGTCGGATTGGAACCAGTTGAAAGCCTTCAGGGATAGATTCATCTTCAAGTAGATCTCGGGCAATCACTTGATCACCCGAGCTAAAACTTAAATCACTTGCCAACTTTTCCACACGTGGTAATTGGAAGTTTTCATCGACCAAAAGTTGTTGTTGCTGAAAAATATATGCAAGTGAGAGTTCAGTCATTAGGCTACAGTTTTCAATTTTTCACTATTGTCCAATGCTACCTTAAACATGCTTTGCAGAACAGGTTGTTTGTTCTTTAAATTGTCAATCAGCATATCTGCACTGGCAAGCGTATCTAAGATATTGTTGACCTGTTCAGCTGTTAAGTTTTGCCCTGCTTCAACTTGTGCATGCACAAAATCTGCAGATACTTTCAGTGCTTTTTGACCACTTTCAGCATTCAAGAACAACATTGCCCCTGCAACTTCACGAATTTGCGCTGAAGTATGCTCTAAATCTGCAACACTTTGAGTTTGTAGGTGCTGTGTCAGTGTTTGCGTGATTAAGTCAATCAGTAACTTGGTTTCAGTCAGCAAGGCTTCGTGTGCTTCATCTAAACGATCTAGCGAAATGTTCATGTTATTCACACGTAACTGCAAACGGCTAGAGGTGTGGTGACGTTCAAGCACACCGATTGAGTTCATGGCCGATAAAATCACGTTCATTAATTGCTGGGCAAAGTTTTCATCTTTGAGTAATTCAGGACGGCTTAATGATTCAGCTTGGCGTTGTAAGTCCAAATGCGCTTCATTTAAGTTCAAGACTTTAAACAAGTTTGCTAACTCTGTTAATTTGCCTTGTAATTCCAGCGTTTTTTCAGGACTCATGTTTTGATAGTTGTATTCAATATCATTGCGAATTTGTGTCATTTCTGTGGTGACCAAATCGCTAATTGTATGCATGGTGTCAAAATCTGGACCATATAAATGACGGCTGAATACTTGGAGCTGCATGTCGGTGAGTAAGTCTTCACCAATATTCATTTGACTGCGAATATGTTGAGAAATTTCATCTTCTTGACTAATACACAGGCTCAACACATTCGCAAGATCAGACAAGCTGGCGGTAAAGCTTTCTGGCGTAGCAAAGTATTGACGCATATTGTGCTCAATACTAATAAAAGTACGCAAACGTGGCTCATTCAACAACAAGTTATCAATATGGTTAAAGGCAACGTGTACTAAGCCCCAATATTGCTGACTCGGATGTTGTTCTGCCAAACCTGCCAAATACGTTCCTACCAGTTTAATCGCTTGAAGATCCATGGCAGATTCTTCTTGCTTGAGCAGCTTATGTAATGACAGTTTATATAAGCGATGCACATAAGCCGACTTTTCTAAAGAAGGCACTTGCGGCAATTGGAAACTTGGAGTGATGCAGTCCAATAAAGTTTCAATATGCTGACCTTCCTGAGTCAATGGTTTACCCAATGCCAATTCTAAACGGTTTAAAGTGTCGAGTAGGAATTGTGGAATTTTAACTTCACGTAGGCAAATAAACTCAATATAACGCTTGAGCATGGTGGTGCCTTCGCTAAGTGCAATGACTTCCAGCGTGTTGATATTGCTTGGATTCCCCATAATTTTACGCATCAGCTCTGCTGAGTATTGCGCAATTTTTGCCAAGCTTTCCATATCAATTAAGGCTAAAACCTGAGCACACTGTTCAAACTGATTCAGTGCATCATCAATCCCAAAAGGCAAAGTTTGATCTTCTGCTAAGGTGCTTACTGCGGATTCAACCAGTTTGATAGAATTATCAACCTCATTTTTTATTATCAGTAAGGCAGTTGGATCAAAATGTATAGAGGTTTGGTAAGACATGGATCTGCACCTTTCCTAGTGTTTTATCTGTTTGTTGGTTCTTTGCAAAATACACAAAGTCCTATTTGCTTTAACTATAACTGAACTGGCAAATCTTTAAATACATAAAATTACAAAACTCGTAGATTTTATTTGGCAAAAAAGCAAGGTTTACCGTGTTTTTCTTCAAATTGTTTGACCCAATTCTCATGTGCAGCCAATTCTTCTTCTGATGGCAGAATCACAGCAAGATCAATATCAATGCTTAAACGATCACTTTGACGTTGCTGTTCTTCGCTTGCAGACAGAGCATCCATATCAAAGGCGACTTGTCCGCCAGTCATTGCCAAGTAAACATCGGCTAGAATTTCAGCATCTAGTAATGCGCCGTGGAACGTACGGTCACGCGCAGGAATTTCATAGCGTCTGACGAGCGCATCGAGTGAGTTTTTTTGCCCAGGATGCTTACTTTTTGCCATGAGCAGTGAGTCGGTCACTTCGCATACTTCGGACAAATTGCCCAACCCCGCACGACTGAACTCCATATCTAAGAAGTTCATATCGAAGGTGGCGTTGTGCGCAATAATTTCTGCACCTTTAAGATATTGATACAGCACATCGGCAATTTCGGCAAACTTGGGTTTGTCTTTTAAGAACTCATCTGAAATACCGTGAATGTTTTCTGATTCACCGACCAGTTTTTCAGGCTGAATATAAATGTGGATGGAACTGCCCGTGAGTTTACGGTTAATCATTTCCAACGCACCGACTTCAATAATTCGGTCACCATCTTGATAGTAAAAACCTGTGGTTTCAGTATCCAGAATCAGTTGGCGCGGACCGTGTAGCTGCATTGTGGCAGGGGTAATCACAATATGAGGATGCGATTGAGTTGTGTTCACTGCTTCAACACCAGTTGATGAATTGTTTTTTTCCGCTTCAGCTTCGTCAGTGATGGTTGATTCAGTTGTCTGATGAGTTTCCTGAAGCGTATTTTGCATATCTTCTGTTTCAGCCTCGGCATCATCGCCCATTAAATCAAAACCAAAGGGGTCATCTAACAACCAGTCAGATTCCGTTTTTTTTTTATCATGTTCTGTGGTGTCTGCTGCCGATGTGACTAAGGTTGCATTGAGCGTTGGGTTTGAGTCTGCGGTTTTTAACATTTTGCTGACTTGATCTGCACCCACATTGGCAAGTTGATCTGCCATTTCATTGCCAGCATGTCCTGCATGACCTTTAATCCAGTTCCATTCAATTTCACGACCTTGACAGACTGCATCTAATTTTTGCCAAAGATCAGGATTTTTGACATCTTTCCAGTTTTTCTTTTTCCAGCCGTGAATCCACTCAGTAATGCCTTGTTTGACGTAATTGGAGTCAGTCCAAATAACTAGCTTGGCGTCCGTTGGGCAAAATAAAATGCCTTCAATCGCTGCAGTCAACTCCATACGATTATTGGTGGTTTGAGCTTCGCCACCATATAATTTATGTTCTGCTTGTTCAGTAACAATATACGCACCCCAGCCACCCAAGCCAGGATTACCACGACAAGCACCATCAACATATAATGTGATTGTTTGAGACATAAATCAGATCCGCAGGTTGTGCAAAATAAATCGGAATGAAAAGCTATTGTATATCGCAAATTCGGTTTAGACGTGTAAATCCTGTCTATTTTTTAATTTCTTGTAACATTTATAGACGAAACGCGCTAAATTAATGCCTTGTGTCGTTGTCTAGCTCTACTACAATGGCAAGTCTAAAAAATAATTTATATACGAGTTGTTTGGATTTTTTTATGTATAAACCAACCACGCGCATGTGGCAGCCGACTTTACCTTCATTTTTAAAAATTACAGTTTTAGGTTCAGCATTGGCTGCCCTTGGCTTGATGACGGGTTGTAGTTCGACTCAAGGTGCGAGCAAGCCACTCACTTCAAGTCAGGTTGGGTCGGGTTATTTAGATGCCAGTACTTTAGATGGTCTGGAAGATTTACTTTCTGCAACCGATATGCGTGCGGTAGAAGGTGACCGTTTATTAATTTTAAAACACGGTGATGTCTGGAAGCGTATGACCGTTGGTTTCAAAATGGATTTAAATCATTGGAACCCACGTATTGAAGCGCAGCGTGGCTGGTTTATTTCACGTCAGCCGTATTTGGATCGTTTAAGTGCGCGTGCTTCACGTTATTTGTATCACACGGTTAAAGAAGCTGAACGTCGTGGCATGCCAACTGAATTAGCGTTGTTACCTGTAATAGAAAGTTCCTATGACCCTGCAGCAACCAGTAGTGCCGCAGCTGCAGGTTTGTGGCAGTTTATTCCAAGTACGGGGCGTATTTACGGCTTAAAACAAACGTCATTGTACGACGGTCGCCGTGATGTCGTGGAATCGACCCGTGCTGCCTATGAGTTTCTGGGCAGTTTGTATAATCAGTTTGGTTCTTGGGAATTGGCATTGGCGGCTTATAACGCAGGCCCGGGTCGTATTCAACAAGCCATTAACCGCAATAAAGCTGCAGGTTTACCAACCGATTATTGGTCTTTAAAACTGCCGCAAGAAACCATGAACTATGTGCCGCGTTTCTTGGCGGTAGCACAAATTATTAAAAGCCCGCATGCTTATGGCGTGTCTTTACCCCCAATTGCCAACCGTCCACACTTCCGTGAAATTAATGTGGGCGCGGTGAATTTAAATGATGTGGCCAATATTACCGGTCTCAGCCGTGCCGAACTGTATTCGCTTAACCCTGGACATCGTGGGGATCGGATTGACACCCAAAGTCCAATGCGTATTTTGATTCCTGCAGATTTAAGCCCAACAGTCGATGCACGATTGAAAAAACTACAAGGTGGTGGCGGTTTATGGGCAAGCAATAGCAGCAACACACCATCGTTTTCATCTTCTGGTGTGACCATTACACCATCTAAATCTGAGCCACCTGCGTTAACGACCAGTACAACAACCAGAACGACTACAGGCAAGCCTGCTGCCTCTACGGCAGTCACAACTACCACTACACCAAGCACAGCATCGACTACAGCCAGTGTTTCAAAACCAGCAACGACTACGCCTACACGTTTGTCACGTACGCCACAAGGTTCGGACGCTTTGGCAGCATTTGCTGCGGGTAGCGATATTCCAAGTGCGCCGCGTATTCCTGTTGCTGTTACACCTGCTGCCAATATTCAGCCTGTGCGGATTGAACCACCAATTTCCAATACTGAGCGTGAGCAAATTCTTGCAGCAGTGCAGGCAGAAGGTAGCAATAAAACTGTAGAAGAAGTGTTGCAGCCTGTGGCTTCTAAAGCAGAACAAGAACAACTTGTGGCTGAGTTAAAACAAATTGCGCCTCAAGGCACTGAAATTGTTGATCCATACGATGGAAAAATTAAGCTGACCGCTATTCAGACCAGTCTGTCTGTTGCAGAGCAGCAAGGTAAAGAATTAACCAAAGGTTTTGCTTACCCGAAAAGTGTGGCAGAAAATACGCGCCTAGATTCAGAAGAAGCAAAGCGTAACCAAGGTAAGAATTATGTGCGTACGGAGTCTGAAGTGGTGGTCGTACCACCAAAAGGCAAACGTACCACGTACACCGTGTTAGCGGGGGACACCTTGGCCAGTATTGCCATGAAAAATGGCTTGAACTGGCGTGATATTGCCAAGTGGAACCAAATTGCTCCAGATGCAACTTTGTATGTGGGCACCAGTATTTATTTATACGACGCCAAGCCACAAGTACAGGCAGAGCCTGCTAAGCCAAAAACCATGCCTGAGCAATACGTGGTGCAAGCCAATGATACCTTAACAGGTGTCGCCAGTCAGTTTGGTTTAACTGTAAAACAATTGGCAGATTTTAATAACTTAAGCACCACCAGTGGCTTATTTGTAGGGCAGCGTCTAAGTTTAAAAGAAACGGCTGCATCTAAAGCCAAAGCAGAAGCCGACAAAAAAGCCGCAGAACAGGCTGCAAAAATCGCAACCAAAACTTACGTAGTGAAGCGTGGCGAATACTTAAAACTGATTGCAGACCGTTATGCCTTGTCAAATCAGGAATTGGCTGATTTAACTCCAGGTTTAAACGCGAACAGTAGCTTATTGGTTGGGCAACGCATTAATGTGCCTGTAAATGAAGTGACTGCACAAAAAACGGAAGCGAGCAAAGCTGAAGCCAGTAAGTCAGAAACAAAAGCAGCAGAGCCAAACTATCCGACTGAAAACTACCAAGTACAGCGTGGTGATACTTTATCGAGCATTGCCAACCAAGCCAAAATTTCTTTGGCAGAGCTCGCCAGTTTAAATAATATAAGCACGCAAAGCGGTGTGCGCATTGGTCAAACCCTCAAAGTGCCTGCAGGTGTCAATGTGCCTGAGCGTTATACGGTACAACGTGGCGATACCTTATCGGCGATTTCGACAAAATATAATCTCAGCCAAGACTATATTGCAGACTTAAACAATCTAAGCCGTAACAGTGGTTTAAGAGCAGGACAAATTCTTAAACTCACGGGGGATGTTCCTGAGAAAAAAGCCCAAGTTGAAGCGGTGGCTGAAACCACCAATGATATTCACGTGGTCAAAGCAGGGGAAACTTTAAGCAGTATTGCGCGCCAATATAAATTGCAATTGAATTATTTGGCAGAGCTGAATGATCTTTCACGTACTGCCAATGTCCGCATTGGACAACGCTTAAAAGTCGATGCCAGCGCTGCAAAAAATGAAGTAAAAACAGAGGTCGTAAGTGCTGCGAAAAGCAGCAGTAGTAAAGCCACCGAAACTTATACCGTTAAAAGTGGTGAGTCTTTAAATTCGATTGCCAGCCGTGTGGGTGTGTCGGTTGCAGAATTGGCGAGTTTAAATAACTTAACGCCACGTTCAGGTTTACGCATTGGACAAAATATTCAAGTTCCCAAAACCGTAACTGAATATAAAGTGAAACGTGGGGATACGCTGATTGGCTTATCCAGTCGTTATGGCATCGACACCAAAGCATTGGCAGATTTAAATGATATGCAGCCAAATACTCAATTGCGTATTGGCGATGTGATTAAAGTCCCGAATCTGTAAAGTTTAATCCTGAGGATGTCATGTTTTGACGGCATCCTCAGGAATACTGCACAAGGAGCTGTGTGCATGTCATTTGCCATAAAAAAGACACACCAATATCTGGGCTGTATTTTAGGTTGTGTGGTCTTGCCGCAGTTTGGATGGGCTGCGTTACAAACCACGCCCTATATTGCCGTACATAGCCAGCCTCAGTATGTGGGGCGCTCGGCTATGCCTTATGCCAACCCGCAAGCGCCTAAAGGTGGCGATTTAATTCGTGCCAGTAATGGCACTTTTGATAATTTAAATGACATGAATGGCAAGGGCAGCTCAACCGATGGGGTGAGTTTTATATTCGATTCACTCATGAGCAGTTCTTTAGATGAGCCGGGGGTGATGTATCCCTTATTGGCAGAAAAAGTCAGCTATGACCCCAAGCAAACTGCATTTGTCATTTTTCATTTAAATCCTAAAGCTAAATTTAGTGATGGCAGCCCAGTTACAGCAGATGATGTGAAATTCAGTTTTGATGCTTTTCAGACCAAGTCTAATCCAGGTTTACAAATGTATTTATCCGATTTAGATAAAACCACGGTCTTGTCTAAGCATCAGGTTAAAGTCAGTTTTAAATCCACTAACAATGCAGAAATGCCGCTGATTTTGTCGCAAATGCCAATCTATTCTAAAAAAGACTGGCAAAAGCGTGACTTTACCCGCATCACACTAGAACCGATTTTAGGTTCAGGGCCGTATCTTATTGAGCGGATTGATGCAGGGCGCAGCATTACTTATAAGCGTAATCCAAATTATTGGGGCAAAGATTTACCCGTAAATAAAGGGCGCTATAATTTTGACCGCCTGAAGTATGTTTATTATCGCAATCTGGATATTGCCTTCGAAGGGTTTAAGTCGGGGCAATACACGTTGCATGAAGAATATACCGCACGAAAATGGGTCACTGAATATCGTTTTCCTGCTGTGAATGCGGGCATGGTGGTCAAGCATAAATTTCAGCACCAAAACCCAATTCCGACCCAAAGTTTTGTTTTTAATACCCGTAGACATGCGTTTCAGGATATTCGTTTTAGGCAGGCTTTAACCTACGCTTATGATTTTGAATGGCAAAACAAAGCCTTGTTTTATGGGCAATATCGCCGTTTGCAAAGTTATTTTTCTAACAGTGAATTAGAAGCCAAAGGCACACCTTCAGCCGCAGAATTGTCTGTTTTAAAACCCTATTTGGCCAAGCTGCATCCTATTCAACGCCAAGGCGTATTGCAAAATTGGCAGTATCCTGTGACTGATGCCAGTGGCTTTAACCGTAACGGCTTGCTTAAAGCCCGTGAATTGCTTTTGAAAGCGGGTTATCGTTTTCAGCAAGGTAAATTGGTCGATGCCAAAGGCAAAGCCATTCAAATTGAATTTTTAATTCATCAGGATGGTTTGCAACGCACATTAGTGCCTTTTGTGCGCAATATGAAACGTCTGGGCGTTACGGTAAATATTCGGCATGTCGATGTGCCGCAATATATTGAACGCATGCGCCGTGCCGATTTTGATATGACCACCAGTGTCATGCCGCAATCTTTAAGTCCAGGCAATGAGCAAGCACAGCTTTGGAGTAGTGCTGCCGCAGATCAACCAGGAAACTATAATTACGCAGGCATTAAAAACCCAGTAATTGATGAAGTGGTACAACAGTTGATTCGTGCGCCTAATCGTGAACAATTGATTGTGCGTACCAAAGTTTTGGATCGTTTATTGCGTGCGGGGTATTATCAAATTCCAACCTATGGCAAAGGTGAAAACTGGTATGCCTATTGGAATATGTATCGTCAGCCCGCCATCAAACCTAAACTATCGGCAGGAATTGATTATTGGTGGAGTGATGCTGCCCAAGCCAAGAAAGTTGCACATTATTTACGTCAACAATAACGATTTTAAAACTCAAGCATGACAGTGTTTGCGATAAACCAGAACATTGCCAAAAGGTAAGTACATGGGCACATACATACTCAAAAGATTGCTCCTGATTATTCCAACCTTGTTTTTCATTTTATTGATTAACTTTGTGGTGATTCAAATTGCACCGGGCGGTCCAGTCGAACAGGCGATTCAGCAAGCCGAAGCCTTTCAGGGCATGGGGGCGACAGGCGGTGAAACTGCTGCAACCTCCAATAGCAGCAATTATCAAGGTGCTAAAGGTTTAAGTGATGAAATGGTCGCAAAAATCGAAGCGCAATATGGATTCGATAAACCTGCACATGAACGCTTTTGGCAAATGCTCACCAGCTATGTGCAGTTCGATTTTGGCACCAGCTTTTTTAAAGATAAACCTGTGACCCAATTGTTATGGGAAAAATTACCTGTATCGCTATCTTTAGGTTTATGGAGCACCTTGCTGATTTATTTAATTTCTATTCCTTTAGGCATTAAAAAAGCCCGTCAGCATGGCTTGTTGTTTGATAAAGCCACTTCTATTTTGTTGGCGATTGGCTATGCCATTCCTGCGTTTGCCTTTGCTATTTTACTGATTGTATTTTTTGCAGGCGGTTCATATTTTCAGTGGTTTCCTTTACAGGGTTTGGTGTCTGAAAACTTTGCTCAATTGAGTCTGTGGGGAAAAATCACCGATTATTTTTGGCACATGACTTTGCCTTTATTGGCGATGGTGATTGGTGGTTTTGCAGGGCTGACCTATCTGACCAAATATTCATTTATGGAAGAATTAAACAAACAATATGTGTTGGCGGCACGTTCTAAAGGTCTTACTGAATCGCGTGTGTTATATGGGCATGTGTTTCGTAATGCCATGCTGATTGTGATTGCAGGTTTACCCGAAGCGTTGGTGAGTATTTTCTTTGTTGGGAATTTATTCATCGAAATTATTTTTAATTTAGATGGATTAGGCCTGCTTGGTTTTGAGGCGATTGTACAGCGTGATTATCCTGTAATTTTTGGCACTTTGTTTATTTTTACCTTATTGGGCTTAATTCTACGCTTAATCAGCGATGTGTTATATCAGGTGATTGACCCACGTATTAGTTTTGAATCGCGAGGGGCAAAATAATGTCACCGATCATGCAGGCGCGTGTGCAGCGTTTTAAACAGAATAAATTGGGTTTTGGTTGTTTCATTGTCTTTATCATTATTTTTGTGTTGTCTTTGGCGGCAGAACTGATTACCAATGATAAACCGTTATTGGTCAAATATGAGCAATCTTTATATCTGCCAGTGTTCAAGGCTTATCCTGAAACGACCTTTGGCGGTGTATTTGAAACCGAAGCAGATTATAAAGACCCAGTGGTGCAACAACTGATTGCAGACCGAGGATGGGCAGTTTGGCCGCTCATTGAGTTTTCTTACCAGACCCCGAATTTAGATTTGGCCGTTCCTGTACCTTCTGCACCAACTGCACAAAATTGGCTAGGTACAGATGACCAAGGGCGCGATGTGTTGGCGCGAATTTTATATGGCTTGCGTGTATCGCTGTTATTTGGCTTTGCATTGACTTTTGCATCGGCAGCTTTGGGCATTTTGGTCGGGGCAATTCAGGGCTACTATGGCGGCTGGGTCGATTTAATTGGTCAGCGCGTTTTAGAGGTGTGGGGCGGTTTACCGATGCTGTTCATGGTGATGATTTTGGTCAGCATGTTTACCCCAAGTGTGTATTGGCTATTTGTGATTATGCTGTTATTTGGCTGGACGACACTGGTCGGCTTGGTTCGAGCAGAATTTTTACGCGCCCGAAATTTTGACTATGTCCGTGCAGCGCGAAGTTTAGGCGTAACCGATCGTACCATTATGTTTCGGCATATTTTACCCAATGCCATGAGTTCGAGTTTGTCGCAGTTGCCATTTATGCTAACCGCCAATATTACAGCTTTAACCGCACTGGATTTTTTAGGTTACGGCTTATCGCCCGATGCAGCATCTTTAGGGGAGTTGTTGTTACAAGGTAAAAATAATTTAAATGCACCTTGGTTGGCATTGTCAGGCTTTTTTACCTTAGCAATTGTGCTGTCCTTGTTAATTTATATTGGGGAGGCGACCCGTGATGCATTCGATCCAAGACGTTAAACCTTCAAATGCGTCACAGCATGCAGTATTGCTAACAGTCAGTCATCTGCATATTCGGCAGCAGGAACAGGTTTTGCTGCACGATTTAAACTTTGAGCTGCATGCAGGCGAAACTATTGCGTTAGTCGGTGAAAGTGGTTCTGGAAAATCTATTAGCAGTTTGGCGTTGCTAGGTTTATTGCCCGAACATTTACAGGTGCAAGGTCAGGCAATCTTTGCAGAACAGGATTTACTTCGCCTTAAACCGCAACAATTGCGGCAAGTTCGTGGTCAAAAAATTGCGATGATTTTTCAGGAACCGATGACGGCTTTAAATCCGTTGCATCGCGTGGAAAAAATTATTGGTGAAAGTTTGTTGCTCCAAGGTTGGAGCAAGGAAAAAACGCGTGCTCGGGTATTGCAATTACTTGAGGATGTTGGCATTCCTCAGCCTGAAGAAAAACTAAAGCGTTACCCACATGAATTATCTGGGGGGCAACGTCAGCGAGTGATGATCGCAATGGCGTTGGCACTTGATCCCGATATTTTAATTGCCGATGAACCAACTACGGCTTTAGATGTGACTTTGCAGGCGCAGATTTTGGATTTATTAAAAAGCCTGCAAGTGCGTCATAATATGGCCATGATTTTGATCAGCCACGATTTGAATTTAGTCAAACACTATGCAGATCGGGTAATTGTAATGAATCAGGGGCGGGTCGAAGAACAGGGCAGTGTGGCAGATATTTTTAATAGACCGCAGCAAGCCTATACCCAAAACTTGTTGAATCATGATTTTGGTGAAGCTTTGCAGGTTGATGAGTTGCCGACCATTTTGGAGTTGGAGCAGGTTGCTGTGAAATTCCCGATTAAACAAGGCTTGCTGAATCGGGTTAAAGATTATGTGGTTGCGGTTGAGCCGTTAAGCTTGCAACTTCCGCAAGGTCAATCTATTGGTATTGTCGGTGAAAGTGGTTCGGGTAAAAGTTCATTGGCACTTGCAATTGCACGATTGATTGAAAGTGAGGGAAAAATTGAACTACTTGGGCAAGATCTGAATCAACTGAATGAACGCCAATTGCGTCCCTTACGTCAGCAGTTTCAAATTGTATTTCAAGACCCGTTTAGCAGCTTAAATCCACGTTTAAATGTGGAGCAAACCATTGGTGAGGGTTTGGCATTGCAACAATTGTCCAAGCCTGAAATCATCCAGCGCATTGATGAAGCTCTAAGCAAAGTGGAATTGCCTGTGAGTTTTAAACAACGCTATCCGCATGAATTGTCGGGTGGGCAACGTCAACGGATTGCATTAGCACGCGCGTTGGTGCTGCGTCCTAAACTGTTAATTATGGATGAGCCGACTTCTGCCTTAGACCGTACCACGCAACGTGCTGTCGTGCAGCTGTTACGCCGTTTGCAGCAGCAAGAACAGATGAGCTATTTGTTTATTAGCCACGATTTGCAAGTGGTGAAAGCACTGTGTCAAAAAGTGTTGGTGCTGCATCAAGCGAAAGTCATGGAATTTCAAGATACTGTACAGTTATTTAGCCATCCGCAAACAGAATATACCCGTCAATTGATTGCTGCCAGTGAGTATTAAACCTTCAATATTTTTAAACAGCTATTTCGGCTGGCTGACTTGTTTTACCATTTTGACAATAAGATTTGTCAAAATGGCATTGACCTGTTCCGAAAAATCTTTAGAGTAAAAAAGACCAATAAAACACAATACGGAACAGTGTATGAGCCATCTTGCCGAAACAATTCAGATTCGTAATACCATGTTTAAAAATCGCATCATTAAAGGCGCGATGAGTGAGGCGCTTGCCAACACGGCAGGGCAGCCGAATAGCCTGCATTTAGGTCTATATGAAGCATGGGCAAAAGGTGGTTTGGGCTGTGCCATCACTGGCAACGTAATGGTCGATTTACGTGCCAAAAATGAACCGGGTGTTGTGGGAATTGAATCAGACCGAGATATAGAAAAGCTCAAACAGTGGGCAGAAGTTGGTAAACGTTATGGCATGGTGCAATTGGTACAGTTGTCACATCCTGGGCGGCAATGTCCGAAAGGTTTGAATAAAGAAACGGTTGCACCTTCGGCTGTGCCTTTTAGTCCAAGTTTAGCTTTGAGTTTTGGTACACCACGTGAACTACATGAAGATGAAATCCTCGATATTATTCAGCGTTTTGCCAAAGCTGCACAGATTTGTGAGCAAGCGGGCTTTGAAGGGATTCAACTGCATGGTGCGCATGGCTATTTGATCAGCCAGTTTTTATCGCCACTGACCAATAAACGCCAAGACCAATGGGGCGGCAATATTGAAAACCGTATGCGCTTTTTGATGCAAATTTATCAAGCGGTACGTGCAGCGACCTCAGACAATTTTATTGTATCAGTCAAACTAAACTCTGCAGATTTTCAACGTGGCGGCATCACTGAAGAAGAAGTGATTAGCGTGTTTAAAGCCATGGATGAAGCAGGTATAGATATGATTGAAATTTCAGGTGGTACTTATGAAGCACCCGCGATGGCAGGCTCTAAAGCTGATAAACGTAAACCAAGTACCATTGCCCGTGAAGCCTATTTTTTATCTTTTGCGGAATTGATTCGCAGTCAGGTGAAATGCCACTTAATGGTGACAGGTGGTTTTAGAACGGTAGTTGCCATGAATGCTGCTTTGGACAGTGGTGCATGTGACTTTATTGGGATCGCCCGACCATTTGCGGTAGAAACCGATTTAGCCAACCGTTTGTTGGCGGGTCAAGATGTACGTTACGGGGTCGATAAAATTAAAACTGGTATCCCGATGATTGATAAAATGGCAATTATGGAAATTATTTGGTATGCCGCGCAGTTCAAAGCAATTGCACAAGGCAAGCGTCCAAACCCGAAACTCTCGCCTTTAAAAGTCTTTTTCAAATATTTAAAAGGCAATTTAACTGCGGTGATTAAAGGACAGGTCAACTCACGTAAATCAGCTTGATTCGTATTTTTCAAACCTCAGTGGACGGATTCAAAGCTTAAACTATGGTTTTTGAATCAGTCCGCACAGATTGAAATATAAAACTAATGCGTTAGATAGCAAAAAGCCCAAGTCATATTGATTGGGCTTTTTGTTGAGATGTAAACATCTCGAATATGGCGTCCCTACGGGGATTCGAACCCCGGTTACCGCCGTGAAAGGGCGATGTCCTAGGCCTCTAGACGATAGGGACAAATAGAAGTTTATATTTTTAAACCATGTAACAACCAATGCAGTTGTTGAGAATATGGCGTCCCTACGGGGATTCGAACCCCGGTTACCGCCGTGAAAGGGCGATGTCCTAGGCCTCTAGACGATAGGGACTTAAAAAAATATCTACTTCTGAAATTGGCGTCCCTACGGGGATTCGAACCCCGGTTACCGCCGTGAAAGGGCGATGTCCTAGGCCTCTAGACGATAGGGACGTTTCAGAGGTGGGCGTATAATAGGGCGTATAAGGGGGGGTGTCAAACGCTTTTCTGCAATAATTCTGAAAAAAATGTTCAACTGAATAAAATTAAAACTATTCTGCTGTCGTGATACGTTTGAAGCGGTAAAAATCATGCTTTTCAAGTTATTTTAAATGGACACATTTATTAGAGCAGCATGATTTTCTTTGTATTTTGCAGTATTCATTGCTAATCAACACAACTCAAAAAACAAGGCAATCCGAAGATCGCCCCTATTGTTTTACATCATCGCTAAAAAAGCATTATGATTTTTTGTGATAAATCATGTAATAACTGAGATAGCACAACACAATAAAAATCATACAGCCAATAAAACCTGCCAGCATTTCAGGGTCAAACACCATACTTAAGCAAGTAATAAAACAGAACACAAAACCTAAAATAGGCACTATTGGAAATAGCGGTGCAGCAAAACCTAAGTCCTGCACGGTTTTACCTTGTTTATACCATTGGCGACGGAAGTTAAACTGGCTTAAACAAATGCTCATCCAGACCACGACCATGGTAAATGCAGCCACACCCAAGAGGTTTTTAAAGATGGTTTCAGGCGCAAATTGTTCAGACAATAAACCTGGCATTGCACCGAGCATGGTGACCATGACTGCAATATAAGGAATACCACGCGCATTCACCTTAGAAAAAATCTGTGGTAATTGCTTTTGGTGTGAGAGCGACCACATCATTCGTGAAGCTGCAAATAAACCTGAGTTCGCTGCAGAGAGTAACGCTGTGATAATCACAAAACGAATAATATCTTCCGCATAAGGAATACCAATCTGATTAAACACCGTTACAAAAGGACTGCTGCTTACACCTTCTGCAGCCAAACCTGCAGCCTGATGTGGTAGCAAGGCACTAATCACCACAATGGTACCTACAAAGAAAATCAACAGACGGAAAATTGCGGTATTGATTGCTTTAGGCACGTTTTTGGCAGGGTCTTTGGTTTCACCTGCGGCAACACCAATCAACTCTGTACCTGAAAAGGCGAAATTAACAATTAACATGGTGGCAAAAATAGGGAATAGCCCTTCAGGAAACCAACCTTGTGCGGTTAAATTGCTAAATAAAGGTGCAGAGGTATAACCTTGATAAGACACAGCACCTAAAATTGCCATTAAACCCAAAACGATAAAGGCAATGACAGTCACGACTTTGACCAAAGATAGCCAAAACTCAGATTCTGCAAACAAGCGCGTGGAAATCATATTCAAACCAAATACAACGCCACCAAAAATCAGTGTCCAAATCCACATGGAAATATGCGGGAACCATTCCTGCATTAGCAACGCAGCGGCGGTAAATTCTGTGCCTAAAGTGACCGACCACGTGAGCCAATATAACCAAGTGATGGTATAGCCCGTGCCAGGTCCAATATATTGTTTGGCGTATGCCCCAAATGAACCTGAAACAGGCATGTGTACGGCAAGCTCGCCCAAACACAGCATCACCATATAGGCAATTAAACCACCAAAAATATAAGCGATGATGGCGCCAACGGGGCCTGTTTGTGCAATGACTTCACCTGAGCCTAAAAATAGACCTGTGCCAATAGCACCGCCCAGTGAAATCATAACCAAATGTCGAGTGCTCATCGCACGTTTTAAAGGCATAGTATTGCCTTGATGCACAGCATCATTTTGATGATTCGATGACGGCATAAGTGATAGGAGAAAAAATGAAATGAAGCGAAGTATTGTAGAGAAAAACTACAAATCTGCAATCTTGAAATAATAAATTTGGATTAGAAATGATCGTATAGCACGATAAATGGCGTCCCTACGGGGATTCGAACCCCGGTTACCGCCGTGAAAGGGCGATGTCCTAGGCCTCTAGACGATAGGGACGTTGCGAGGTGATGCGTATATTATGAATTTTTAGCGACAGTGTCAAACCTGAATCTAAAAAAACTGCCGCACTATTTGTTATTTGCTTAAAAAATAATACATCTTTAAAAATAAATCAGTGCATGTAAATTTGAATACGGTGCATCATTTTAATGATCAGGGGTTTGATATTGCTTTTCAGTGGTTGTTGTTTGTGTGGCTGCGGGTTGAGTGCTTGGTTTAGGTTGAGCAGGCTCACGATTCACAATATAAAGATACAACGCAGAAGGCGCGAGAATGACCAAAACCAAGACAATTTTTTTCAACATGGCAGAATCAATAACACAAATTGGAATATTGCCATTATAACCAAAGCCAGCTCAAAAGACTGCATGCATAAAAGCTGATTCGCAGTAAAAATCATTTTGATGCTCAGTCTTGTGGTTGAAAAGCACGAATCAAAACCACAACACTAAAAAGAAAACAGGACGACAAACGCAGTCTGTCATCCTGTAAACATCTCAATGTTCGAGTACAAATCGTATTATTGATCTGTGTTGAGTAAGTTCTCTACCATGTGCGGCGCAAGTTTATTTAGAATAAAACAAAACAGCTCTGCAGTTTTTTGCGTATCGTATAAAGCTGAATGAGCTTCTTTGCCATCAAACTCAATACCTGCCTGAATGCATGATTTTGCCAGCACCGTTTGACCAAACATCACCGCACTTAAAGTCACTGTATCAAACACTGAAAAGCTGTGGAATGGGTTTTGGTTTTTCGTGCCTGTGCGGGCAATGGCTGCTTGTACAAAGCCTAAATCGAAATGCGCATTGTGACCGACCAAAATGGCATGGGTACAATTCTGTTGGCGACGCACTTCATTGACTGATTTGAAAATCCGTTTTAATGCGGTTTTTTCATCTTCAGCCATAGCCATACGCATAGGGTTGAAAGGATCAATCCCAATAAAGTCCAACGAACGACGGTCTAAATTTGCCCCTTCAAACGGGTTGATATGCGCATGATACGCTTCACCTGGTACAAATTTGCCATCCGCATCATAAATAATTGGAATGGCAGCAATTTCCAACAAAGCATCGGTTTGGGCATTAAAGCCTGCGGTTTCCACATCGACCACCACAGGCAAAAAACCACGAAAACGTTGCCCCATCACGGGCAAAGTTGTATCTGTCACACTTTTCTCCATTGAATGGTTTTACCCGCATATAACGGAATAATTTGTTCACCATCCAAGTAGTCTAAACTGGTTGGAATGATTTGCTCTTCTTTCACCAAAGTAATGGTGTTGGTATTACGCGGCAAACCATAAAAATCTGCACCAAAGAAGCTTGCAAAGCCTTCTAAGCGGTCAATACGTCCAACTTGATCAAAAGCTTGTGCATAAAGCTCAATTGCCGTAGGCGCACTATAGCAGCCTGCACAGCCACATGCATTTTCTTTGGCATTTTTTGAGTGCGGTGCGCTATCTGTCCCTAAGAAAAATTTAGGATTTCCGCTAGTTGCGACTTCTAATAAGGTTTGTTGATGGGTTTGACGCTTTAAAATAGGCAAACAATAGAAATGCGGTTTTACGCCACCTACTAACATATCATTACGGTTAAATAATAAATGTTGTGGGGTAATGGTTGCTGCGACATTACGGCCTTGTTCTAAAACAAATTGCGCTGCTTCAGAGGTCGTAATGTGTTCAAGCACCAATTTTAAGTTTGGAAATTGTTGTAATAATGGTGAAAGCACTTCATCTAAGAAACGTTTTTCACGGTCAAAAATATCGACATGATTGTGCGTGACTTCGCCGTGCAGTAATAATGGCACTTGTTGTTCTTCAAGTTGCTCAATCACCGCATATACTTTACGAATGTCGCTCACCCCATTGTCTGAATTGGTGGTCGCGCCAGCAGGGTAAAGTTTAATGGCATTCACATGCGCAGAGGCTTTAATTTTCTTGACTTCTTCGGGAGAGGTTTGATCGGTAAAATACAACACCATACGCGGATCAAAATTTACACCTTCAGGGACGTGTGCCATGATGCGTTCACGATACGCTTCCGCTTCTTCTACCGTTTTTACTGGTGGAACAAGGTTAGGCATACAAATTGCGCGTGAAAATTGCTTGGCAAGATCGGGAACAGTACGTTGTAGTGCTAAACCATCACGTAAATGAGCATGCCAGTCATCTGGCTGGATAAGAGTAATCGTATTCAAGGCGCTGCCAGTCTGAAAAATAAAACAGATGATAATCTATAAATGTTAAAATGGTAACGTCGAAAGCCATAAAAAATAGAAATGCCTGAATTAATTGTTTCGACATTGTGTTATTTTTAAACCACTAAAAAAATTATATTCAGGTTGTTACAGTTTTGCTGTGCAACAATCGTGATTAAATGGAATTTAAAGCATCCATGGAATACAAATATAAGTTAGCCAAGCTACAGTACGACAAAGAAAAAAATGAAGAGTTGATTAAACGTCAACGTAAACGTGCGGGGCAGGTTTTTCCGAAACAACTGGAAGTTGAGTTTTGGCAACAGCATCTTGAACAAGCTCGGCACAACATTAACCAATATTTTTGGTCGGGCGTACTCATCTACTTTATTATCACCGTGCTGATGATTACTGGGGATTATTGGATTATTGATCGTAATTTTTTTAAACACGATTTTATCCACTCTTTACTAGGCTTGGTCAATGGCGCGTTTTGCTTACTGACCCTGTTCTTTTTTGCCCATTATAAAATTTTGCGCCCGTATTATGCCTATGCCGCCATGGCTATGATTTTTTGGGCCATTGTGTCGATGACCTGGCTGACCATGACGGTGCATACCGAAGTGTTTAGACACCAAGCCATGATGATCATCAGCATGATTTATATTATGGGTTTTGTACTGACGGGGGTGAAGCCGTTTCACATGCTGCTGACTGGGTTAATGGCGGCTGTGGTTGCCATGATTATGCTATTAACCTTGTATATTCCAATTGATGTGATGGTGATGGGGCGGGTGTTGGTTGGCAGTACGGTAGTGGGTTTTTTAATCAGTAAAATGCTGTGTACCCGTGAGCGGATGATTTTTTTGGTCATGCACCAAGCCCGACTTAGTGAAAAAATTAACCGTATTCATGCTGAAGAATTGTTGCATTTAAGTCAGCATGACGCGCTGACTAAAGTATCCAACAGACGTACTTTTGATGAAATGCTGGACAGCTATTTCGAACAGGCACGGCATGATGAAGTGCCATTGTCTTTACTCTTTATCGATGTCGATTTTTTTAAAAAATATAACGATCATTATGGGCATCAAAAGGGAGATGAAGTCATTTCAGCGATTGCCAAATCCATTAAAGACTCAATTCGTCACATGGATTTTGTTGCGCGTTATGGTGGTGAAGAATTTGTGGTGTTATTGCCAGAAACCGATGCGCATGGTGCGTATGCTGTGGCTTCCAATATTTTTAAAGCGGTTGAGCGTTTAGCGATTCCACATAGTCAATCTTTGGTTGACAGTAATGTCACCATCAGTTTGGGCTTTACCGTCTATAAAGGTGAGGCGGACATTTTTAAAAGCGATTTCTTACAACGTGCAGACCAAGCCTTGTACCGTGCGAAACAGTTGGGACGTAATCAAATTTATTACCACACTTTGCAGGTGGAAGAAGTGCTGTAAATTTTTCTATTGCAGCTTTCATTTAGTATGAATTGTTTAGTCCTCATGTTTAAACAAACATAAAAAAGCCGCTCAATTTGAGCGGCTTTCGATTTCACAAAATCATCACCAAGTGATTATTTGTTTTTGTCTTTCAATTGTGGCACTGCAGAACCTGAACCAATCGACAATAAGCCAGAATTGGTATAAAGACCCAATTTAGCGCGTGTATCGGTAATGTCTAGGTTACGCATAGTTAACTGACCAATACGATCCATTGGCGTAAACATTGAATCACCTTTCTCCATAGTTAAACGCTCAGCTTCATAAGTGAGGTTCGGAGATTCAGTGTTCATAATGGTATAGTCATTACCACGACGTAATTCTAAAGTCACTGTACCAGTAATTGCTTTAGCCACCCAACGCTGCGCAGTTTCACGTAACATTAACGCTTGAGAATCGAACCAACGACCTTGATACAATAAACGACCTAAACGTAAACCGTTAATGCGGTATTGTTCAATAGTATCTTCGTTGTGAATACCCGTAACCAAACGCTCATAAGCAATGTGCAATAACGCCATGCCTGGTGCTTCATAAATACCGCGAGATTTTGCTTCAATAATACGGTTTTCGATTTGGTCAGACATCCCCAAACCATGACGACCACCAATACGGTTCGCTTCAAGAATCAACTCAACAGGGTTTTCAAAACGCTGACCGTTTAATGCAACTGGCATACCTTCTTCAAAGGTAACCGACACTTCTTCGGCTTTAACTTCAACGTCATCTTTCCAGAACGCCACGCCCATGATTGGATCAACGATTTTGATGCCAGCATCTAGGTACTCAAGGTCTTTCGCTTCGTGTGTTGCACCTAGCATGTTTGAGTCAGTTGAATAAGCTTTTTCTTTTGACATTTTATAGTCAAAACCATTGTCGATAAGGAATTGTGACATTTCCGCACGACCGCCTAATTCATCAATAAAGGTTTGGTCTAACCACGGCTTATAAATTTTAAGCGCAGGATTAGTCAATAAACCATAACGATAGAAACGCTCAATATCGTTACCTTTATAGGTTGAACCATCACCCCAGATGTTTACGTCATCTTCTTTCATGGCAGTCACTAGCATTGTACCTGTTACTGCACGACCAAGCGGGGTGGTGTTAAAGTAAGGCATACCGCCTGTGCTGATATGGAATGCACCACATTGAATGGCAGCAATACCTTCCAAAGCCAACTGCATACGGCAGTCAACCAAGACTGCTTTTACCGCACCGTATTCTTCGGCTTTCTTTGGAATGGCATCATAGTCATCTTCATCTGGCTGACCCAAGTTTGCGGTATACGCATATGGTTCAGCGCCTTTTTGCTTCATCCACAATAAAGCAGCTGAAGTATCTAGACCACCAGAAAAGGCGATACCGACTTTTTTGCCTACTGGTACATTCTGCAAGATAGTTGCATTATCAGTCATTGCTAGTCCTAACTTTTTTAAAATAGGCACCACATTTGGTGGCCAAGGAGAATTCTAAACTGCAAATTATAGCACTCTTTAAAATGCTTGTTTTCGTTAAAAAAGCGCATTTGATAAAAAAATCAGGTTCAGGCTTAAATTTTCATTTAGAAATGGCAAACTTGGTATAGATGTTGAAGATCAAAACCTGCAATTGGGATGGTGCAGAATAAAATCACTTTTACTTTTGGGCGGTTTTATATCAAGTTTATATCAAGAATAGTTAGGGTCTATTGACATTTCATAAATGGTTTGCGCTGTAGGCTAAAACTGAGCAGATCAGGCATGAAACGCAGGGAATAGTAGGTCTATTTCCAAGTTTCATAACGCAATCTGAGAAAGTTTTAGCCACATGAGCAAGAACAAAGCACTGCTTTGTTTGCTGCGCAAGGGGACAAGCATATTTTTTGCTGCTATTGCGTTATGAGTCAGTCATTTAGAATGACTAAATTTCTTGCCTCATGCCTTATATCAGCTAAAAAACCTTGCGAGATATATCTCTCACGTCGCAAACATAGAAGAAGTGTCAACAGACCCTATAAATTGACGTTTGTGCCACACAGTCGAACTTTAGAGTCATAAACAGTTTATAAAAATCGGTTAAAGTATTCATGCAACAAGTTGCAAAGCTCATTATATAAGGACTCATCATGACAACTCGCTATGCAAATATTCTAAAACCATTACATTTAGGATTTACCACCATTAAAAACCGTGTCGTGATGGGTTCAATGCACACGGGTTTGGAAGATCGTTTTTATAATTATCCAAAACTGGCTGCTTATTTTGGCGAACGTGCCAAAGGTGGCGTGGGTTTAATTATTACAGGTGGTATTTCACCTAACCGTCAAGGCTGGTTATTGCCTGCGGGCGGTACTATGAATACATTGGGCGATGTTGCACCACATCGATTAGTGACACATGCCGTACATAAGCATGGTGCGAAAATTTTAATGCAAATTCTGCATTCAGGACGCTATGGTTATCAACCATTTGTGGTGTCTGCAAGTCCGATTAAATCTCCAATTTCACCATTTAAACCACGTAAAATGAGTGAAAGACAAATTTTAAATACCATTGAAGATTATGCGAAAACAGCTAGTTTAGCCAAAATGGCAGGCTACGATGGTGTCGAAATTATGGGTTCGGAAGGCTATTTACTGAATCAGTTTTTAAGCCGTCATGTGAATCAGCGTGAAGACCAATGGGGCGGTACGATTGAAAACCGTATGCGTTTTGCTTTAGAAGTAGTCAAAGCCATTCGCGCCGAAGTGGGTGAAAAATTTATTATCTGCTTCCGCTTGTCGATGCTGGATTTAGTCCACGATGGCAATACCATGCACGAAGTGATTACCGTTGCCAAAGCCTTAGAGCATGCGGGTGTGAACTTGCTCAATACAGGGATTGGCTGGCATGAAGCGCGCATTCCAACCATCGTGACTTCTGTGCCACGCGCAGCTTTTGTTGATTACACCGCAGAAGTGAAAAAACACGTTGAGATTCCTGTAATTGCATCCAACCGTATTAATATGCCTGATACTGCAGAAGAAATATTGGCAGCGGGTAAAGCTGATATGATTCAAATGGCACGACCATTGTTGGCAGATGCGTTTTGGGTCAATAAAACTGCGACCAATCGTGTCAATGAAATTAACACCTGTATTGCCTGTAACCAAGCGTGTTTAGATCATACCTTTAAAAATCAGCGTGCGACTTGTTTGGTCAATCCGCGTGCAGCCTATGAAACTGAATTGGTCTATGAAAAAACCAAGCAACCGAAGCGTATTGCAGTTGTCGGTGGTGGTGTTGCGGGAATGTCTGCTGCTACAGTTGCTGCTAGTCGTGGGCACCATGTGACTTTATTTGAAGCCAGCAACGAAGTGGGCGGTCAATTCAACTTGGCAAAAGTCGTGCCGGGCAAAGAAGAATTTCACGAAACCATTCGCTACTTTAAAGTGCAAATTGAAAAAACTGGGGTCGATTTGCGTTTAAATACCAAAGTCAACCGCGAGCAACTCGAACGTGAAGGTTTTGATGAAGTGGTCATTGCAACAGGTGTAGTACCACGTGCTTTAAAAATTGAAGGCAGCGATGCACCGCAAGTATTGTCTTATGCAGAAGTATTACGTGGTGCACCTGTTGGACAAAAAGTCGCTGTGATTGGTGCAGGCGGTATCGGTTTTGATGTGTCGGAGTTTTTACTGAAACCTGAACATCAGCCACAACCGCAGCCTTTGGCAGATTGGCAGCGTGAGTGGGGAGTCGATCCGAATCCTAACTATGTGACTGAAGGTGGTATGCTTGCTCCAGAAGTTCATCCCCCAGTCCGTGAAATTTATTTATTGCAACGTAAGACGACAGCTTTAGGTGCAGGTTTGGGTAAAACTTCAGGATGGGTACATCGTGCACAGTTGAAAAAACATGCGGTGCGTATGCTACGTGGTGTGCAATATAAAGCCATCAGCAATGAAGGCTTGTGGATTGAAATGGCAGGTCAAGACCAATTGTTACGTGTAGATAGCATTGTAGTCTGTGCAGGGCAGGAGTCGGTTAAAGATTTAATGCCTGCGGCAGATGAAAATACTTTGGCTAACTATCATATTATTGGTGGTGCAAAGCTTGCTGCAGAGTTAGATGCAAAACGTGCGATTCGTGAAGGGGCTGAATTGGCTGCTAAACTTTAAAAAGTGAGGTGGCTATGCTGTTGTTTTGATGAACTTTAGCGCTGATTTGGTGAAACAATATTCACTTGAGTGCTTGAGTGGTATTTTTTACTTGTCATCAAATCAAAAGCTTCGTATCATGGCCCACATGGAAGCGTGGCAGAGCGGTTTAATGCACCGGTCTTGAAAACCGACGAGGGTGTGAGTCCTCCGTGAGTTCGAATCTCACCGCTTCCGCCAAATTTTTAAAAGACCCTTGATTTTCAAGGGTCTTTTTTATGTCTTGTTATTTCACTTATGACCTATATCTGAAAAAGTTAAATATGATTAACTTGGTATAGAGGCTGAAAATTGAGTTGCTTTTGTTTTTACAACCCCTCAACTATCGCAATTGACCCTCTGCAATTAACTGTTCAGCCATTTCTTTGGTCTTTTTTAAACCAGGCATACGGTATTCAGTATGACCATAATCTTGGATTGATTTCCAGCGACCACCCCAAGTCAAACCTACCGATTCAGCCACCTCACCATACAGTTGATAGCCACGCATTGCCCAAGGATCACGTTCCGAAATAACAATTTTACCATTACGTTTAAAAGCAATATCGGCAGCTAAACCAAACTGATGATAACTCTGATAGCCTTTGGCGCGTGTAGTATTTGGATTAGTCGACAACATATTCTGACGACTTGGACTACGATAACCTTCAAGTAAGACCAGTTCATAACCGTGTTGTTCTCGCATAATTTTAAATACCATCAGCAGACGTTGCTTATAGCGTGGGTTGATTTTGTCCCATTTACGATCCAGTAAAGCAGAATCTAAATGTGCATGGCTATGAAAAACGGGCGTTTCAATACGAGCAGCATCCACGCTGCCCTCGGCGGAATGTTGTGCTTGATAGCTTTGTTCAAGCTGAGTCGTTTCTATGATTGCATCTTGAATCAAAATAGCATCTTCTTCTGGGGGAGGACTGAGCATTTCTCCCTGAAGTAAGGCATAAATTTGTGGGTCAGTTTCTTTTAAATATTCAGCTTCAATTCGTGTGGAATGAATGGGTTGGGTAAAAGCAAAAGTCAGAACACTGGTCAATAAAATTAGCCCCGCAATTAAAATCCACCATTGCTGCACATACCAATGTGATTGTAGTTTGTTGGGTGAAGCAGCCTGATATAAATGATGAATAACGTGCAAAAAATTGATTATTTTAGTTTTACTTTGTGGCAATAAAGACCGTAAACGCTGCCTGCATGTATGCTGTATCTCATAAGACATGAGCAGCATTAATCCGAGTGCAATAGCAACAAAGCAGAAAAAAATCACAAAAATCATAGGTTATTGATCTTCATCTATAGCCAATGGTCTTTGTGTCACCGTAATTTTTAGTGTTGCTTCAGGCGTTGCTGTTTCAGCTTCTGATTGTGTCGATGTTGTGGATTTCGTTGTTGCTGGATTAATTTTCTCAACTTTCGTGATGCGCTTTACTGGATGCTGTGCGGTATTTTCAAAGGGAGCAACTTGCTGTGCAGGCGGCGTTGGAGCGCCGTTTGATGGTGTGTTGTTGGATGTCGGGCGCTCAAAGAATTTATTTAAATCCTTGTCCTTCGGCTGAATGAAATGATGATCTTCACTTAATAAAGAAGTTTCATGATCATCTGTTACAACCTCATCAACCCATGGAGCATGAACCGTGATTGATGGATGCATTTGTTTCTTTTCTGATTCATCTAATATTGGCGAGGTCTGTAGATTAGAGCCATTAAAGTTGTTCACCCATAATAAGAAAATCAGGGTAGAAACAATCCAACCTGCAATAAAACCGATCAGTACATAAAAGCGAGAAGCTAAGGTCTTTTTCTTATGTTGTAAGATGCGTAAAGAAGTCTTTTTTTCCTGTGCCATACATCATCCACTAGGGTAAATGAATTGTGATATGTGCTTCTTCTACAGGTATCGAAATCACATTTTGATAGGGACTTAAGGCATTCTGGCTCTGTTGAGAAAGCATGAATGTTAAGCCAGCGAAAGTCAGTACCGTAAACATGCAGAGGCAAATTAAAATCCAGAAAAAAGGTAATTCATGATGAATCAGATGCTTAATTTGATCTGGAATGGCAGCAAATGGAGAAAATGCCGCTTTTTTCCCTTTGAGATAATCAATTTCATCGCCAACACGGGCAACAAGATGATTTAAATTTTCCACCAATTCCAGTCGATATTTCCCTTGAAAACCCAGTAACAGGCAGTAATGCAATACTTCTAATGCTGCTAAATGTTCTTTACCGCGACTACGCAACTGTTCCAAAATTTCAAAAAAACGATAGCCTGCCAATTGCGAACCAAACAGACTCAATTGTAAAGGACTGATGAGCCATGTATTTTGCAAGTCAAAATAGGCATTATCTTGTTGTGTGGCAATGGTTTCATCCATCAGAGCGCAAAAGGCATATTTGGCGTTGTGAATATCATCGGCAGAAAATTGTAAGCGTTTTGCCTGTTGCTCAAAATGACTGAGTACATCCAGAATCTTTTCACGAAACTCACTCGGATGGGTAGGGATATAATGATTACGCAGCAGAAAAACTAAATAAAAGCCATCATGTAAGAGGTCAATTAAACTGGTGGTTTGAGCTGTTGGTAAGGACAGGTGAGATAAGTCTGAACCAATTTCTTCATCATCAAATAAAGAGGGCATGCCGATGGGTTGAGTCATAATTTTTCTCTTAATGATTAAGTACTGCAATCAGTTCGATGCTGATATCTTGGAAGCCTGCGGGCATATACACACAAATTGTTGTGGATTCCAGCATTGGTTGATAAAGCTCATGATGTGATTCAATTTCAAAATAACTGACCCCAGAACGTACTGGAATTGCACTTGGCACTTGGACTAAATGCTGCAATGGAACTGCGGGTAGTGCGGCAATGACACGTTGCTCTACATCAAAGGTACTGCCCACTTTAAAACGTAAAGGCACGACTTGAATTAATTCATGGGTTTGCATTGAGCTGCTAGAAACTGCAAGATACAGTCGCGTATCACGGTCAATCTTGTCAGATTCAAGGCTACCGACCCAATATGATGGGCGGGTTTCTTTCAGTGCAATGCTGAAGTAACGATTGGAAATAATTGTGTCGAGTAAATCTCTTAAGATGAGATCAAGCTGCTGAAAACTCTCTTGTAATTGGCAATGTCGGTATTGTGGAAGATGCTCCACACTATAAGCAGTTGAAAACGTCAGTAATGAGCCAGTTAGACGTAATAATTCTGAAAATAAGCGTTCTGGATGAATCTGTGGATAGTGTAATAGGTGGTTTAATTCGGCATAGGCTGTATTTAAGACATTGATTAGCCAAAAGGAAACAATATCTCCTGAACGGAACTCAATCAGTTTTTGTTCATTTTCACGATTATTGCCCTGAATGGTTTTTATCTTCGCCTTAATGATGTTTAGGCTACGTTTTAAGTGATTGATTAAGACTTCTGAAGCTGAAATATGCAAAAGTGGTGGAATAAATTGGTAATCTAGCTCAAAACTGCCTGAACTATGGCGTTTGAGTTTCGCAATCGGTAGGTATAGAAAACCATCCAGATTTTGACTGGGCTGAACATGCAACTCTAATAACTTAAATGCTGCGCGGCGATGTAAAAAATTGAGTTCAGCAGGGCTGGCATCGGTAAATAAATCATGGGTTTCCTGCAAAAAATTATGATAGCGACTCGGTATTGCCTGTGTTTCATCTGCTATATTTTTTTGCTTGGCCTGCAAAATCGGAAGAGTTAGATACAGCATCATCTCTGTGTTTAAATTCAGGTCATCCAATAACAACGGTGCAGGTAGCAAGTCTTGTGCAGGTGCATGGTAAATTTCACCATCTTGCCAAATCATTTGTACCTCTTGCAGTGCAAGAATATGTGTTGCAAGTTGTGCTTCATCAAATTTTAATTTTTGTATGCCATAGGCATGAGGAATCATGGCACGGATGGTGTGATTCAAACGCTGTTCATGGTAGCGATCTTGAACTTGAAAATGCTGAGGACGTAAAAATAAGCCTTCACCCCAAAGGATTTTTTCTGCTTTAAACATGGTGATTCACTTATTCTGATTGGTATTGATTGTTGGATTGAACGCCAAGCGTGTCTTGTAGCATGTTCAATGGATGTTCATCCTTAATCACCTGCGCTAGCCATTCATGCAAGGGCATTTGGCTCCACTTAATGGTTTTTTCCAGTAAATAGCTGACAGGACTATGCGGTTCATTTTTTTGAAAATATGCTGAAATTTCCTGCAGAATTTGCATGGCGTGTTCACGATTTTCTAGGTGTGACTGTTGCTGTGGTTGAAATGACAGTTGTTGTGCAGTAGACGATTGAATGCTGACTGGAGGTGAAATAGAGGGCGATAAAGCTGTCACTTCTGTAAGTGCAGTGACTGGGCTTTGTTCAAGTGATGCTACTTTATAAATTTTCTTCAGACTAAGATGAATGCTATTGAAGCTTGAATCAATTGCAGCAAAACTTGGCGCATCTAAGCCCAGCACATGATCTAGCACCTGCTTTAAGGTCGTCCAGTGCTGTAAAATCTCTGTAAAATATTGATAGTTTTGGCGCTGAATGTCTGGATTTAGCTCCAATACGGCTTGTTCTAAATGAGCCAATTCCGCGGAATGATCCACGCTGCTATCATCGCCTTGCTTACGAAGCATGTTTTCCTGATAAAGAAAATTGTCATAGTCGAGTAGGCAATAAAAAGGCGCCTGATTGACCAAGGGAACTTTTTTAATCAAGACGGGCAATTGATTGATCTGTCCTTGTAATAGTCCAATTCGTTGGTCTAAATCTTCATCTTCAATTTCAGGATGGAGCGTTATCCAATATTGCGCGATGAGGCGATGGCTGAGTTCCAGACTTTTACTGATCCCTTCAAAACCAGATAAGTTCGCCCATGCTTCAGCAAGCCAAGTCAGCAAACGAATATCTTTAGTCTTCGTTTGCAGTAAATGTATTACTGTATTTGCAACAAAGTCCCAATCTGCCTGTTTGGGGGCAGTGACCCAATCCCCTTGTTCCAGTAAAGTATCATCTTGAGTTCTAGCGAGTTTGATTGCATGAAATTCATTTGAAAAACAATAATCTTCGCCACAAGGCAATTGTGCTTGAATAGGTGCAAGTAAAGATAAAATATCCATATAGCTAAATTAACTCAATTTTAAAGTTTTAAACCGCAGCTTGAGGTTCTGGATTGGAGGCTTGTTTGGTTGTTGGTTCTGCTGGATCTAGTTGATAGTGAATTTCATCATTGACGACATGCATCAAAATCAACTTCGGTAGGCGCTGTTCTGCCAAAGCAACTAAAATATGCGTGGCTAAAGTAGGTAGAATGGTAGCGTTCAAGATGTGGTCGACATTGCGTGCGCCACTATCTACTTCAGTACAACGCTGCAAAATTAATTCAATCACATCATCAGAATATTGAACCTGTATTGCATACTGTTGTTCGATACGCGTAATAATTTTTTCGAGTTTGTGCTGAATAATACGAACCAAAAGATCATCGTGCAGCGGAAAATAAGGTACGATGCGCATTCGCCCAATAAATGCAGGTTTAAATTGTTGAGATAGACTTGTTTTTAAATGCTCAATTAACTTTTCTGCAGTAGGCCAATTTTCTACAGGTTGATTTAAACAGGCTTGCATAATTGCACTCGAACCTGTATTTGAGGTCAGTAAAATCGTGGTGTTTTTAAAGTCAATGCTGCGACCTTCACCATCTTCCAGCATGCCTTTATCAAAGACTTGATAAAATAATTCTTGAACATCGGGATGCGCTTTTTCAATTTCATCCAATAACACGACACTATAAGGGTTGCGGCGCACGGCTTCGGTTAAGACACCGCCTTGCCCATAACCGACATAACCCGGTGGCGCGCCTTTTAAGGTAGAAACGGTATGTGCTTCCTGATATTCAGACATATTAATAGTGATGAGATGTTGCTCACCGCCATAGAGTTCATGGGCGAGGGCGAGCGCTGTTTCAGTTTTACCGACACCGTTTGGACCAATTAATAAGAAAACACCTTGAGGCTTTTGTGGGTCTTCTAATTTTGCTTTGGCAGTTTGAATCCCATGCACCAATTGAGTTAAGGCATACTCCTGTCCCATCACACGTTGGCTCAGTTTGACCTTTAACTTTAGAATTTTCTGGATTTCATCATTGAGCATTTCGCCAACAGGAATACCCGTCCAATCAGAAATAATTTCATGGATGATCTGTGCATTAACACGTTCAAAAACTAGAGGATTTTGACCTTGTAATTCAGCTAAATGGATTCTTAATTGCGTAACTTTATCCAGAACATCTGAGGCGTTTTGCGTATTGAGCTGCTGAATCTGCTGAACCAAATTCAACTCTTGTTGCCACCGTTTTTCAGTATCGGCAATTTCTTGTTCTAGCTGAACGAGCTGTTGTTTGAGTTGTGATAATCGTTCCTGATAAATCGGGAGTTGTTGATGTTCTTGCGTGATAAGCTGCTGTTCTAATTGTAGATTGTGTAACTGTGCTTTGAGGTGATCCAAAACAACAGGTTGTGCATTTTGGGTTAAAGCCACTCGTGCCGCAGCAGTATCTAAAACACTAATGGCTTTGTCTGGAAGTTGACGACCACTGATGTAGCGATTAGATGCTTGTACTGCGCTGATAATGGCTTGATCATCAATTTGTAAATTAAAATGTGTTTGCATGACTGGAATCATGGCACGTAGCATGTCAATTGCGACAGCTTCTGTAGGTTCAGCAACTTTGAGAACTTGAAACCGACGGCTAAGCGCAGCATCTTTTTCAAAATATTGCTTATATTCGCTCCAAGTTGTTGCGGCAATCGTTCTTAATTCTCCGCGTGCTAAGGCAGGTTTCAGTAAATTTGCGGCATCATTTTGTCCTGCTTGACCACCTGCCCCAATTAAAGTATGTGCTTCGTCAATAAATAAAATAATCGGATGAGAGGAAGATTGAACTTCTTGAATCACTTGCTTTAGGCGACTTTCAAACTCACCTTTGACACTGGCACCAGCCTGTAACAGACCTAAATCTAAGGCATGCAGATGCACATTTTTTAAGGCATCAGGTACCAAACCTTGGGCAATTTTTAATGCCAAACCTTCTACAACAGCTGTTTTTCCAACACCTGGCTCACCTGTCAAAATTGGGTTGTTTTGACGACGTCGCATTAAGATGTCAAGCAGCAAACGGATTTCAAACTCACGCCCAATGACAGGATCAATCTCACCATTTTGTGCCTTTTGGGTCAGGTCGATGGTGTATTGATCCAATGCAGGGGTTTTGGGTGCTAATGTTTTTGCTTGAAGTTGATTCGTGTTTTCTGCACATGATGTTTGATTTGTTTGGCTAAAATTTTCACAGCTTTCAGCACAAATTTCTAGAAACTTATGTTTCATGGTATCAATGGGAAATGCTTCAAATAAAGTTGAGGCACGGATTGCCACTTGATATAAATCGGCAGAAGTTAATAAGGCAATGATTAAATGACCACTGCGAATAATCGGCTGTTGATCTGCAGCAGCGAGTAACCAAGCTTGTTCTAATAAAAGAATAATTGATTTTGTGAAAATAGGTGTACGTGTATTTCCTTTAGACAGTGTTGTAAGGCTGTTATTTAAATCATCAATAAATTTGGATTTTGATATTTTATATTTAGCAAATAATATAGAAAGATCAGTTTTGGATTGTTCCTTTAATAATTCACATAAAAGATGTTCAATCTCGACTTCATAATGACTTTGACTTATGCAAAAGTTTACAGATTTTTCTAATGCTGTTTTAGTCGGTTGCGAAAGTTTTGTAATGAGTGTTTTTAGGTTGTTCATTATCTGGCTCTAACTTTATCGTAAGAAAATTTTTAGTTTTAAATGAATCTAATCGTTCTATTTTTATTTAAATTATTGAAAATAATATATTTTACTTTTATTTTTGCGACAAAAACGATTGCTTTCCTGTCTTGGGACACCGCATCATATTTAAATCAAAAAATAAAATCAAACCAAATTTTTAATATTTTTAAATGTTGTAATTCACTCACAACAAAATATATTGGAATACTTAACTGAATTTTCACGTATGACTTGACTTATCTATTCATGTTCTAGTTAAATGCGCTCGCTAAATTATTTTATAACTATATTTGAACTGGAAATAATCAAAATAAAAGTTAATTTTGACTCCAGTTGAATTACAAAAATTAAGAGAAACTCATTTTAATAAAAATGATTAGAAATTAGTTCAAATAACAAATAAATAAGAGGTTGTCTTGAAAAGAATCGTTATTTTTATCACAATTTTGTCTGGTTTTACTTTCAATCAGCATGTGGTTGCAAATACATCAGAAGTGAAGCTTAAAAAGAAATGTATCCAACAATATCCGTGGATGGAAGGGGAGTCAGACCTTGCTTTGCGTGGTATTTATGCGCAGATTTGTGACAAGAAAAATCGTCAAAATAAAAATAATTTACTCATTCAAGCCGCACAGCAACATCAGCAGCTTGGACAGAATTTTAAAGCATTGCAGTTGATCAGTCATTTGCACGAGCAAGATATTCAAAGTACTGTATTGACGGATGTGCAATTTATGGCAAGTACGCAAATGGCATCTTCAGCGATTGAGCAAATGCGTCGTAATGAAGTTCGCTATTTAAGTGAAGAACAGACTTATCCAGCAGCAAAAAACTTGGTCGATGCAATTGAACAAGCAAAGCCTGCACCTGTTTTAGCGGTAAAAGAGGCTTCTAGTTACGTCAAGAAATCGTCAAAAAAATCACTGCAACCTAAACCTAAAAAGCAAATATCTAAAGTGACTGCAAAATCACCAAAAAAAGAAAAAACCGTAACAACTCAACCTGTAAAAATGGTTCAACTTGCTGTTGCACCAAGTAGTACAAATCCATTTGCGACTTTAAAAAAATAACCAAAGGAATCACTCATGGCTAAAAAAGAAAGCGTGCAGAAGAAACTGCAACGCATACGTCCACCGCGTGTTCAGCTGACTTATGATGTTGAGGTTGGTGATGGTATTGCATCTAAAGAATTACCGTTTGTGGTTGGAGTAATGGGGGATTTTTCAGCGGCATCCGAAGTAGAAAAGACCAAATTAAAAGACAAAAAATTCATTAATGTCGATTTAGATAATATTGATGAAGTGATGCAATCTTTAGCACCGCGTGCGGCTTTTCAAGTGGAAAATACCTTGACTGCGGAAGGTGGAAAACTATCCGTTGATCTCATTTTTAACTCGATGGAAGACTTTCGTCCAGAACAGGTCGTACAACAAGTGGATCCGCTGCGTAAGTTGCTAGAAGCGCGTGAGCGTTTAACGGATTTGCGTAATAAAATTTCTAATAGCGAACGTTTAGAAGATTTACTGGATGAAGTGCTGAACAATACCGATCAAATTCGTCAATTGAGTGCAGAGGCTGAACGTGAATAATTTACAAACAGCAGTTGCATCAAATCAGCAAGTAGAATCGGTAGGTTTATTGGATTCAATTATTGAGCAAAGCCGTATTGCGCGTAATGCGGATGAGCAGATTCGTGCCAAAAGTTTGATTGGTGAGTTGGCAAAAGAAGTCATGGCGGGAACAATTACTGTTTCTGAGAATATGACGCTGTCTATTGATCAGCGTATTGCCGAAATTGATGCATTAATTTCCAGTCAGCTCAGCCAGATTATGCAGCATGCGCAGTTTCAAAAAATTGAATCAACTTGGCGGGGGCTTTACTATTTTTGCCAAGAAACACCCTCGAATAGCATGATCAAAATTCGTATGTTAAATACGACAAAAAAAGAATTGGTCAAAGATTTTCAGGGGGCAACTGATTTTGACCAAAGCACTTTGTTTAAAAAGATTTATGAAGAAGAATATGGCTCGTTTGGTGGAGCGCCTTATGCGGCACTGATTGGCGATTTTGAGTTTGATCGTACCCCGTCAGATATGTATTTATTGGAACAAATTTCGCATGTGGCTGCAGCGGCACACGCACCTTTTGTATCGGCTGCAAGTCCGAGCATGTTAGGACTTGAATCATTCACGGATATTGACCGCCCGCGTGATGTTTCAAAAATCTTTGAAACGGCTGAATATGTGCAATGGCGTTCATTTCGAGAGAGTGAAGATTCACGCTATGTTGCATTAATTATGCCGCATGTGTTGGGTCGCCTGCCTTACCATCCCAAAGATGGCACAGCCACAGAAGGCTTTAATTTTATAGAACATGTGTCTGGCGAAAAGCATGATGATTATTTATGGATGAATGCTGCTTATGCTTTTGGCACGCGCTTAACCAATGCTTTTGATATGCATGGTTGGTGTGCTGGGATTCGTGGGGTTGAAGGTGGTGGTTTGGTAGAAGGCTTACCTGTACACACCTTTAAAACCTCAGATGGTGAAGTGGTATTTAAATGCCCGACTGAAATTGCCATTACAGATCGCCGTGAAAAAGAACTCAGCGATCTAGGTTTTATTCCTTTGGTTCATTGTAAAAATACCGATTATGCAGCATTTTTTGGTGCGCAATCTGCACAGAAACCTAAAAAATATGACAATGATACAGCCAATGCGAACTCTGCATTGTCGAGTCAAATTCAATACATCATGGCGGTGTCACGTATCGCACATTATTTAAAAGCCATGATGCGCGACAAAGTCGGAAGTTTTGCATCTGCAGGCAATGTGGAGGCCTTTTTAAATGAATGGCTTTCGCAGTATGTCTTGCTTGATGATGGTGCATCTCAAGAAGCAAAAGCGCAATATCCGCTTCGAGAGGCATCTGTAAAAGTTGTAGAAGATCCAGCTCAACCGGGTCATTACAAGTCTGTGGTGTTTTTAAGACCACATTTCCAGCTAGACGAGTTGTCTGTTTCTTTGCGACTCGTGACTGAATTACCTCAGTCCTCACATTAAGAGCCTAATCATAACTTTAAATATAAAAATAGAGGTCAATTATAAATGAAAGATATATATGTTGAGTTTCGCGGCAAGTACAAAGTCGATGGAGAATCACGAGATGCTGAACACAAAGGTTGGCTTGAAGTGAACTCTTGGTCACATCACATTCGTCAACCTAAATCTGCGACCTCAAGTAGCGTTGGTGGTCATACCGCTGAACGAGTTGAACATTCAGATATGATTTTTGTGAAAGACTTAGATGCAACCAGTCCTAAATTATGGGAAGCGTGTTCTGCGGGTTATACCTTCGATGAAGTGCAAATTGATTATTATCGTGCCAATGGCGATAAGCGAATCAAGTACTTACAAATCAAATTGAAGCATGTTTTGGTTTCAAGTGTGACGCCTACTGTAAATGAAGAGGGCGTTCCGGCTGAAACATTTGGTTTGAAATATGCAGCAGTTGAGTGGACGTATAACCAACAAGACATTAATGGCACTGCAAAAGGTGCAGTGACGAAAAAGTGGTCGTTGTCCAATAACACAGCTTCATACGCTGCTTAATCAAGCATGGGGTGATTAGACTGAGGTCATAGCACCTCAGCTCTAATTTCTCAAAATCTCTCAAAGATTATCGTGATCATCATGAGTTTAGATCATTTATATCCTTATGGTTTTAGATCAACTTTATTTGATCGTTTGTTCGCTGAACAAGAAAACGGATTAAGCGGGATGTCGATTCAGCAATTGCGCGAGTCAGTTGCACGTGATTTAGAAGATTTGCTGAATAGTCGAATTGCAAAGTTTGATCGAAATATGGATGAGTTCCCACTCGTTAAAAAATCGATTTTGCAGTTTGGCATTATTGACTTTATTGGATTGTCGACAGCGAACCCTTTAGATCGCGATAAAATTTGTCAATCGATTGAGCAGTCCATTACAGCGCACGAACCAAGATTGAAGCAGATTAAAGTTGACATGCTATTTGATGGACACAACATGGGCGCGCTTTGTTTAAGTATTCAAGCTTATTTAAATATTCACCCATTGTATGAGCCTGTTTTTTTTGATGCCTTACTCAAACCCACAACACAACAATATGTTATTTCTGCCCGAGCTTAGTGGGAGTCCACTGTGATAGAGCAACTTTTACCGTATTATGAAAAACAATTACAAGAATTCGGTCAACAATCTAGAGCATTTGCAGAGAAATATCCGAAGATTGCACAGCGACTCGCGTTAAATCAAGAGCAAATTGATGATCCGCATATCGAGCGTCTCATTCAGGCATTTTCCTTTATTGCTGCACGTATTGATAAAAAATTAGCAGACAGTTATGAGGTTTTTACTTATTCTTTGTTTGAGGTGATGTTTCCGCAGTATCTACGTCATTTTCCCGCGTGTACGGTGGTGAGTTTTGATGAGCGCGATAAATTGAAACAATTGACTGCAGCACAGTTAATTCCAGCAAAAACTACATTAAAGTCACGTAGTTTTAAAGGCGTACAATGTGAATTTAACACCAGTCAAGATGTGCGTTTATTGCCGATTGCAATAACGGATTTGGCATTTCAGACCTCACCAAGTGTACATCTGAATTTGAATCAGAATGCAACTTTAAGTCTGAAATTTGAAATTTTTCTCTGTACACGACAAATTTCACAGAACCCTTATCCTATCAGGATTCTGCTTTCTTAAAATTGCCAAAATTTCCTTAAACTCTTCTTTTTTCCCAAAACCAATTAAACGCTGAATCGCCATTTGAACATAGTCTAAACCATAGCGAAATAAACTCATTGAGAGTCGTCCATGCTTCTTTATTTTTATCGCTTTTTTTTGATTATGTTGCCATTCACCCGTTAAGTAACACCAACAGAAGCTTATAGCTAACACCGCAATCAATTTTTTCACTCGTCTAGGGTCTGTCAAGCGCGTATTTTCAAGATTAAACCCGCGTCCTTTGAGACAACTGAATAAGGTTTCAATTTCCCAGCGTAATGCATAATCCTGAATAGCATTGGCATTAAACTGAGGAGAAACGACGAGTAAAAGCTCTCCATTTTCTAACTGTAGTGCACTTATATATAGTTTCACCCGACCAACCAAAATCCGTCGTTTACGACATTCAATTTGACCAACTTTAAGATGGCGAAATAAATCACTAATTTTATGATTCTTTCCTAAATGATTGGTGACAATGAAGTTTTTTTAACACGAATGCAGAAGTTGATGTCTTGTTCAATTAACCATGTAAACCACTGCTCACCGATAAACTCTCTGTCTGCGAACACATTCACAATACGGTCTTTACCAAAAATGGCTATAAAGCGTTGAATCAAAGCAATACGCTCTTTCGTATCTGAATTTCCACGTTTATTAAGCAATGTCCAAAGGATAGGTATCGCTATTCCACGATAAACGATTGCGAGCATCAGGATATTAATATTTCGTTTTCCCCATTTCCAATTGGTTCTATCTAAAGTCAGTTGCACTTGGTCGAATGAAAACATATTGAAAATCAACTGAGAAATTTGACGATAATCAAAATACTGACCTGCAAAGAAGCGCTGCATACGTCGATAAAATGATTGTGGTAAACACTTGATGGGCAAGGCTTTAGATGCAGAAGAAAGATTACATGTTTGCTTTAAAATAATCACAAGCATGATGAGCGCAAAGCACTTTAAATGTGACTTGTTCCATTTTAGAGATTTGTTTAAGATAAGATATAACTCATTGAGATGTGTCATAGTATTCGTCGTTAGAAAACAATTATTGTGACATTATTTCAATGAGTTATCTATTTTTGTCGTGTACAGAGGAAATTTTTAATGATGCACACAGCTGGATTTTAGATGAAAAACTACCGATCTATTTGGATGCTCTTTCTAATTTTCCCCTACAAGTTTTAGATGGTATTTTTCGTCAGGAAACAGCTTTTTCCCTTCGTGTTGGACAAAGCGTAACTGATATTCGCAACCCATTTACCGTGATGGGATTTAGCGAACAAGAGAGTTTATTGCCGATTGATCAACACACGCATCATGCTTATCGTTTATTGATGGAGTATTTTTGTTTTCCTGAAAAGTTTCATTATTTAAACTTTGATTTGAGTGTTTTAAATGAACACTTGCAGCAGCAAAATAGTTTTGAAATATTGATTCATCTCAAACTGAATTTGAATAATCAGGCACTTCTACGCAATTATTCCGCATTGAATGTCGCAAATTTTAAATTGTTTAGTACACCTGCAATTAACCTGTTTGAAAAGCAGGCAGAACCGCAAAAGATTTTACATACACAATTACACTATCCCTTGATTACAGATGCGCATCACCCTGAGTTATATCAAGTTTATGCAGTGATCGAAATGAATATGCTGCGCGAAAAGACTCGGCAGGCTGCAACTCATTTGCCTGTTTTGCCATTTTTTGCCATGAGTCATTATCATCCAGATCAAACTCAATTTTTTTATACGCTGCATTATCAGCCTGTGCAAAATAAAATGATGCCAATCAGCTATTCGATTATTTCCAAACAGTTGCAGCCAGATGAAGTTAAATCGGATTTTATCAGTACACGTTTGCTGTGTTCCAACGGTGATTTGGCGCATGAAGCGCTAAGTCAGAGCAATCATGTTCTACATTTAAATGACAGTCGTCTGGCAAGGCGTGCCAATATTCTAAAACGACCTACCTTGGCGGTTTCATTTGATCAAAATAGTCAGCAACAATGGCGCATTATTTCGCATCTTTCACTCAATACTTTGGCTTTAATGAAAGGTGATGCTTTGAGTCACGTGAAAGAGCTTTTAACTTTATACAATTTGCCGCAGTCGAAAGACAATATTGTATTGATTGATGCAATCAAACAACTCAGTTTTTTCACAACACATAAGTTAGTGAATACACAGCCATTTCCTATGTTTGTTCGGGGTGTGAAAGCTGAGCTTTGTATAGATCCACGTGTTTTTCATGGACACAGTCTTTATATTTTTAGCCAATTATTAAGTCATCTTTTTAATCTGAAAGTTCAAATCAATAGTTTTGTGGATGTCGTCATTAAAGACAGTCTGAATCAACAGGAGATCTACCCATGCGTGCAGAACGTTGGTGGCAAGACACTTCTATAATTGATCAAGTCTTTAAACAGCCAGGCACATTTGAATTTGTTCAATCGACGCGCTTATTACGTCATTCGACTGTAGTGCAAGGTCAATACCATTGGTCAGCAGCGTTTTATTTTGAACCTTCATTTCGCTTGAGTTTTCCATTAGCGGAAATTGAATCGTTGCATTATCAGGATCAACGTATTCATCTAAGCAATTTAGTGATCGGACTGACTGGTATACAAGGGGCTTTGCCTTATAGTTATACGCATCAGTTAAAACAGCATTTGCGTCAACAGCGTTTGGAAGCGCAAGCATTTTTAGGCTTATTTAATCATCAACTGACCGCAAAATATGTCGATGCGACTTTGGCATATCACTTGCCCATCCGCTATGAGATAGAACACAAAAATGATTATCTCGATATTTTGCATGCGTTAAGTGGTTATTCGAGAACTCATCATGAACAGCCTGATTTAGATGAATATTTTGCCGAGTTTTCTGGATTCATGCAGGGGCAGAATAACACTGCACATGCCTTAAAAACGGTCTTGTCCTGCATTTTTGCGCAGCAAATACATATTCGGGAATTTGTAAAAGAAAAGTTTCAGTTACAGGATGAACAAAAATCCTGCTTAGGTGGCAAGAATCCAAGTTTGCTCGGGCTGAATACGTTTTGTGGAAGTACTATGCAGCAAATGGATGGCAAAATTGAGATTCAAATTGGGCCTTTATGCCGAGCGCAATATCTCGCTTTTTTGCCAGATCAACCTTTAAGCCACAAATTAAAACGTCTGATTGAAACATGGTGTGATCCAAGTTTGCATATTGATTTGCGTTTGATTTTAGGTCGAACAGAAATTCAGCCGATGTGTTTAGATTCAAAACATGAGATGGGGTTGGGGCAAGGTGCATTTTTAATGCCTACTAAGACATTAGACCATCATTCTGAAACTTGCTATGCCTTAATAGGACGTGCGCCATGTTGAAGAAGTTTTTAGCAACATGGATTGCCTGTTTTATTTTGTTTGGATGGGGCGCGATTGATTATTGGCGTGATATTCAATATCAACCTGAATTGACAGATTTGATTGCATATTTTTTGGTTGTACCGATGCTGATCAGTGCAGCTTTGTTTGCACCTTGGTTTATTTATCAGGTTTATCAGCACTACAAAATGCAGCGGCAACAAGCTTCACAGACTGAATTTGATTCAGCGCAGTTTTTCACAACAGCCATGCCTCATGTTGACCCTCAATATTTGAAATTGCATGTGTATGCAGCAGCTGCATATAGTGCTTTAGGTGAAAATGAGGCAATTCTGGAAGGTATTCAGCATTTTACCAGTCCAAAGTTAGATCGAAATTTACTGAATTTACATGGGCTGCCGATGCTTTCGTATCGCATTGAAGATTTAGATCAACAGCACGGTGATGGAAGTGCGCATGAGCAAGATGAATCATGCTTGTCACTTCGACAGCAGCGCATCATGGCATTAATTCAACAGCAAATTGAACAGCACATTACGCTTTTGAGTCTGATCTCAGCGCAGCTAAAATGCTCAAGTTTATTTTATGAAAGCCAGCATTTACATGAATATCGTATGCATCCTACATGGACAGATTTAAGTTTGGCAGATACTGAACAGGGTGAGCTTGCTCAGCTTGAACAGGTCTATCGTTTAGATCGTCTGAATCTACATATTTTATTGTCTGCAGAGCTTGTAGATGTTTGGGATGATTCACACAGTAATACGGCTATTCAGCGTATTTTAGATGAAATGGGCATCATTTTAGAAAAAATTCACCTTGAATATCATTATCTAAGCGCATTATCTGCCGAACAGGAACTACAGGAATTATTTGAGCGTATTCAGCATCAAGCACATGAAATTGCTTTGATCATTGTGGTGGATTCTGAAATTGATCAAGTATTGATTGATGAAAAATGTTGGATTAATAGCAGCTATCTCCCTGCCGAATTTATTAGTAGTTGGTGTGTTGCAAATACTGCTGTGCAACTAGAACAGCAACGACCTATCAAGGCTTTTAATCTATTTGCCGATCAAGCTCATGTGCAACAAATATTTGAAATATTAAAACTGCGTGAGTTGGCACTAGACCAAGCCGAAGCGCCTTTTGTATTCATGCTTGAAGATGCTACGGATCGTAAAGCAATGAAAAAATGTGAACAGTTTTTCGCAGAAAGTCCTGTCGAGCCGTATCACTATTTATATTGTAAACCCGCTGTCGGAAATACCCTGAACTTAGCCAAACCATTTGGGTTGATGTTGGGAGCATTGCTCCCAAGTCATCAAGCCGCTTTGGTTTATACACAAAATTTACAGGCATGCATCCAAACTTTTTCTGAGATTCCCGCAGAGCGAGCATGTGCAGCATTTGCTGATTAATGAACAACAATAATAAGAGAATTCCATGCATATTATTTTAGCTTATTTGTGGCAGTACATGAGTAATCCTAAAGCGATGATTGCTTTATCTTTATTCATTGCCTTGCTATCCACATATTCAGTGCTACCCCGCAAAATATTTTGGATATTGGTAGTCAGTTATGCGCTGAGTGTCATTGCCTATGTTATTTATTGGCTCATCCAGCGCAAACAGCACGCGGAACAAGGTGAAAAACTTGCCCATGCTATTGAACAAAGCCATCAGGCTGTTTCTACCCAATATAAAGACAAGGCAGAATTACAATCAATTCAACAACAAGTGAAAGAATCAATCCAGTTGATTCGTAAATCTAAACTTGGCGATAAAAAGGGCAATGCTGCCTTATATGAATTGCCCTGGTATATGGTGATTGGTAATCCTGCTGCAGGTAAAAGTTCTGCAATTTATAACTCAGGCTTGAAGTTTCCATTTGAAGAAACTCATCAAAAAATGGTGTCAGCTGGTTTAAGCGGCACCCGAAGTTGTGACTGGTTTTTTTCTACCCAAGGCGTTTTGCTAGATACAGCAGGACGTTATTCGGTGTATGCAGAAGATCATGCGGAATGGCTTGGCTTCTTAAATATTCTTAAAAAAAGCCGAGCCAAAGCCCCTGTAAATGGCTTGATTGTGATCGTGAGTATTGCTGAATTAATCAGTCAAAGCCCCGAACATTCGTTGAAACTTGCTAAAAATTTACGTGCCCGAATTCAGGATTTAACCGAAAGACTGGAAGTTGTGGTTCCTGTGTATTTGGTATTTTCCAAAATGGATTTAATTGCAGGGTTTACCGAGTTTTTCAATTGTTATGCAGCGCAAGAATATAATCAGGCTTGGGGCGCGACTTTGCCTTATGAGCAAAACTCATCGCAGCATGCCGTGACATTGTTCGAGAAACATTACAACATTTTATATGATGGCTTAAAAAGCGTGAGCACCACACATTTAAGTCGCCGTCATGCTCAAAATATTTCGCCGAGTGTCATGACATTTCCATTGGAATTTAAAACTTTAAAGCCAGCATTAAAAAGTTTTATTGGGACTTTATTTGAAGATAATCCGTATCAATTCCAACCTGTTTTTCGAGGTTTTTACTTTACCAGTGCGTTACAGGAAGGCAGCATCGAAAGCCCGATGACAGAAAGTATCGCACAAGAATTTCAACTGCAGCAGATTGCAAGTCCTTTTCAGGACGAAGAAAAAAGTTCGATTGCCCCAAATCATGGCTATTTTTTACAAGGTCTGTTTTCCAATGTGATTTTGCGAGATCAGCATTTGGTGAAACAACATATTAATCCTGCGAAAAAACGTCAGCGTTATATGGCATTTACTGCTGCATTGCTTGGTGTTGGATTGTTGCTCAGTGTTTGGGTATGGTCATATCGCCATAATCAACAACTCATTGCCGATGTTCAGGCAGATTTAGATCAAGTTGTACGTTTGGAAAAAACTTCTGGGCAGGTTTTATCCACGCAATTGGAAAGCTTATTAATTTTACAAGCGCGACTGCAACAGTTGGATGGATTTTCCGAACAACGTCCACTTAAGTTCAGTTTTGGCTTATATCAGGGCAAGCAGTTACGCGAACAGCTCAAAGTTGAATATCTAAAAGGTGTTCAGCAGATTGTATTGTTGCCAACGCAGCAAAATATCGCGCAATATTTACAGCGTGTCCAACAAGATGCGGCAACACTCAAAGCGCATCATATACATGCAAAAACGCAGCAAGTTGCGAAAACTCAACCATATTTAGAGCCTTCCGTGCAAAATCCGCAAGATGCTTATAATGCGTTAAAGGCTTATTTAATGCTGACGAATCCTGAATATCGGGAGAACAGTCATTTAAGTGATCAGATTTCACGTTTTTGGCGCACTTGGTTGGATGCTCATCTTGGGGAAATGCCACGTACTGACATGATTCAGCAGGCAGAAAAAATCCTGTCTTATGCCATGACACTCGCTCATCAGGACGATTTTCCTGTACTGGAAAGTGATGCACAAATGGTCGATCAAACTCGTCAAGTGCTGTTGTCGGTCATTCAGGGAATGCCTGCACGAGATCGGGTATATAACGAAATAAAAATGCGTGCGGCAGTACGTTTTCCTGCGCTAACAGTCAGTCAAATTGTGGGGGAGCAACACAGTCGCATTGTTTTAGGCAGTCATGCTTTGCCTGGCATTTTTACGCAGCAGGCGTGGAGTGAATATGTCGAACAAGCAATTGATCAGGCAGCCAATCAGCCAACGGACAGCAAAGATTGGGTACTCAATAGCCGTCAGTCAGATGATCTGACTTTTTCAGGAAGTCCTGAACAAATCCGTAAACAATTGCTGAGCTTGTATCAGCAAGAATATGTAAGTGAATGGAAGAAATTCCTAAATGGTATTCACTATGCCAAAACAGATCAGTTCAGCCAGCAAGTGAAACAGCTTGATTTGTTGGGAGAGCCGCAAAACTCGCCAATTCGCAAGTTATTGCAACGTATTGCAGTGGAAACCAATTGGGATAATCCAATTGTGCAAGCTGAACTTGCTGTGCCTGAACAAGGATTTATGGCGTGGTTTAAAAACAAAGTGCTGCGTCAATCTAATGACAAAGCTGCAGCGCAGGCAGCTCTAAAAGCGCAAGGTGCGATTTCTCAAGAATACCAAATGTTTTATCAACTGCTGCGTAAACGTGACGATTTACAGGATCAATCTCTGTTTGATGTGTATATGAACAACCTTGCACAGGTGCGCAGCAAGTTAAATGATCTTCAAACGGCAGGGGAAATTGGACCAAGTGCAATGGCATTGTTCAAACAAACCATCCATGATCAAAACTCGGTCTTTAATACAACGCAAAAATATGTCGATGAAAAAATGATGGTGGGTTTAAAAGAGGCTGACCAACAATTATTACAAAAACTGTTGATGACACCGCTAACTCAATCTTTTGCAAGTTTAATTGTACCGACACAAGATGAAATTAATAAATTATGGCGTATTCAAGCCTATCAACCGTTTGCAACACATTTAGGTCAGAAATATCCATTTCATTCAGGGGGGACTTTACAGGCAACCAGTCAGGAAATGGGACAAATTTTTGGTGAAACAGGAAGTATTGCTGGCTTTGTCAAAGACACTTTAGATCCGTTGTTGATTCGTCGTGGTTATGTCTTAACTTCAAAAACATGGAAAGATTTAGGCTTAAATTTAAATCCTCAGTTTGTGATGGCATTTCCGCAATATGTTGCGCCAATTCATGGTATGGCAACAGGACGTTTAGATCAGCCTGCAACATCTGCTGTTTCAAATCAATCCAATTTCCAATTTTATCCATTACAGCACCCACAATTTTTATCGTATAGCATCGATATTGATGGTCAGCGAATGCAGTTTGAAAATGGAATTCAACAATGGGTCAACTTTGTGTGGCCCAATCCAGGCGCAATTCCCGGCGTGCGTATTAGTGCACTCGATTTAAAAGGTCAGTCGCATACTATTTTTGAAGCACCGGGCGAATATGGCATTAACCGTTTAATTGATGCTGCACAGCGCAAAGAGCAAAACGGTCACTTTGAAATGACTTGGGTCAGTAAAACGGAACCATCTTTATCTTTAAAAGTGAATTTCCGACTCATTAGCGGACATAGCTCGGGCAATATTGGTTCAAGTCGTGGTTATGTGGGGTTGCAGTTGGTCGATCAAGTCACCACGACCAAAGCACTTCTTGTGGTTGCTGCACAAACGACAGCAATGAGTCCCGCACAAACAGCGGCTACGCAGTCTAAAACTACAATGTCTGCACAAGTGGGAGGCGTTCCGCAATGATCAAGAGAAATAACACTTGGCAAAAGGCGTGGTGGGTATGCAAGCAGTAAAAACCGTACCTTTATATTATGGAAAAATACCTGCCCGTGGTGATTTTATAAAGTCTAAAGGGCAATCGGAACTCATTCAGCAGCTCGATCAGTGGATTAGTAATGCACTGGAACATGCCATGCAGAGCGCAGATTTTAAACAGCGTTATGCAACTTTGCCTGCTTTAGATTTTTTGATTGCCCATCCAGCAGAACCAATGTTTTTAGCTGTTAATTTAAAGGCGAGCCAAGATAGCTCGGGGCGGGCATTTCCAATGCTACTGGGTCAGTTGTTTGAGGTCGGAAATCCCAGTCAAAATTTGTTATTTGCGCCATTTTCTTACAAAGCTATTTGGACTGATTTATTGCAACGCAATCAGGTCTTAAGCAATATCTGTGATCCCAATATGTCATTTGAACTGTTGAATCAATTGCCGAATAGGGTTCAACTTTTGAGTGCAGAAGAATACCAAGACTTTTATGAAAAACACAGCACGCATTCATTGGCACAATTAATGAAAATCAGTGTCAATGACTTGGCTCAGAGTATGATTGGGTTGGGACTTTTACTGCAACCCGTCCTCAAAAATGGCACTCGTCGTTTAAACAAAGTGATGATTTTACCGCTGAATCATCCGCGATATTGCTTTGAAATCGCAGCATTTTGGATGGGCATGATCGGGCGGTTTTTAGGCGCGCATCATACTGAAATTTTGCTGGGGATACTACATTTTGAGGCACCCATTTTGATCATTGATTTTCAGGGGGCTGATGTCATGACGCTGCGCGATCTATTTATTCAAAATATGCAGGGTGAACATTGGGTTTCTTTAATTCAAGCCACTTGGATTGATGCTTATTTAGAACAAAATGCAGGTCTTGCAACATTGGAACAATTACTTTGTCAGCGGCAGTTAAATCTTAACCAAGCATTAAAGCTGTTTAGACAAACTTTTTTAGATGAATAAATATGAAAAATAATCAAAAACGTATTCGCGTAAGTCTACTTATTGGCTTGTGTTTTTTAGTCCAAAGTCATTTGATCTATGCAGCGCCCATTGTTATAGAAGGTGTGGTGCCAAACGAAGCAAGTAAACAAGCCATTTTGGCGAAAATGCAAGCTGTGTATGGTGAATCGCAGGTGTTAGATAAAATTCAAGTCCGTGCAGTTGCTGCACCGAATGGTTGGGATGATTCAGTCACTCGTATGATTACAGCAGAGTTAAAAAAGATTTCTCAAGGGCAGTTACGTGTGAAAGGGACTCAAGTTGATTTGAAAGGAAAAGTGAATGCTGCTCATCAAATTCAAGCCACGACAGCAAATTTTCAGGCTTTGGTACAGCAGCCTTATCGTTTGAACACACAGCTTTCGGGGAGTCAGTATGAACAAAAAATGCTGGATGCTGCGCTCAAAAACAGGATTGTTGAGTTTGAATCGGGCAGTGCAATTTTGACTGACGTAGGGCAAAAAATTCTGGATGAAATGGCTGTGGCATTGAAGCAAGTTGGCACCAAAAAAGTGAAAATTGTTGGACATACAGACAGTTCGGGCGATGCGCATAAAAATATAGTGTTAAGCCAATCACGTGCAGGCGCGGTAAAAAATTATTTGATCGATAAAGGTATTGCGATAACGCATTTAAGCACCGAAGGTCAAGGTTCTAATCAGCCTGTCGCAGACAATACAACGCCACAAGGACGTAAGAAAAATCGACGTATTGAATTTGAGGTGCTTTGATTAGTTGATATTGAGCAAGGCGGAAGTTGAGCGTCATGTCCTGATCTTTAGAGCATCTGTGTGTAAACAGATGGCATAGAAAATAAAAACAGCATCAATCATTCAGTAATTTCCACAGTGAGAGTGCTTTGTGCAATTTAAAGCACGAATCTTGAATACATTGATCTGAAATAGAGGCTTTAAATCAACATTCGGAAGTTTTACTGCCGAAACGCGCCAAGAAAACCATTTTCCATCTAGCTGATTATGGCATTTCACAGTAGAATATGCGCTCTCTTCAAGTCACATTGTGGCATGGTCCAAAAGATCAGCCCGTGGAGCCAAAATCAGCATGTTTATCGTTGCCGGTGCACCTGCACATTCATCTTTTAAGAAAACTCAACTCTTAAACCGTTTAGCGTCAATGAGTTCTGTTCAATCTTTCGATAGCCAATGGGTTTATTTATTTGACCAAGCGCTCGACGAGCAACAACAGCAATCTGCTTTACAGCTTTTAAACGATGGTGCATCTTTTGAATTACGCCAAGCTGCAAGTGATGAAGTTCAAATTTTAGTGACACCACGTGTGGGCACAATTTCTCCTTGGTCATCAAAAGCAACCGATATTTTTGCCAACTGTAATACGCTTGTACACCGCCTAGAACGCGGTGTTTTGTTTACCTTAAAAGGTATTACAGACGTTTCAAACGAAGTAAAACAAGTATTGCATGACCGCATGACCGAAAGTGTGTTTAACCACATTAACGATGCTGCAGCGTTATTTGTTGAAACTGAACCAAAACCTTTAAATAGCATTGATATTTTGGGTGAAGGCAAAGCGGCATTGGTAAAAGCCAACAGTGAGTTTGGTTTTGCCTTGTCTGATGAAGAAATTGATTATTTAACCGAAGCATTTATCAAGTTAGGCCGTAATCCGCATGACATTGAATTGATGATGTTTGCACAAGCCAACTCTGAGCACTGCCGTCACAAAATCTTTGGTTCTGAATGGACAATTGATGGCGAAGTACAGCCATTGTCATTGTTCCAAATGATCAAAAATACTTATAAAGAATCACCAACAGACGTATTGTCGGCTTACAAAGACAACGCTTCGGTGATTGTTGGTTTTGATACGCAGCGTTTCTATCCGAAAAAAGATGCTGCAACAGGTCACTACGTTTATAAATATAAGAGCCAAGCTGCCCACATTCTTATGAAAGTGGAAACACACAACCACCCAACTGCAATTGCACCATTTGCAGGTGCTGCGACAGGTTCGGGTGGTGAAATCCGTGATGAAGGCGCGACAGGTCGTGGTGGTAAACCAAAAGCAGGTTTAACAGGCTTTACAGTATCGAATTTAAATATTCCTGGTTTTGAACAGCCTTGGGAAGAAAACTATGGCAAGCCTTCACGTATGGCATCGCCATTACAAATTATGATTGAAGGCCCATTGGGCGGTGCAGCGTTTAACAACGAATTTGGTCGTCCTGCGTTAAATGGTTACTTCCGTACTTTCGAGCAAAACGTGAATGGTGAAGTAAAAGGCTTCCATAAACCAATCATGATTGCAGGTGGTTACGGCAACATTCGTCCAGACCATGTCGAAAAAGACCCAATTCAGCCAGGCGATTTATTAATCGTTTTAGGCGGCCCTGCGATGTTGATCGGTTTAGGCGGTGGCGCTGCATCTTCTGTAGATAGCGGAACCATGGGTGAAAATCTTGACTTCGCTTCAGTACAACGTGAAAACCCAGAAATGGAACGCCGTTGCCAAGAAGTGATTGATACATGCTGGCGTTTGGAAGATGCTAACCCAATCGTATCAGTGCATGACGTGGGTGCAGGTGGTATTTCGAACGCAATGCCTGAGTTGGTGAATGATCACGAACTAGGTGCTGTACTTGATTTGCGTAAGATTCCATCTTTAGAACCAGGCATGTCACCAATGGAAATTTGGTCAAACGAAGCGCAAGAGCGTTATGTATTGGCCATCCGTCCAAGTTCTTTAGAATTATTTGAATCAATCTGTGCGCGTGAGCGTTGTCCGTTTGCAGTATTGGGTGAAGCGACAGAAGCGCGTCATTTAACGGTTGAAGATCCACTGTTCAATAACAAAGCTGTAGATATGCCAATGCAGGTCTTGTTAGGTGGTACGCCACGCATGAGCCGTTCTTATGAAAGCATTGAGCGTCAAGGTGATGATTTTGATGCAGCTCAAGTTACTGATCTGAAAGATGCGATTTACCGTGTCATCAAGAATCCAACTGTTGCTTCTAAATCATTCCTAATCACGATTGGTGACCGTTCAATTACAGGTATGGTTGCACGTGATCAGTTGGTTGGCCCATGGCAGGTGCCTGTTGCAGATGCAGCAGTAACCACTACCAGCTTGCAAGGCTTTACAGGTGAAGCAATGGCGATGGGTGAACGTCCACCTGTAGCTTTATTAAACCCTGCAGCATCTGCGCGTTTGGCAGTGGCAGAATCTATTTCCAATATCATGTCAGCCAAAATTGACCAGATCAGCGACATTAAATTATCTGCAAACTGGATGGCAGCAGCAGGTCAAAAAGGCGAAGACCAAGCTTTGTTTGAAGGTGTAAAAGCCATTGGTATGGAAATGTGTCCTGCGCTAGGAATTGCAATTCCAGTAGGTAAAGACTCATTGTCTATGCGTACCACTTGGAATGACGAAGGTGTTGATAAATCTGTAACTTCACCAATGTCAGGTGTAATTACTGCATTTGCACCAGTGACCGATGTACGTAAAACACTAACCCCTGAATTGAAAAATACCGATTCAGTATTGGTACGTATTGACTTGTCTAAAGGTCAGTTCCGTTTAGGCGGTTCAATTTTAGCGCAAGTGTATAAAGCTATTGGTTCAGTAACACCAGATGTCGATAACTTTGACGAATTCAAAGCATTCTTTGCTTTGGTACAAGACTGGAATAACCGTGGCTTGATTCAAGCTTATCACGACATTGGTGATGGTGGTTTATTGGCAACTGTAACAGAAATGATGTTCGCTTCACGTTTAGGTGTGGCGTTAGAAGATCAATCTGTTGCGGCATTGTTTGCTGAAGAAATTGGTGCAGTACTACAAATCTCTAAAGCAGACTGGGCTAACTTAGCTGCTGAAGTTGCTGCATCTACTTTGAAAGATGCGATTTCGGTAGTCGGTACAGTTAATAGCACAGACCAACTTGCTGTAAATGGCTTGGTGCTTGAACGTGCCGATTTGCAAGCGGCTTGGAGTGAAGTATCACACCAAATCCAGCGTTTACGTGACAACTCAGAAACTGCTGATCAAGAATTTGCTTTGATCACAGACAAAAACCACAAAGGCTTAATTGCTCAACCGACATTTGACTTAAATGAGCCAGTTGAAGCGCCATACATCAACACACGTCGTCCTAACATGGTGATTTTACGTGAACAAGGCGTAAACGGTCATGTAGAAATGGCGGCAGCATTTGACAAAGTCGGCTTTAACACCGTTGACGTACACATGAGTGACTTGCTTGCAGGGCGTGTCGATTTAGACGACTTTGAAGGCTTAGTGGCGTGTGGTGGTTTCTCTTACGGTGACGTATTAGGTGCTGGCGGTGGCTGGGCGAAGTCAGTCTTGTTCAACCCGAAATTACGCGACCAGTTTGAGAAATTCTTTAACCGTCAAGAAACGTTCTCACTGGGTATCTGTAACGGTTGTCAAATGTTGTCACAATTGGCACCACTCATTCCAGGTGCAGAAGCGTGGCCACGTTTCCATCGCAATACTTCAGAAGTGTTTGAAGCGCGTAGCGTTAACGTCCGTGTGGAAAAATCAAACTCTGTATTATTGCAAGATATGGAAGGCTCGATTTTACCAATCGCAGTGGCACATGGTGAAGGTCGCGTCGTTGCACCAGAAGCTAATTTGGCAGCCTTGAACGCAGGCAACCAAGTGATTTTACGTTATGTCGATAGCCACGGAAATGCGACTCAACATTATCCAATGAACCCGAATGGTTCGCCAGAAGGTATTTCAGGCGTAACTTCAAAAGATGGTCGTGCAACAATTATGATGCCGCACCCTGAACGTAATTTCCGTGCGCTTCAACATTCTTGGAAACCTGAAGAATGGACTGAAGATGGTGCATGGTTACGTATGTTCCGCAATGCGCGTAAATTTATTGGTTAAGATTTAACTCGCTTAATCTATAGCAGTCAGCCACCTTCGGGTGGCTGATTTTTTTGCTGTGAATATGCAACTTTTATATAGACGTACATGTTTCCACCTAAATGAATCGTCGGCTTGCTGTTCAACAATTCTGCATTAATCTCAACAATCATAGTCATCCTAGACAACTCAAGCTATCATAAACAAGCAAACACACATGGGATGGCGTTATGAAAATCATTGCAGATGAAAATCTGGCATATACCGATTATTTCTTTGCAGATTTGGCAGAAATAGAGCACAAGGCTGGACGCCGTCTAACGCATCAAGATGTGCAAGATGCTGATGCGCTGCTAGTTCGTTCCGTCACCCAAGTGAATGCAGCATTGATTCAACAGACCGCGCTTCAATTTATTGGCAGCGCGACCATTGGCACAGACCACCTTGATATCCCAGCCATCGAGCAGCAGGGCATTGCATGGTCAAATGCGGCAGGTTGTAATGCGCAGGCGGTGAGTGAGTATGTGATTACCGCATTGCTTCATCTCGAGCCTGAATTACTACATGCCAATCAAAACTTTAAACTTGGCATTATTGGACTGGGCAATGTCGGCTCGCGCTTGGTCAAAATGGCACAATTATTAGGTTGGGATGTCATCGCATACGATCCATTTGTGCAGTTGCCCAATGTGCAGCAATGTGACTTAGATGCACTATTACAACAGGCAGATGCAATTTCCATTCATGTGCCATTAACAGAAACTGGTGAACATCCTACTCATCATTTAATTAATGCAGCGCGTTTGGCATGTATGAAGCCTCAAGCCATTCTGATTAATTCAGCGCGTGGGCCAGTGGTAGAAGAAGCGGCTTTAATGCAGGATATTCAACATACTCAGCGTTTAGTGGTATTAGATGTTTTTGAATATGAACCTGAAATCTCTGCAGAATTATTAGATTTGCTTGCTTTGGCAACCCCGCATATTGCAGGGTATAGCCTAGAAGGCAAGGCACGCGGCACACAAATGATTTATCAGGCTTTTTGTGAAAATTTTGGTTTAGATGCCACAAAACAATTTGAAACTCAATTGCCAAGCTGCGCGCAATATTTCAAAACCCAAGATTTGAAAAATAGTCTGCATGCACATTTAAGTCAAATTTATGATATTGCACAGGATGATGCCAATTTACGTGCCTGTGTCAAAGCGGGCAAAGTTGAGCAGCAGGCTTTTGATCATTTAAGAAAAACCTATCCTCTGCGTCGTGAATGGGCAGCACACGGAGGCCCGCAAGCATGAGTTCAAATCTCCAATATCAACCAACTTGCGACTTAAACAGCATGCGCGCACGTGCACAATTGTATGCACAAATACGCCAGTTTTTTGCGGAACGTGAAGTACTTGAAGTTGAAACGCCAATTTTGTCACAGGCAGGAGTGACAGATGTGCATTTGGCTTCAGTGCAAGCACAGCGCCATGTGCAGGGCAAATTGCATACGCACTATTTACAGACCTCACCTGAATTTGCCATGAAGCGTTTATTGGCCAGTGGTAGTGGTGCTATTTATCAAATTTGCAAAGTCTTTCGTGATGATGAGCATGGACGTAAACACAACAGCGAATTTACCATGTTAGAATGGTATCGTCCCGAATTTAGCCTGAAAGAGCTTATGTTTGAGGTGACAGATTTACTTAATCTGACGTTAAAACAACGCTTTGGCGAAGTACGTCCAACAGTGTTGAGTTATAAACACGCATTTATGGATCGTTTGGATTTAAATCCTTTACAGGCAAGTCTGCAACAATTGAAAGACTGCTGTCATCGTGTGGGTTTGCATCTGGATTTGGGTGATGACCGTCTAGGCTACATCGACCTATTGTTTTCACATTTTGTAGAACCAAGTTTGGGCTTTGATGCTCCTGTATTTTTAACCGATTTTCCACCTGAATTAGCATCTTTGGCTAAAACCAGAACAGATGATGATGGGGAATTGGTCGCAGCCCGTTTTGAGCTATATATCGAAGGTTTAGAGCTTGCCAATGCCTATGATGAATTGATTGATGCTACTGTGCTGCGTTCTCGTTTTGAAGCCGATAATGCAGAACGCGCACAACTTGGTTTACATGTGATGCCAATTGATGAATATTTATTGGCTGCGTTGCCGAACATGCCTGAATGTTCAGGTATCGCCTTGGGCATAGATCGCTTATTGATGATTGCAACTGAGCAGATGCGTTTAGAGCAAGTGATTAGCTTTCCTGCGCAGCTTGCCTAAAAGCAAAAGACAGTTTCTTATTTCAAGAAGGATTTATTTGAGCTAAAAAGCCGTAGCTTCTATATTTTAGAAGATTACGGCTTTTCGATCAGAAATTTAGGCTGACTTAAATAGGTTAAGAATGATAGATCAAAGAACGCATGTAATGACGTTCTATAGACTTAAATAGCCTAAGCAGTAGCAGCCAAGTGACGTGCCTTTAATTGCTCAATCGCTTTAATGCGTCGTTCAATCAGCATTTCACCAATATCGGGGCCTTGGACATCGGCAGGTAAGTCTTGCGCCTTAATGCTGCGTACCACTTGAATCGCTTCCAAAATATAGCTCGCTTGCGGATAGTCACGATCTTCCAAACCTAAACGCCCACGAGAGTCACATTCACAGGCTTGTACAAAGGCTTCTACACGCTCAGGACGACGCAAGACATCCAAACGCTGTAATAAGCGCCATAACGTGCCAGGCTTTAAGCTCAATGCTTGGTGGCATTTTAAATGCTCTTTACATACAGCAAGTGCAAGTTGTTTGGTATTGGTCGGTACGCGCAGGCGTTCACACACTTCCGTTACAGGTCGAATCCCACGTTCTTCATGCATAATGTGCCGTGGTAATTCATCGGCAGGGGTCAAGGCCTTGCCTAAATCATGCAATAACACTGCAAAGCGTACATCGAGTGAGTAATTGGCACGACAGGCTTGTTGTAGTGACATCATGGTGTGCACACCACTGTCAATTTCAGGGTGATATTCAGGACGCTGTGGAATACCGAATAAAGCATCTAATTCAGGAAATAAAACTTTTAAAGCACCACAGGCACGCAATGTTTCAAAATAAACATCGGCACGTGCTTCCATTAAGGCACGTGAAGTTTCTTTCCATACGCGTTCAGGTGTCAGCGCATGTAACTCACCAGATTCTGCCAACTCTTGCATTAATAACAAGGTTTCAGGTGCAACCACAAAGCCTAAAGCATGATAACGTGCTGCAAAACGAGCAATACGCAGCACCCGTAACGGGTCTTCTACAAAAGCATTGGAAACATGGCGCAGCACTTTATTGCACAGATCTTGCTGTCCACCGTAAGGGTCGTAGACATTGCCATCACTATCCATTGCCATGGCGTTAATGGTTAAATCACGACGGATTAAATCTTCTTCTAAGGTCACGCTTGGGTCGGTATGAAATTCAAAACCGTGATAACCGTGTCCAGATTTGCGCTCAGTGCGAGCAAGTGCATATTCATCTTTGGTTTCAGGATGAAGAAAAACAGGGAAGTCTTTGCCCACAGGTTGAAAGCCTTGAGCCAAAAGTTGTTCGGGCGTTGCGCCAACGACAACATAATCTTTTTCGTGATAGGGATGCCCGAGTAAGTGATCTCGAACTGCACCGCCTACTAAATAAACTTGCATGAAAAAACCTCTATTCTTCAAGCAATCATGCTACAGAATAGAGGTTTTCTCAAGTCTATAATTCTGAGTCAGTCACTCAGAAATATAGGTTTATGCTTTAACTTGTGCTGTTTGTTGAATTTCAGCAACAGTGAGGGCAGTCATATTCACAACACGACGTGTCGTTGCAGTCGGAGTCAAAATATGTACAGGTTTTGCTGCACCTAACAAGATAGGGCCAATCGTAACATTGTTACCTGAAGTCGATTTCAACAAGTTAAATGAAATATTGGCAGCATCTAAGTTCGGCATAATCAACAAGTTTGCAGAACCTTTGAAGCGTGAGTTCGGGAAAGCAAAATGACGGATATTTTCGTCTAATGCTGCATCACCGTGCATTTCACCTTCAACTTCAAGCTCAGGTGCAATCTCACTCAAGATTTCAAATACTTTACGCATTTTTTGTGCGCTAGAGTCTTGTTGGTCAGAACCAAAACTTGAGTGAGAAAGTAGAGCAACGCGTGGTGTCATACCAAAACGGCGTACTTCTTCAGCCGCTAAAAGTGTCATTTCAGCCAACTGTTCAGCAGTTGGGTTTGTGTTGACATAAGTGTCGGCAATGAACAAGTTGCGATCTTCAAGCATCAATGCGTTAAGGGTAAAGAAGTTAGTGCGACCTTCTTTTAGACCAATCACATTTTTCACGAAATCAAGGTGAATATCGTAGCTTGAATAAGTACCACATAACATACCATCGGCTAAACCATGCTTCACTAACATTGCTGCAATGAGGGTAGAGCGACGACGTGCTTCACGCTGCGCGTATTCAGGTGTAACGCCTTTACGCTGCATGATGGTGTAGTAATCATCTGCAAATTTTTCGTAGTTCGGGTTGTTTTCCTGGTCTACTATTTCTATATTCACGCCATGTTCAAGACGTAAACCTAACTTTTTGATGTTCGCTTCAATTACTGAGGTACGACCTACAAGGATTGGTTTAGCCAAGCCTTCATCCACTGCAATTTGTACTGCGCGAAGGACGCGTAAGTCTTCACCTTCTGCATAAGCAATACGTTTAGGATCAGTTTTTGCTTGAGCAAAAATAGGCTTCATCATAAATGCCGAGTTATATACAAACTCAGACAAACGCTGACGGTATGCAGAGAAGTCTTGAATTGGACGACTTGCTACACCTGAATCCATTGCTGCCTGAGCAACTGCAGGTGCAATTTCAAGAATTAAACGCTGATCAAGTGGGCGTGGAATTAAATAGTCACGACCAAATGATGCAGATTTTTCACCATAAGTTGCTGCATCTGCTTCAATGTGTGCCATGCGTGCAATTGCGTGTACACAAGCAATTTTCATTTCTTCGTTGATGGTAGTTGCGCCAACATCTAATGCACCACGGAAAATATACGGGAAGCAAAGTGCGTTGTTAACTTGGTTCGGATAATCCGAACGACCTGTTGCCATAATCACATCTGGACGTACTTCATGCGCATGTTCAGGCAAGATTTCTGGGTCTGGGTTAGCCAAAGCAAAGATAATTGGATTTTCAGCCATTTCTTTGACCATAGCTTTGGTCAAGATACCCGCTGCAGAAAGACCAAGGAACATATCCGCACCGCTAATTACATCAGCAAGTTGCGTTCCTTCAATGTCTTGCATATAGCGTTTTTTCGAGTCATCCAAACCTTCACGTTTGGTGGTGATTAGACCACGCGAATCCGCAACAATGATATTTTCTTTTTTCGCGCCCAATGCACATAACAGGTCTAAACAAGACAGTGCGGCTGCACCTGCACCTGAAGCAACGATTTTGATTTCTTCAATTTTCTTGCCGTTAAGTAACAAGGCATTGAGTAGGGCAGAACCTACAATGATTGACGTACCGTGTTGGTCATCGTGGAACACAGGAATATTCATGCGTTCACGAAGTTTTTGCTCAATGTAGAAACATTCTGGCGCCTTGATGTCTTCAAGGTTAATACCACCAAAAGTTGGTTCTAATGCTGCAACAATATCTACAATTTTGTCTGGATCATTTTCAGCAATTTCGATGTCAAATACATCGACACCAGCAAACTTTTTAAAGAGTACGCCTTTACCTTCCATCACAGGTTTAGACGCCAAAGGACCGATATTACCTAAACCTAATACTGCTGTACCGTTACTAACGACAGCAACCAAGTTACCGCGAGCGGTATAAAGTGCAGCTGTTGAAGGATCACGTTCAATCTCTAAACATGGTGCTGCGACACCTGGTGAGTAAGCGAGCGCTAAGTCACGTTGGTTGACCAGCTGCTTACTTGGAGTAACGCTGATTTTTCCTGGTGTTGGAAATTCGTGATAGTAAAGTGCCTGCTGTTTTAATGATTGATCGTCCATCTGAATCTCGTGTGTGACAAGTTGGCCAGCGATGCTGGTGGTTTTTTTATGAATCTTATCGAATATACCATTACTTGCCCCCTTAGCACAGACGTCACTGTTTATTTTTAGAACAAACTTAGAGCTTTTGGGTCTAGTTTCAGATTAAGGAGCGATAAGCGCGCGATACTAAATTGGCTTTTAGAAATTGGGTCGCTTCACTTTCAGGCAAAGGCCTAGAGAATAAATACCCCTGCGCAATATCACAATTTAAATTCTGCAAATATTGCAGTTGTTGCTCAGTTTCAATCCCTTCAGCCACCACACTCATGCCCATGGCTTTGCCCATAGCAATCATGGCACTAACAATGGCTTCTTGTTTGGTATTTCCAATTTTAGAAACAAAGCTACGGTCTATTTTTAAACTGTCAATTGGGAAGTCTGTTAAGTAAGAAAGTGAAGAATAGCCTGTACCAAAATCATCTAAGGCGATATGAATATCACGTTGTTTAATTTCATCTAATAAAGACTTCACGGTTGTGGAGTTTTCCACTAAAGAGGATTCGGTAATTTCTAATTCTAAGCTTGCACCTGAAATTTGATAGGTATTAATCGCATCATCTAAATCTTGCAGCAATTGACCACGTTGCAGTTGTTGTGCAACTACATTAACCGATACTTGGATATGATCAAAACCTAACAGATTCCATTCACGAATTTGCTTGGCAGTTTGTTGAATTACAACCCGACCAATATCGGAAATTAAACTGGTTTGTTCTGCAATAGGAATAAATAGGTTGGGTGGAATAATGCCTTTGGTTGGATGCTGCCAGCGCACCAATGCTTCAAACCCGATCACCTGATAATTATGGAAATCAATTTTAGGTTGATAATATACAATTAATTCATCATTTTTAATGGCTTGGCGTAAGTCACGCTCTAAATGTACATCCTGCTCTAGCAGTTTGGTGTTGTCTAAAGTGTAATATTTAATGGTATTGCCACCTAAACGCTTAGCCTCAGACAAGGCTTGTTCAGCACAATTATTTAGATAATCCAACTGGCGTCCATGTTCAGGATAGAGGGAAACCCCCATCGATAGGGTAATAATATGTTCTTGTCCCTGTACATTAAACGGCAAATTAAAGGCTTTGGTGATACGTTCACAGTGCTCTTCGATTGAAGGGCGAATATGAGAAATTTCATAAACAATTGCAAAATCATCGCCATTTAAGTGTGCAACAAACAGCGCTTCGGCATTGGTGATACGTAAACGCTGCGCCACTTGGCGGAGTAATTCATCGCCACCATTATTGCTTAAATATTCGTTTAAAGGTCTGAAACGGTCAATATTGAGTCGAATGACCGCCAATTGCTGCAATGAATCTTGCTGTGAAATAAGATATTGATGTAGTTGATAATTATAATAAAAACGATTGGGGAGATCGGTCAGCGCATCATAATTTTCTAAATAGGATAAACGCTGTTCTTGTAGTTTATGTTCGGTTAAATCAGACACAATTCCAATATAATTAATAATACGGTTTTGCTCATCTTTGACTGCATTGATATGCATACGAACTTCTAATTCTTTTCCTGAGCGGAATTTTATATTCCTTTCAGTATGATATTCACCCTTGCTGAGTAATTGTTGAACAATTTCCTCTTGTGTCATGCGTGGATTTGCTTTGTTGGATTTGACTAAATCAAACAGATATTTACCTATAATATGGTCACGTTGAAATCCACTCATTTGTGCATAGAATGGATTGCTTTCAATATAGCGCAGGTTTTCATCTAAAATAAAAATACCTTCAGCTGCTTGTTCAAGTACGCTAGCAGTGAGTTTTAAGCGTTCTTGTGCAATCCGTTCTTGGTGAATGTCACGGCGAACCCCGACCATGCGTAAAGGTTTATTGGTGACAGGATCACGCTCAATTACCCGCCCAATATCTTGCACCCAATACCATTGACCTGAATTATGTTGAATGCGATAAGTGGCTTGATAGCGTTCTGTCTGACCACGTAAATGCTCTTTCATGGTTTGATGAAGGTGTGCAATATCATCACGGTGAATTAATTGCTGTAATTTATTCAGATGCTTTTTGGAATTTTTTAAACGAGTTTGCTGTGAGCCAGTGCCAAAGACAATGCTTCTTTCTCGGATATTCCAGTCCCACGCTTTAATACCTGCGGCTTCATGTGCATAAATTAAACTATGTTGTTGATTGATTAAGTGTAGATGGGTTTGTTCTAAGTCAAAGGTACGTTCTCTAATTTTTTGTTCCAGCATTTGATTGTTAAATTGCAGTTGTAATTCAATATCTTTAGATTTGTTCATTTCCACTTGCAATTGTTGGCGGAGTTGATCTGTCCAGCCGACTTGTTGCTCTGCGGCTTTTTTGAGTTGGTCGTTCTTAAAATAGACGCTCGATAAACGACGATGCATGTGCATTGAAGTATTGGCACAAATCAGTAAGGTAATTAAGGCAAAATTTGTCGCGAGAAAAAAGAAAGCGGAAGTTTCGGAGTGAACTAAAAACTGTGCGGCAATATAGGGTGTGATCACTGGAATGAATACCCAGCAAAAATAACTCAAGCGCTGCGTTAAAAAGGTGAGGGCAAAGGTTTGACTCACAATAATTAATAAGGTCGCTAAAATAATCGCTTCATAGTTGCTCAGTTCAGGGTTTTGCTGAGGTAAAAAGTAATACAGTAAACTTACCCCAACCGCGATTGCTGTTCCGATCAAGAAACACACCAATTTTAACCAACGATGTGCTTGTTGGAGTTGATATTGTCCCACTTTAAAGTGAATTGCTGTGAGCAGTAAACACGAACCAATGGTCAGTTCAGTGAGAATAAACCAGATATTGAAGTAAGGTGATGAATGTGAGAAAGAAATTTGATAAATAAAAAACACATACAGGCAAACAATCAGGATGCTGACCAAAAAGAATCGAATAAGCCGAATGGTATTGGTGATTTGCGCAGCATCTAAGTATTGCTGCAACAATTCATCTTGAGCGTCTGACATACTTCCCCAAAATCTAGTTAAATGATTCCATCATTTATATTTTTAAATAACATCACTTTCATGCATAAAATATTGCTGTTTTGTGTTTAAATTTTATGCAAATTTTTTAATATATTGTTCGAGATTAATCCTGTACTTTATAAATTGCAATGTTATTGGCAATCGATTTCTGTAAAAACGGATAAATTACTCGGCCAAGCGATAATTTAAGAGAGCTAAAGCAACCACAGGTGCGGTTTCAGTGCGTAATACCCGAGTACCAATACACCAGTTTTGAAAGCCAACCGCATTGGCAGCGCTAATTTCTGTTTCGCTTAAACCACCTTCAGGCCCAATTAATAAAGCCAAATCTTTACTGACATTGTTTAGCACATCTACTTGATCTTTATTCGGTGCTAACACTAATTTGGTGGTAGGAAGGTCACTATTCAGCCAGTCCTCTAAACGTAGTGGGGCTAAAATTTTCGGTACGATATTCATGCCACATTGTTCACAGGCTGCAATGGCAATGCCTTGCCAATGATCTAATTTTTTTTGATCGCGGTCATATTTTAAGCGCATTTCACAGCGTTCAGAGGTGAGCAACTGAATGTTAGTCACGCCAAGCTCTACCGCTTTTTGAATCGCATAATCCATACGATCGCCTTTGCTCATTACTTGTCCTAATAAGGCGCTAAAGCTTGGGATGCGATTGTCTGGATTAAAACTTTTAATCTGCACTTGCGCTGTTTTTTTGGTAACTTCAACCAGTTCCACTTCATATTCACCACCTTGCCCATTGAACAAGGTGGCGGTTTCACCGACTTGTGCGCGTAGTACTTTCACCCAGTGATGAAATACTGTTTCAGTCAGTTCAACTTGTGTATCTACTGCTAATTCAGCCTCAATATAAAAACGGGGCATAGGGATTACTCGTTCAAGTCAATAAATATGAAAAATACAGCTTAAGCCAAACCAAGATCTGTGACCAACTGACGAGTCGGTTCGGTGTTGTTCATGGTGTAAAAATGCAAACTTGGTGCACCACCTGCAATCAGGCGTTCGCACAGTTTAATAATCACTTCATGACCAAAGGCTTTGATTGAAGCTGTGTCATCACCATAGGTTGCTAATTGCTTACGAATCCAGCGTGGAATTTCTGCACCTGTACCATCTGCAAAGCGAATTAAATTGCTGGCATTGGTAATCGGCATAATGCCAGGCGCAACAGGAATATTCACACCTTGCTTTTGAATACGTTCTACAAAGTAAAAGTACGCATCTGGATTAAAAAAGAACTGGGTGATGGCAGCATTGGCACCAGCATTTACTTTGGTGACAAAGTTTTTAATGTCTTGATCAAAGTGGTCTGCTTGTGGATGCATTTCAGGATAAGCCGCAACTTCAATGTGAAAATGATCACCTGAATGTTCACGAATAAAACGTACCAAGTCAGAGGCATACGGCAATTCGCCTAAACCAACTTGACCTGAAGGTAAATCACCACGCAAAGCCACAATGCGGTCAATGCCTTGTGCTTTATAAATATCAAGCAATTCAGCAATACGCGCTTTGTCATCACCAATACAAGACAGGTGCGGCGCTACAGGTGTGCCTTTGCCATTGAAGTCGCTAATGGTCGATAAAGTACGTTCACGAGTAGAACCACCTGCACCATAAGTGATAGAAAAAAACTCTGGATTTAAAAGTTGTAATTCTTGATGCACAACTTTGAGTTTTTCTGCACCTGCATCGGTTTTAGATGGGAAAAATTCAAATGAAATAGGAACTTGTTTGGTCATGATTAAATCCTTGTTATAAATACTTATTTATATTTTTTCACCTCTCCTAAATCCTCTCTTGCGCTGGGTTTAAAAGCAGTGCTTTAAACTTGCTCAGGAGAGGACTTACCCTCGAATACATTCATTAAACAATGAATCATTCCCTCTCCCTATGAGAGAGGGTTAGGGAGAAGGATTAAAAACTTAGTATTTATAAGCATCCGATTTAAACGGACCTTCAACAGCTACACCTAAGTAGTCCGCTTGTACTTGAGTCAATTGTGTTAATACACCACCAAAACCAGCAACCATTGCAGCAGCAACTTCTTCGTCTAGTTTTTTCGGTAAGATTTCAACACGAATTGCCGCTTGTTTTTGATCGGCAGGAAGATCGGCAAATTTCTCTGCAAATAAGTGCATTTGTGCCAATACTTGGTTCGCAAAAGAACCGTCCATAATACGTGACGGGTGACCTGTTGCGTTACCCAAGTTCACTAAACGACCTTCAGAAAGCAAGATTAAATAATCATTTTCGTTTTCTGAACGATACACTTGGTGTACTTGTGGCTTCACTTCAACCCACTTATAACCACGTAAGTAATTGGTGTCGATTTCTGTATCGAAGTGACCAATGTTACATACGACAGCGCCTGCTTTAAGTGTATCTAGCATTGCCGCATCACACACGTGATAGTTACCTGTTGTAGTCACAATCAAGTCAGTATTTTCTAAAAGCTCTAGGTTTACGTCTGCTTTATTACCTGTTTGTACGCCATTTTTGTATGGAGATACAACTTCGTAACCATCCATACATGCTTGCATTGCACAAATTGGGTCAATTTCAGAAACACGAACAATCATGCCTTCTTGGCGTAAAGACTGCGCAGAACCTTTACCCACATCACCGTAACCAATAACCAATGCACGACGACCAGACAATAACATGTCTGTACCACGTTTAATCGCATCGTTGAGTGAGTGACGGCAACCGTATTTATTGTCGTTTTTAGATTTAGTCACAGAGTCGTTGACGTTAATTGCAGGCACTTTTAAAGAACCATCTTTCCACATTTCAATTAGACGTTGTACGCCCGTAGTGGTTTCTTCAGTAATGCCGTGAATGCGCTCTAATAATGCAGGATATTTTTCGTGAACAAGTGCAGTTAAGTCACCGCCATCGTCCAAAATCATGTTGGCATCCCATGGTGTGCCATTTACATTAATTTGTTGTTCAAGACACCATACATATTCTTCTTCAGTTTCGCCTTTCCAAGCAAAAACAGGCACACCTGAAGCAGCAATTGCTGCAGCAGCGTGGTCTTGAGTAGAGAAGATGTTACAAGAAGTCCAACGAACTTCTGCGCCTAATTCAACTAGCGTTTCAATTAAAACAGCAGTTTGAATGGTCATGTGGATACAGCCGAGAATTTTCGCGCCTGCAAGTGGTTTTGCAGCTGAGTAGCGCTTACGCAAACCCATAAGGGCTGGCATTTCTGCTTCTGCAAGTTTGATTTCTTTACGACCAAAATCAGCTAGTGTGATATCGGCAACTTTATAATCTGTAAATGAAGCATTAACCGCGTTCATCACGATCTCCTTATAAAAAACAATTGATCATTCAGTTCGCGGATGCCGTTTCTTGCATAGCAAACGCATTGCTATGCTGGTCGAGCCTGGCGATTTTACATTTCGTGCCTGTAAAACGTCGCAGCACCCCTCGACTAGCGCGATATTGTACTTGGAAATTGATTCAGTTCCAATCATGTTTTGTTTATTATCACTACAAACATATTTTTGAGATTGAATGATGGCTTTAGAGCTTCCTCAAGAGTTGGCAAATTTAGAAGCCAACGGCGGGATTTACGCAGTGTGGATGTTGCTACGACACTTAGGAATTGATGCCGATATTCAACAATTGATTGAAGTGTGTGGTTATACGCCAGAGCAGGGCACAACCACAATTGGCTTGGCTGTTGGACTGAAAAAGTTTGGCTTTAATGTGCAGTTTTATACTGACCCTGACCCAGATTTACAAGATGCAGAAAAGTTAAGTTATGCCGAAGCTAAACAGCTTAAATTGCCTGTATTGGCGGCAATCGGCTATCAGCAAATTCAGCACGCATTTGATGAAAATAAATTTATAATTGTCTATTACGACACTTTAGAAGGCGTGGGCAATCACTCATTGCTATATTCAATTGATGATGCTGAAATTTGTTTCTTTGACAGTTTTGAGCCGATGCCTGCGGCTGTGTTTGAACAACAGCGTCAGCAAGAGGGCATTTGCAGACAAGTAATTGTGGTCGAAGTCTAAGTGTTATTCAAAGTCTAAGCTTTATTCAATGACGATTCGAGTCATGCAAAAAATTGTCTAGCCCATCAATTGATTGACTAGACAAAGGGATTACTCCGCTGCGTCTGCTTTTTGTGTCCAATATTCAGCTTTATTTTCGTCAGCATCTACACCCAAAGCATTTGCATAAATAAAAGCAAGGTCTCGCATGGCTTGTACTTCGCCCAATTCTGCTGCTTGCTGTACCAATGCCACAGAGCGAGCGACATCCTGTTCAACCACATCACCACGACGGTAGTAGCCTGCCAACTCTAAAATAGCGGCAGGGTGTTGTGCATCACTGGCTTTTTTGAGCCAGACAAAAGCATCTTCAAAATGTTGTTTGGCATCTTCAGGGTCATCTTCTAGAACATCTTTGGCATATACGGTATAGCCTTCACCAAGCCAATACATGGCTTCGATATGTCCGTTTGCGGCAGCTTTGAGCGCCCATTGTTCGGCAAGTTCAATATCTTCATTAAAATCGCTTTGCATATACAGCACCGCCACTTCAAATTGGGCATCGGCTTGTCCTGCAATGGCGCGGTTCATTAGCGCAGGGGAGATTGAAACAGATTCTGACATAATGTCATCCAGCAAAATTACAACATAAGATTGTGCGATAGCCTAAAAGGTCTGCTGGGAAAAAGCCATCTTCGGTGTGATTTTTTTAAAAAATTAGGGTTAATTGATCATGCGTTTATGCAGACAATAACAAAAAATCACTTGAGCCATATCGTCAAGTTTCAATATGCTGAATGTTAAACATGGTCATAATGAGAACAATAAGATGGCAAATTTTTTAACTGCTGAACAAGCAAAAGTTTATTCAGATCATGCCAAGCTAGATATTGAATTATATAAGCAGCGTTTGGCGTCTTTAATCGAAGAGAATGCCAAGCAGGGCAATACCGCAGTTTTTACTGTGCTGCCAAAACATTTACCTTTAGAAGATATTCGAAATTTATCGGCACAGCTGACTGATTTGGGTTATCAGGTGCGCTTTGAGTTAAATGAGTTCTTTTATAGCTTTAATGTGTATTGGATTTAAAACTCAACTCTACCGACATTTCACCAAATAGTTTTAGTGAAATGTCGAGCGTTTATATTTTTTGATTTAGATTGCGTTTAAGTATTTGCAGTATGTTCTGCCAAAACTTCCAACGCTGCGCGAAAAGCTTCCTGAGTTGCAGGTGCGCCACAATAAGGCAAGCTGTGTAACAAGACTTCCTGAATTTCTTCGACACTTGCCCCGTTATTTAGCGCACCACGAATATGTCCTTTAAGCTCTGTCGGGCTTTTTAAAGCAGTTAAAAAGGCGATAGTAATTAAGGAACGATATTTGCGTGGTAACACACCTTCACGTTGCCAAGTTGAACCCCATGCATGTTCATTAATCCAGTCCTGCAAAGGTTGGGTAAATGGTACAGTGTTGTCCTGTGCGCGTTTTACAAAGCTTTCGCCCATGACTTCAGTGCGAACTTTTAAGCCATTGTCATAGTCTTGTTGTGACATTTTACTATCCCTGTTTTATTGTTTGAGCTCGGTGTATAGATTAAGTGCATAGATTAACAATTTATGGCGATGACACCATGCGCACTTGGTCGTAGACCATCAAAAAATATTCACATCTATCTATTTTTAATATATCCACAAGGTATAAAAAACCCCGAACATAAAGTCGGGGCTGTTTTAGCTTTATCGCAAATTTTGAAATAAGCGAGTGTTAAGCTTCAATGGTTTGCACGCTAATTTTTTTAGCAGGGTCGGCTTTACGACGTACTGTTGGTACAGGTTCACCATAATATTGACGGTCTGCAAAATAACTTGAACGTACCATTGGCGCAGCCCAAATATTTTTAAAACCTAACTTTTGACCATGCGCTGTATAACGCTCAAATTCTTCAGGTGTTACAAAGCGGTCAATTGGCGCATGTTCTTTAGATGGCTGTAAATATTGACCAATGGTCACATAATCTACATCGTGCGCTTTAAGATCATCTAACAGTGCAATAACTTCTTCTTCAGTTTCACCAATGCCCACCATCAAACCACATTTGGTTGGAATATCAGGACAGTATTCTTTAAACATTTTGAGTAAGTTTAAAGAGTGTTGATAGTCTGAACCTGGACGCATGGCTTTATATAAACGTGGCACAGTTTCAATATTGTGGTTGAAAACATCTGGCGGACATTCAGTCATAATGCGTAGTGCAATATCCATACGACCACGGAAGTCTGGCACCAAAATTTCCAATAAGGTGTCTGGGCTGAGCGCTCGGGTTTCTTTAATACAATCTACAAAATGCTGCGCACCGCCATCTAATAGGTCATCACGGTCTACAGAGGTGATCACGGCATATTTTAAGCCTAAATTGGCAATGGTTTCTGCCATGTGACGTGGCTCTTCAGGGTCAAGCGCATTTGGTCGACCATGGGCAACATCACAGAATGGGCAGCGACGGGTACAAATATCACCCATAATCATAAAGGTTGCAGTACCACCACCAAAGCATTCAGGTAAGTTTGGGCAAGCGGCTTCTTCACAAACGGTATGTAATTTTTGCTGACGCAAAGTGGTTTTAATGCGTTGAACTTCTTCAGGTGCCGTCATTTTGACCCGAATCCAGTCAGGCTTGCGAGGCGTTTCAACCGTAGGAACAACTTTTACAGGAATACGTGCGACTTTTTCAGCACCACGGAGTTTGACACCCTGTTCAGGTTTACGGTTTGCAGACATATTCAACTTTTCCACTGTTTTTGAAGGGGAGAGATTTAGTATGGCTTACATTTTACAGAATGTTGAAGCAAAATATGCCAATTCCAACATGCACGGTAAAATGTCAACGAACATTCATCATAAGAGCATATTATTATAACGAAATTGTGCTTAAATTGGGTAAAAACGATATTCATATAAAAAATGTGGTTATCACGTAATATATGCACACTAAATACAGAAAATTCAAACGATTTACGTCATAATATGGCCCATTGAAAAGATAGATTTAAAGAAAAGGAGCGTTGAATGCCACGTAAAAAAGAGGTCGTTAGTGGAACTTTCGTGAAGTATGATGCGGTAGTTCTCGGTTCAGGCCCTGCGGGTGAAGGCGCGGCAATGAAACTTGCCAAATCAGGTAAGCGTGTTGCGATTGTAGATATTCGTGAACAACTCGGTGGTAACTGTACGCATGTGGGTACAATCCCGAGTAAAGCACTGCGTCAGACGGTGTCTAATATTATTCGTTACCGTCGTGACCCAATGTTTAAAAAAATGGGTGACTGGCGTCAGTTTACCATGAAGCAAGTGCTTCAAAGTGCACATAAAGTAATTCAACAGCAGGTTGAAACGCACTCACGTTTTTATGATCGCAATGAAATTGCGATTTATCATGGCCGTGCTTATATTCAAGATAAAAATACAGTTTTGGTTTTTAGTGCAGACGGCATTAAAGAAACCATTATTTGTCAGCAAATTGTGATTGCAACGGGTAGTCGTCCGTATCGTCCTGAAATTTTAGATTTCAACCATCCACGTGTATTTGATTCGGACAAAATTTTGGATTTGGACTTTTCTATCCAAAAAATTATTATTTACGGTGCAGGGGTAATTGGCTGTGAATATGCGTCTATTTTTATTGGTTTAGATCACAAAGTCGATTTGATCAATACACAGCATAAATTACTCAGCTATTTGGATGATGAAATTTCCGATGCGCTGTCATATCACTTGCGTGCGCAGGGTGTGTTGATTCGCCATAATGAGCAAATTGATCATTTAGAAACTTTTGATGATCACGTGGTTTTATATTTGCAAAGTGGTAAAAAAATTAAAGCCGATGCAATTCTGTGGTGTAACGGTCGTTCAGGTAATACCGATGGTTTAGGTCTTGAAAATGTCGAACTCAAGCCAAACAGCCGTGGTCAGTTAACAGTTAATGATCAATATCAAACCGAAGTAGATAATATTTATGCTGCGGGTGATGTGATTGGTTGGCCATCATTGGCATCTGCTGCGTATGACCAAGGTCGTTGTGCGGGTGCGAATATGAGTGGCGAAGAAAATGTGGTACCTGTAACTGATATTCCAACAGGGATCTACACCATTCCAGAAATTTCTTCGATTGGTAAGACCGAACAGGAATTAACTGAAGAGAAAATTCCGTATGAAGTTGGTCAGGCGTCGTTCCGTCATTTAGCACGTGCGCAAATTACGGGTGATACCGTAGGTGAATTAAAGATTCTGTTCCACCGTGATACTTTAGAAGTGTTGGGTGTGCATTGCTTTGGTAATAATGCTGCAGAGATTATTCACATTGGTCAGGCCGTGATGAACAGCCCGAACAATACAATTAAGTATTTTGTTGAAACAACATTTAACTATCCGACTATGGCTGAAGCCTACCGTGTAGCAACTTTAAATGGTATGAACCGCTTATTCTAAGTTGCTGCAACATCGCTTAAAGTTCATTAAAAGAAGAACCCGTAAAGTTTAGGCTTTACGGGTTTTCTTATTCTAAGTTATTCGTTTGGTGTTTTAGTTTTGGTACGTCATTTTATTTGAGTCCAATAATGGCTCGATAGATTATCTGCATGATGAACAAATTAAAATGGTCGGCTACCCGCCAAACTAATTCTTTTAAGTAAGCGCCGTTGCTCGGCAGGGGATGGCTCCCTAGAGTGTAAGGTCACTTGATTGTCCCAAAATACCAAATCCCCTTGTTCCCAATGATGCGTGTAGCGGAAGGCTGGCTTTAAAATATGTGCGCGTAGCCGAGCAATTAATTCACTGCCTGCCTGATCATCATAATTGAGCAACTCCACTTCAGAATGGGTGTTCAGCCAAAGGGCTTTACGTCCAGTTTCAGGGTGGACTCTCACCAAAGGATGTGGATAGCCATGACCAACAATAGGTTGATCATGAAAACGATATAGGGGCGAATTACCATAGCTACCCGTTGCAGTTGTGTTTTGTGCACGAACAAAAGGGTTGTATGTAATGAGTTGAAGGTGATCAATCTCCGCTTTGGTGGTTTCATCTAAGGCATCGTAGGCTTTAATGGTGTTGTACCACGTAGTTTGGCCGCCTTGTTCTGGAATTTCTATGGCATACAGCAGCGAGGCAAAAGAGGGTAAAGGTGTCCATTGATGGTCTGCATGCGGTTTGAGTTCTGCATGTCCCGTATAATCGCCTTGTCCAACAGCATTAGATACTGGCACAACATCAGGCGGTGTACCTGTGTCGGCTTGACTGCCTAAAATAGGGTTGTCTGAACTTGGACGGAAAATAGAACCAAAGTAACTGGCAAATGCTAAATACTGTAAATCATCTAAATGTTGTTGTTTAAAAATCAAAACTAGATGTTGTGCCAAAGCTTGTTTTAGACGATAAATAGTTGCCCCTGTTTGGGCTTTTTTCGCATCTAGCCCTGTCACGACAGCACCTAAGGCAGCACCTGCTAAAGGTTGTATTTGAATATCATTAGGATTTTGTAATGAATCGGCTTGATGCCAACGTGGTGCATCATGAATAGCTTGAGAAAGCGGGCTTAGACTGCTCATTGGTTTTTTACTCTTTCTTGGTATATGGTCAAGAAAATTTAAGTAAAAACAGCCATCAAATAAAATTAAAAGAAATGCTAAACTTATGAAAAATTTTATTTTTTAAATAAATGTATGATCTTGAACCATTTAACTTATTTTGCATAGATTTGCTGTTTAAATGCAATCTAGTCAATGGAGCATGTTATATAAGCTGCTCCTTTTAGTATTAATACATTGATAAAGAGATCGAGTGACGCAGACAATTAATGCGCACAGAATGCCTGGTTAAAATACTCAAACAGTTGAGGCGTTTGCATCCATAAAAAAATTGAAAAGACGAGCAGGACAATAACCGCTAGTGCGAGCAGCACTTTAAAATTAAATAAAGAATTAGTCATGAATAACGTGCTCCTCATTGACCCAGAAATGCACCAAGACCGCAAATGCGCTTAAGGCAATTGAAACGATCCAAATTGCATTATAGTTGCCTGTTAGGTCGTGGTTTAAGCCACCGAGCCATCCCCCAAAAAAAGAACCGACTTGGTGGGTAAAAAACACAATGCCGCTAAGCATAGTCAGATATTTGATACCAAACATATTGGCCACAATACCATTGGTTAGCGGAACAGTAGATAGCCACAATAAGCCCATGATGATGCCAAATGCATAAATTGTCCAGATGCTCAATGGCAGGGCTAAAAATGCGATAATTGCAATGCCACGTAGCCCGTACAGCCACATCAACAAATGTGCTTTGGAATAGCGACCGCCTAACCAACCTGCTGTGTATGTCCCAACAATGTTAAATAAACCCACCAAGGCGAGAAAAATGGTTCCTGTAGTGGCATCAAAACCATGGTCAATTAAATAACCTGGTAAGTGAATGCCAATAAACACTACTTGAAAACCACAGACAAAAAAGCCTAGCGCCAAAAACCAAAATGGTTTGTGATTTTTAGCGATGATCAGAATTTGCTTAAACCCCAAAGCTGGTTGTGTGGACGCTGTAGAGCTTGGGTTTTGATACATGGGAGCTTTGAGCATCCATGCCAAAGGAACAATCAATGCAATTAAAATAGCACTGACAATTAAAGCACCAGACCAACCAACATTTTGTAATAACAATAAGGTCGATGGCAGCATAATGAATTGCCCAAAAGAGCCTGCTGCACTGGCAATACCCATCGCAAGGCTTCGCTTTTCAGGCGGTGCTGCACGACCAACTGCTGAAAGTAGTACAGGAAATGAAGTGGCAGATAAAGCGAGACCCAAAATTAAACCGACGCTTAAATTTAGCAACAAGCCTGTCGAGCTGACGGCCATGAGTAATAAGCCAATGGCATACAGTGCACCGCCTACGGCCACTACAATTTTACTGCCGTATTTGTCTGCAAAAGCGCCTGTAATGGGTTGGACTGCACCCCAAATGAGGTTTTGCATGGCAATGGCTAAACTGAAAACATTATGTCCCCAGCCAAATTCATGGCTCATTGGCACAAGGTATAAGCCAAAGGCATGTCGAACACCAAGTGACAATGCCAAAATAATGGCACTTCCAATTAACATGTAAATCAGAGGTTTGGAAAATTGAGCATTCGACATAAGGCATCCAACAACAGCAAACAGACTGCTATGGTAGTCGATTCAGCTCAAGATCGCGATAAAATAAAATTCATCAAATGATAAAATTGAGTTATTAAGATTGAAGCGATTGCTTTAATTAAAAAGTACAGGAAAAAATAAGACGACCGTAGCCGTCTTAAATTTAGTTGAAAGAGGGAAGAGAAAAATTAGAGCTTAAAAGCGCATCCCAAAACCTGCGTATGCAATGATCGGATTCACTTCAATATCGGCTTTGGAGTGAATGAGTTCGCCGTGTTTAGCATCGGTCACAGTAATGGTGGTTTCGTTTTTAAGATGTGCATAAGATACAGAACCGACCGCAAACCATTTTTCATTAAAGTCATAGGTAAAACCTACGGTTGCAACGGGCGCAAAGGCATCGGTGGCGTCTAATTCAACTTTAGGATTGGCTGCACTTGGTGTGCCTTCTAAAGATGCGCCCGCTTTCCCTTCTTTAATATTGGCAATCATGTGACCAGCGGCGATTAGGTCTTGTTCAGTGCGTGGGTTAATTTCTAATTCATTAAAATAAGCGTACATTAAACCGACACCGACATAAGGACGGAATTTATTTACACCAGTTTTGCCAAAATGGTATTGAAACTCAAATGCAGGTGTCCATGCACGGGCAGAAGCAGCAGGGCCATGTGCTTCTAAATCGGTAATGAAAATATCATTTTGTAATTCAAGCTCACCCAATGCACCACCTAATGGACGTGCAATTGCTGAAAAGGGTGCATAGATTTTACCTTTGCCTTGTAAATCAACTTTAGGGGGAATACCACCTTTGACTTCAAAGGAAATATTATCGGTAAAGAAATAGTTGCTGATGATACCCAGCGTGGTGACATCATCTGCTTCTAAACCTGTACCAGGATTATCCCATTGTTCCAAACCTGAAATTGTGGCTTGTCCACTCATGTTGGCAGGAACGGTAGGCAGCAAATTTAATGCCCCACTTAATAATACGGGTGGCTCAAAACCGTCGCGTAAATTATCTTTTACAGTTTGGGATTGAACCTCACCGACATCGGCTGTGTAGCCATTTTGAATAGCTGTATTGACTCGAAAAGGTTGTGCCTTGCCTTGCGGCATAACATGCAGTGCACCAACCGAAACAGAAAAGCGTTTAAAACCATCACCATCTTTTAAACTAAAATAAGGTGAGTTGGCATAACTGATGACTGGCAAACTACTCAGTGCCAAACAGCATAGTGTTTTTTTCATTGTGGAACTCCATGTCCAATTTTGCTTGTTGTTATTTACGGCATTGTTATGCAAGGCATTATGAAATGGACTGGAAAAATAAAACTGTTGTTTTTACAAGATATTTTTTTAAACTTTTGTGAATAACTGGAAAAGTGTGCAGGTGTTTTGTTAAATCCAAAACTGTTGAATACGTGAAAATGCTTGTTTTATTGGATGGCTTTAAAGTTCTATTGGTTTGAAATAAAAAGATTTTATAGAAATTGTATGCGTTGAAATTAATAAAAAAGACCAGTCGGAACTGATCTTTTTGACATACAGGTTAAATTTTTAGCCAATGACAGATTTTGGCTGCAAACACGTTATGCAGTAAAGCGTGATAAATCTTCATCAGGGCGGGCAGTCAGCACTTCCAAGCCATCTTTGGTGACCAAAATGGTGTGTTCAAACTGTGCCGATAATTTGTGGTCTTTGGTCACCACTGTCCATTTATCGCCAAGTAATTTGGTTTGCCATACGCCTGCATTGACCATTGGTTCAATGGTAAAAGTCATACCTTCTTCTAAAATCATGCCTGTGTTGGCTTGACCATAGTGCAATACTTGTGGCTCATCGTGGAAGGTCGTCCCAATACCATGACCGCAATATTCACGCACGACACTAAAGCGTTCAGATTCAACATATTTTTGAATCGCATGACCAATATCACCAATGGTTGAACCGGGTTTAACGGTTGCCATACCGCGATACATCGCTTCTTGGGCAACTTTGCATAAACGATTGGCTAAAATGGAAGTTTCACCACCCACGATATACATCATATTGGTATCGCCGTGGAAACCATCTTTAATGACTGTGACATCAATATTTAAAATATCGCCTTTCTTCAGCACTTTACTTTCTGACGGAATACCGTGACAAACCACATGGTTAACCGATGTGCAAATGGTGTGTTGGAATGCTGGACGACCCGGAGCAGCACCATAACCTAAGCAGGCAGGAATAGCTTGTTGTTGATTGACAATATAGTCATGGCAAATCGTATCCAGTTCGAGCGTAGTAACGCCTGGTTTAACGTGTGCTTTGATCATCTCCAAAACTTCTGCCGCCAGTCGTCCTGCCACGCGCATTTTTTCAATATCTTCTGCGGTTTTGATGAGTCGACGAGGTGCTTGATAAGTTGTGTTCATGATCTTTAAAAACTTTTGGAAATTTGTGTGTGACTATGGTATAAATAGCCGCCCATTTTATCAAATGCTTTTTATGAATATGTTTCAAAGAGCTTGGTAAAAGGGAAATTAAAAATCCGCACATATATCGTCACATTACTCTGGGTGCCCTTTGGGGTGGAGAATGCGGATATATGGAGGCCTAACCCAAACATTTAAGGTAAAGAAAATGGCAGATTACAACGTAAGCATGCGCGACCTTCTTCAAGCTGGCGCACACTTTGGTCACCAAACACGTTTCTGGAACCCAAAGATGCGTCAATACATCTTTGGTGCGCGTAACAAAATTCACATCATCAACCTTGAACACACTGTTCCTGCGTTAAATGATGCTTTGAACTTTGCAAACCAATTGGCTAGCAAAAAGAACAAAGTTTTGTTCGTTGGTACAAAACGTGCTGCTTCTGCAATCATCCGTGAACAAGCTCAACGTGCTGGTCAACCGTATGTAGATCACCGTTGGTTAGGTGGTATGTTGACGAACTGGAAAACACTTCGCCAATCTATCAGCCGTTTAAAAGATCTTCAAGTTCAGTCTACTGACGGTACTTTTGCTAAGCTTACTAAACGTGAAGCTTTAGAGCGTAGCCGTGAAATGGAAAAACTTGAGCGCGCTTTAGGCGGTGTGAAAAACATGGGTGGTTTACCTGACGCATTATTCGTAATTGACGTTGATCACGAAGCAATTGCAATTAAAGAAGCTAAAAACTTAGGTATTCCTGTAATCGGTATCGTAGATACAAACTCTAACCCAGACAACGTAGACTACGTTATTCCGGGTAACGACGATGCGATCCGTGCAGTAACACTTTACGCTTCTTCAATGGCTGATGCGATCATTGCTGGTAAAGAATACGCTCAAACTCAAGCCAATGCTCAAGCAAAAGGCGAAGAAGCTCCTGCTTCTGAGGCTTAATGCGTTTTGACGTAAGCTTGTCATTTTTGCGACATGTGATGGTGGCAAAGTAAGCGTCATGTATGCAGACGGCCCAAGAGACACCCTCTGGGCCGTTTCTGTTAAAAAAAGAATTCATTTTCTACCGATTTTAGGAGATAAACATGACTGCAGTTACAGCAAGCATGGTTAAAGAATTGCGTGATCGTACTGGTCTAGCAATGATGGAATGTAAAAAAGCATTAACAGAAGCGGGCGGTGACATCGAATTAGCGATTGACAACCTTCGTAAATCTGGTCAAGCAAAAGCTGCTAAAAAAGCAGGTAACATTGCTGCTGACGGTGCAATCACAATCGTTCAAGAAGGCAACAAAGCGATTCTTTTAGAAGTAAACTGTCAAACTGACTTCGTTGCAAAAGACGAAAACTTTGCTGGTTTCTCTGCGAAAGTTGCTGCTGCTGCTCTTGCTGCAAACGAAACTGATGCTGCTAAAATTGCTGAACTTAAACTTGAAGATGGCGCAACTGTTGAAGAAACACGTGTTGCACTTGTTCAAAAAATTGGTGAAAACATCCAAGTTCGTCGTGCACAAATCGTTGAAGGTGAAAACCTTGCTGTGTACAAGCACGGTTTAAAAATCGGTGTTGTTGTTTCTTACACAGGTGATGCTGCGACTGGTAAAGGTATTGCAATGCACGTTGCTGCATTCAACCCAGTTGCTGTTACTGCTGAACAAGTTCCTGCTGATCTTATCGCTAAAGAGAAAGAAATTGCAGAAGCGAAAGCAGTTGAATCTGGTAAGCCTGCAAACATCGTAGAGAAGATGGTAACTGGTTCAGTTGAAAAATACTTGAACGAAGTTGCGCTTGATCGTCAAATGTACGTAATTGACAACGAGAAGAAAGTTGCTGAAGTATTAAAAGCAACTGGTACAACTGTTGCTCAATTCGTTCGTTTCGAAGTAGGCGAAGGTATTGAGAAAAAAGCAGAAATGAGCTTCGCTGAAGAAGTTGCTGCTGCTCAAGCTGCTGCAAAATAATTTTTACTTAAGGTAAAATATTTTGTAAGGAAAGCCCCAATTTATTTTGGGGCTTTTTTGTGAATATAGCTTTTTGCGATCTGCAATTGAGGCATAAATATTGAGATAAAACTATAAATATTATCTTTAAATCAGTATGTTATAAAAATTAACTTCATCTTATAATTTGGAATCAGAAAAAGAAGGTTATATGGCAAATAAAAAGAATTTAAGCATTGGCGCAATTATTGTGGTGTTAATTGCTGCATTTTTTGGCATAGATTTACAACAGTTTCAGTCTGAAACATCAAGCGCGCCAACTACAAGCACTGCTCGCACATCACAAGATGAAAAAGAGCAGTTAGACGTACAGCGAGATACGCTGCAAGATGATGCTCAGGGTGTTCAGCTAATTGAACGTGCGTTTGAGCGTAAGCAGAGTAATCTACAAGTCCGTGCGAGTGGGCAGGTCATTGCAGTGTTGGCAGATGACAACGAAGGCTCACGTCATCAAAAATTTATTTTAAAACTGAATAATGGGCAAACTGTATTGGTTGCACATAATATTGATCTTGCACCACGAATTACCAATATTGCAAAAAGTGATACTGTTGAGTTTTTTGGTGAATATGAATACTCAGATAAGGGTGGGGTGATTCACTGGACGCATCATGATCCAGCAAATAAACACGTGGGTGGATGGTTAAAACATCAAGGAAGAACCTATCAATAACGGTTCTTCCGATAATGAAAATAGGATATGGCGCTTAAACGCTCATAATGCTGGTTTTACGACGTGTTTTCCAAGAGGGTAGGATTTTACCTAAATAGGCATCCATGCACCAAATTGGGCCAATGAGGAGGAATTGGAGGTCTTTGAAGAATGAAGGCTTTTTCCCTTCAATTTTGTGACCATAAAACTGCCCAATCCACGCCAAAACAAAAATTGCGATATAAAAACCCATTCCAACAGGCAAAACATAAATCAGCCATGCCATTACCAACATTAACGCTGCCATTGCAACTGCAAGAACCAAGTCTAAACGTGCATAAAAAATAAAACTGAGCACCAGAAGTAAGGTTGTCAGTAAAGCACTGAAATGTGCCAAGATACCGACAATCGAAAAAAAGATTGTTGGTACGCAAACCCAGTGAATTAATTTATTGGTTTTATTTTGATGGCTCTCGCTGTATTCATCTAGCCACTCACTTACTGTCTTCATGTACTACTCCTGTAGACCGATCATCCGTTGTTATTGTTTGATTGTCTAAAATATAACTGAGAACAGAGAGGTGGTCAAAACAGTATTCATATTTTCAAAATGAAGTGGCAACAAAATTTGTGTGGATCTTCTTGGTGCAGACATGCATGGGATGACTGTAAATCTTACAGGCATTAAAAAAGCCACATTGCTGTGGCTTTCAAGTCAAATGTGAAGTCGTGTAAGCGAATCTTAAGAGTTTGGACCGTCAATACGCTCAATGCTTACTTTGGCAGTACCTGCATTGGTGATGCCCAATTGTTTTGCAGCGCCATAAGAAAGATCGAGTACACGGTTGCCATGGAATGGACCACGGTCATTTACTTTAACTACAACGCTTTTACCATTGTTTTTATTGGTTACGCGAATATAGCAGTTTAGCGGCAGGCTACGGTGTGCAGCAGTCATTGCGTTCATGTCGAACGTTTCACCGCTTGCAGTTTTACGACCGTGGAATTGACGACCGTACCAAGATGCCATACCTGTTTGGCTAAATTTACGTACAGTGTTCGATGCCACTGTATTTAACTTTTCAATCACTGAAGGCTCTTCAGCAGGAATTTCAATTTTCGCTGCAATCGTTTGACGACGGATTTGGTCGCCTGAACGTTCGGTGATTGAAAGGCTATTCAAATTTGAGAAATGTGAATTAAAACTTTGTGCTTCTTTGTTGAGTACACGCGCAGCTAGGCTAGATGACTCATTATCATTGTTGAATGATGATTGCACCATTTCAGCTTGCGACTGACTTAGGGCAACAGCTGCAGAAAGTGCAAGTAAGTATTTAAGTGAACTATGCATGGTTTGAACTCCTGAAGACAGAATTTTTAACTTATTTCGCTCTTAACTGATTGAAATAGTGGTAATCCTGTCTGTAATTTCACTTTTTCGACTACATTTGACGACATGGATAATATTCATCCCTCACTAAAGGTGTCTAGTCTTTATACGAAAATAATGACAAAAAGTACCAAAAACCAACTCTATTTGATTAAAAAATAATCAATATTGTAACACTATGTGTAAAAAGTTTGTTTTGTGATCAAATTGTCAAAAATATTTCTTGACTTTTTGGTTTTATATTTAAATTTGTACTTAGCGACTCGCAATTTCAGTGCCCAATAACCACAGTGCAGTCGCATACATACGGCTACGGTTATAAGTCGTAATCACCTGAAAATTTGGGTAGGTTATATAGTAGATATGACCATAATTTTCTTGTAATTGAATGACATTGACCAAGTCGAGGTCATCTATTTGCACAATTGGATTCATTGGCATCACGCCTTGCGATTTTAAAACCCCATAAGGTGTTGGCAGGGTCAAATCTTTGGCAATGACACTGTCAGGATTGTTGCCTGTATATCGTGCAGCAAATGCAATGGGTTGATTGCGCTGCCAGCCATGTTGTGCCAAGTAGTTTGCAATGGAGCCAATGGCATCGACTGCCGAGTTGCGTAGATCAATATGTCCGTTGCCGTCATAATCGACCCCAAATTTTGGAATATTGCTAGGCATAAACTGCGGATAACCAACAGCACCTGCATAAGAACCAACAATTGAAGAAGTTGGCACACCATCTTTATATGACCATGCGATCAGTGCTGCGAGTTCATCTTTAAAGTATTCCGCGCGACGTTCATAACCAAAGCCTAAGGTGGCAAGGGCATCACGGGTTACAAAAGAGCCCTTATTGCTTCCAAAACCTGTTTCTACACCCAGAATCCCTAAAATAATGGATTGCGGTACACCAAATTGCTGTTCAGCACGATTGAGCGTGTCTGCATATTGTTGTTTAAAGCGCACACCGCGCTGAATAGTGCTTTCTGCAAGGAAATTGGTTTTATAGTCGTACCAAGGCTTACTTTCGCCTGGGCGGTTCATGATGTTGATGATATTGGGTAAGTTTTTAGAGCCTTCCATCGCCCAATCGACTTGTGCTGCACTCAAGCCATAGGTCTGCATGGTTTTTTGTTTAAAACTGGCATAAGACGGATGATTTTGGAAATCATTGGCCAGACAAAAACTGGTGATAGAAAATGCACTAATGAGTAAAGAAAGACGTTTTAGTTTGTTATAAAAATCAAGTTTGAACATATTGAGGAAAATTCCAAATTGATGATTTACACAACTTATTTATATGCAGTAAATAAGTTGCTACTTATATATGAAGAGTAAGCCGCTATTGGGGCCAAACTGCGAAAGCGAAGTAAGCGGCTAAGATAGCATTCATGCGTGACTGGTTTGCAAAAACTTATACAAAAATAGACAAAGAATGTGTAAAAAGCGCGCAGGATTTGTAACAAAATTCAATCTAGGTGCAAAAAGTTATTCTTGATTGTGCAAAAGTTGCAGACATATCCTGATATTGCATTGCATATAAAAATGCCTGATCAAAATCAGGCATTTTGCACTTAACATGCAACAAAAGGGCTTAAAACGCATTATGAGTTAAACCCACTGATATTAATGATGGAATAAGGTGTCGTGATATTCCGCTAAAACCAAGAGTTCCTCTTTGGTTAAATTTGGGATGATTTTATCCACCGCAATATGGACAGCTTTAATTACCGCTGCTGCGCCAATATCTGCTGCTTTACGCTTAATCATGCCCAAATCGAGGGTTTTGTTAAAGTCGCTCATAAAGTGGCGTACCGTCGCTTCTGCAAACTGTTTATATAGTTCGGTTAAAGCAGCTTTGTTCACTTCATTGCCTGCTTGAATTTCGGCATAGTTGTGTTTCAGGTTGGTCACTAGACTTGCATCGAGCGTTTCACCTACACGTGCATTGCCTGCTGCATCTTTAAAGCTACTGCGCTCAGAAAATTCAATCGATTGTTTCACGACATCATTTGGCGCTTTGCTTAATAATTGTTTTAGGAGTACTGCAACGGTAGATTTGACATAGCCCGCAAGTTTTTCGGCAGTGTCGCGTTTATCGCTGGCAGGAAAACGACGTACCAACTCGGTTAAAATGGCATCAATGATTTCTTCATTAATCATTAATGCGGTTTTGTCGCGCAGTGGGTACAGCGGCTCACTTGAATTTTTTTTCTGTTGTGCAGTTTCAATCGTATTTAATAATTCTGCAGATGGAATGAATCCAAAAAATGGCATTGTTCAACCTCAATGTTGTTATTGTCGCGCTAAACGAATAGGGCGAGGCATCCATGTTAAGTCCGATACACGGCAAGGGTTAATGTCTAAACCACCACGACGTGTATAGGTTGCATATACCATCAGTTTTTCTGGTGCGAATTTTTGCCAGATGTCTGCAAACATCTGTTCCACACATTGTTCATGGAAACCATTATGCTGACGATAAGAAATAATATAAGCCAAAATACTGCGATAACAAGGTTTTTTGCCTTGATAACGGATAAAAACCGTGCCCCAGTCAGGTTGTCCTGTGACAGGACAATTGCTGCGTAATAAATGTGAGAAAAGTTGTACCTCTATATCTTCCGCTTGTTCTAAATCGAATTGCAATAAACTTGGGTCAGGATGCTGCTCTAAACGCTCAGGCGTGAGCTGATCAATGCAAATGCCCTCAGGCTGGCTAATCGCTAAATCATCGACCTGAAATAAAGTTAGCGTAACAGGTGCTTGCGCAGCAGCCGTTAAATCATGCTCAACAGTTTCAATGAAATTGGCTTCAGACTGAAAGCGGGTAAAGTTCATACTATTAAAGTAGAGCTTTAATGATTTTGATTCGATCAGGTTAGGCGATGAAGCAGGTAGTGTAATCCGACCAATCGCAACTTGCGGAATGCCTGCGGCATTCAACCACGAAATTTCAAAAACGTGCCACCAGTCTTGCCCCAGTTGAATTCCCTCAACATCTGCATATTTTTCACGTGCAGCAGCACGTGAAATAGGGAATAAAATATCGGGTTGATATTCTGTAGGATAATTGGTGTCTTTACCAAGGAGAGATTGTTCAACACTCATTATTCACGCATTCCTGAACCACGAGAAAGTAAATGATAGGCAATACCATAAAGCACTGCGCAGCATAGTGTAATCACAGATAATGAAATCGTCACGTTGACATCACTATGTCCTAAAATGCCGTAACGGAAAGCATTAACCATATACACCACAGGGTTAATTAAAGAGAGATTTTGCCAAAAAGGGCTTAAGGCACTAATGGCATAGAATACACCACCTAAATAAGTCAGTGGAGTCAGTACAAAAGTTGGAATAATAGAAATATCATCAAATGATTTGGCATAAACAGCATTAATAAAACCGCCTAATGAAAATAAAAAGGACGTAATTAATACGGTATAAATGGTAACAAACCAATTGGTAATATAAAGGTCGGTAAAGAATAGACTCATGGTGGTGACAATAATACCGACCAATACGCCACGACTAACACCACCCAAAACATAGCCCCATAAAATGGCATGCAAAGGTACAGGGCTCATGATTAGTTCTTCAATGCTTTTCTGGAATTTTGCACTAAAAAAACTTGAAGATACGTTGGCATAGCTGTTGGTAATGACTGCCATCATAATTAAGCCGGGCACAATAAATTGCATATAGCTAAAGCCGCCCATTTCACCAATACGCGAACCGACCAAATTACCAAAAATCACAAAGTACAAACTCATGGTGATGGCTGGCGGGAGCAAGGTTTGAGGCCATATGCGCATAAAACGACGAACTTCTTTATGCACTAAGGTATAGAGTGCAATCCGTAGTTGGGTAAAATTCATTGCGCAGCTCCATCTAAATTCTTTTCGACCATTTTGACAAATAACTCTTCTAGACGGTTGGACTTATTACGCATACTGCGCACGCGAATGCCTTGTGCTTCTAAAAGTTGGAATAAATCATTTAAGGTGTGAGCTTTATCCATAGTGACTTCTAGGGTCACTGCATCAATTAAGTTGAAACGTACACCAATAATATCTAAATGAATGGGTTGAATCGGTTCAGCTAAATCGAAAATAAAAGATTCTTCACTTAACTGGTTTAAGAAGTTTTTCATGGAAGTGTCTTCTTTAATCACACCACGATCAATAATCGCGATACGACGACACAACATTTCGGCTTCTTCTAAATAGTGGGTAGTGAGAATGATTGAGGTGCCTTTATCATTCATCTCTGTTAAAAAATCCCACATTGAACGACGCAGCTCAATATCTACGCCTGCAGTCGGTTCATCTAAAATAAGTAGTTTCGGTTCGTGCATCATGGCACGTGCAATCATTAAACGACGCTTCATGCCGCCAGACAGCATTCGCGCTTGAGTGGCACGTTTATCCCACAAACCCAGTTTTTCTAAATATTCTTCGGCACGTTGTTCGGCAATTTTTTTAGGGATACCGTAATAGCCTGCTTGTGTGACCAAAATATCAAACGTCTTTTCAAACTGACCGAAGTTAAATTCTTGCGGCACAACTCCTAAGCACTGCTTGGCTTGAGATGGTTGTGTATCCAGATTGTGCCCAAAAATTTCTACCGTGCCTGCCGTTTTTTTGGTGAGAGAACTGATGATGCTAATGGTTGTAGATTTACCTGCACCATTGGGTCCAAGTAGGGCATAAAACTCGCCTTCAGGAACGGTCAAATTAATTCCTTTCAGTGCTTGGAAACCATTTCGATAGGTCTTTGACACGTCCCTTAACGTCAATGCATCAGTCATGAAATTCTCACTTGAGGAATAGAGCCACTATTGTGAGCGATCTGCGCCAATAAACCAAGTAAGTTAGATGGAATTCTATGTTGCAAGTTTGGAACATTGTTTAAAGCATAAGCATAAAAATACGTAACTTATATATAGTTGCTTTACCTTCAGCAATTTTTTGTTATGATGTGCAGCGCGCGCTCATAGCTCAACTGGATAGAGTACAGGTCTCCGAAGCCTGTGGCGTGGGTTCGAGTCCCGCTGAGCGCACCATTTCTTTGTTTTACCTCATCCGATCAAATACGAAAATCATTAAAAATAAACAACTTATGTATTTCTGTTATCCGATACTGTCCGAGCATGTTTTAGGTTATTTAAGTTTTTTGCGGTAATTTTTGCGGTAATTTCAAAATTATTGCAAAGGCTTACCGTAAAAATGCCAAAAATAATTGTAAATCTGACAGATACACAGATTCGTTCAGCAGTAAATTCGCATAAAAAGTTATCAACCAAGGTTCAAATTAAACTAGCCGATGGTAAAGGACTATTTTTTATCATTGATAAAAATGGTAACACCTATTGGAGGTGGGACTATGCTCGCCCAATTACTAAAAAACGTAATAGCATTTCTTTTGGGACATACCCAGAGGTATCGTTGCTAAATGCACGAGCAAAAAGAACTGAATGTCGAGAATTACTCGCCCAAAATATAGATCCAGCGGTTGTGAAGAAAAATGAAGAAGAAGCTAAATCAGGCAAAAATACTTTCGCTTTAATCGCGGATGAATATAGAAAGACAGAGGAGTTAGAACTTAGTACTCAACGAAGGAATCAATTTGTTTGGGGTAAGTTGTATGCTGCAATTGGGGATTATCCAATAGACAGTATTACACCATCGCAAATTTTAGAAGTTTGTCGTATTTACGAAAGGCAGGGTAAGACAGATTCAGCAAAGCGCATGAGAAGCAAAGCATCCCAAGTCTTTCGTTATGCGATTGCTTTAGGGTTATGTCAATTTAATGTGGCAGACCAAATTAGTGGGATCTTAAAAGTTGGTAAAACCAAGCATAGATCTGCGATCACAGATGAGCAGAAGCTAGGACAGTTATTGAGTAATATTAATAATAGTGTTGGCCGTGGTGACATTGCGATAGATTATGCTGTAAAAATTTTACCCCATGTTTTTGTACGCCCAGGAGAATTGAGAGGAGCCAAGTGGGCAGACATTGATTTTGAAAATCGGGTTTGGAAATACACTCCTCCTAAAACGAAGAATCAGACCGCATTACAGCATATTGTTCCTCTGTCAGATCAGGTTATCACCTTGTTTAAAGAATTACACCAAATAACAGGTTATACGGAGTATTGCTTTGTGTCGATGCGGGATCAGTCCAAAACTATTAGCGAATCGACGATTAACAAACGATTGAAACAATATGGTTTTGAAAATGGTGAGACGACAGGTCATGGCTTTAGAGCGACTGCGAGAACACTATTGGATGAGGTTCTAAAATTTCCAATTGAGCGGATTGAACAGCAATTGGCTCATCAGGTTCGTGATATGCATGGAAGAGCATACAACCGTACAAAATATTTAGAAGAACGTACGGTGATGATGCAATCATGGTCTGACTATTTAGATCGGTTGATGCATAAGACTATGGATTGATTAGTAAGCTTGCACCTGTGCGACAAAAACAACATTCATGCTGCTTATAACCGAGCACAGTATTGGGATGAACGAGTAATGATTATGGAGTGGTATGGGGGGAAGGTGCAGGAATGGATGAAGTAAGTCACTCAGTATATGTAAAAAAACCACGCCTGATGGCGTGGTTTTTATACCTAACATTTCTGTATTGCTTAATTATTAGTATATTAATAAATATATTTATTGCTTATTTGCTATGTGTGAAAAATGATTTAATTTGCTTAAAATATATGTGATAAACCTGTTTTAAAGTGTTTTTATAATTTATATTATCAACAGCTTAGATTATTTAAATGGTTATATTTATAGTATGAAGCTTTCAAATTACAATAAATTATTAGGTTACATGTATTCTAAATCTATGAAGGATACGTTCTTCTCTCAAGAACCCAAGGCAGGTTGTGCATATAAAGAAACAATCAATTTATTGGTAAATATTTTGCAGTGGTGTGAACAGATCGAAACGGAGTTTCGGCACTTACATTGCGGTGAGCAAACGAATCAAGTAGGCCGATATAGAAGTCAGCAGCTTCTGTTGGGTATAGGAAAAGCGCTAGATCAACTTTATGTAATGCCTAACTTTGATCAGCTACAAATGGGTCTAAAAAATAAAAGACTAACTGAATTTGGTCGAATCTTTGATAGTTTTGTCCATAGGACTGCTAAATCAACAAATCTAAAACAGCAGCAACATTTCCTGAGGCAAGAACAATTCAGACAATTTTATGCAGGGAGTTGGCAGAATGATTTCTTGAAAATATGGTATGAACATTACATTGATAATTTAAGACGATATGGCATACCAGCTGAAAAATTCTCAGAGACGAAAAGTTTAATACTAAGTGATTTAGACGAGCTGTTTAAGATAGGAAAAAAATTACATGTTTTAAGTACTGTAATTCGAATTGATGGTAATAATACAAATGATGAAATTGCAAAACTTCATAGCAAGAGATATGAGCTTTTAGGGCAGATCTCAGTTGAGGGGTTATTACGTAATTATTATATTTGCTTGAATGGTCACAATAATGGCTTAGACTACTTCTGTATATGGGTATTTGAAACAACATCTGATTACACGGAACATAGAACAATAAGTGAGATCAAAACACAGTGCCATGAGCTTCTAAAATCATATGACTTGAATATTGATGTCAGTATTATGAATTGGAATGATAACTTTAATTCAAGTAGTGAAGTCTTCAATAAGCAATTTAATCTATGCCTTTACGATGAAAAGAATAAAGCTATATTTATTGAGAATTGTTTAGATTTTCTTGTGAGATTGGATCAGGACTTTATGTTCAAGTCTACAAGTGATGACATTATTGGGCGGGAAAATCACGAAATTAATTTTAATGAAAACGTGCATATCATTATACAAAAGTTCAAAAAGCACCCTAATCCACATCGTGTATTAGGTGATTTAACTCAATATGCTTTATTCGACTTGTGTTGGGTACAAAATCATTTAAATGCTCATAGTAAAGACTATTTAAAGAATATTATTTTGCAATATCAAGAAAACTTGTCATCTTACGCAACATTTAAGCTAACGGAAGAAGAACTTAAGCTTCTAGAAAAAATTGAAATTTTTATGTTATCGGTCAAATATTCGCGATCCTTGCAGTCTAATGAAATGCGAGCGCAGCAAATAGTTGAAAGAACGCTATTTCAATTTGTAGATTTGCTTATGCAACATGATTCTATTATTACGTTGGCAACTCGAATTGGGGGCGTTTATCGGTCAAGGCTATTGCATTATTTTTTCGAGCAGTTTGGAAATTATGACTATCAGGATTTTTTGTCATTTCCTTTTGATCATACACGAGCCAATTTTTATAAATCTAAAATTGAAGACTTTAAGTACTATGGGGGATTATTTCAAACAATGCATAGTCCCATAGCTATTACGTTAGGGCAAAATAAGCATATCAATATTCCAAGGCATGAGCAGCGAGTCGAGAAAATCCAAAATTATTTGAGAGGGGCTTTTAAGCGCGATTGCGTTTTAATTAGATGCTCACTTAGCTGTGAGATGAAGAACGGCTTCATGAAACAAAAAGGGCTAAGTTCTGCTTTATATCAGATGTTGCATGCGGGGAAACGGAGAGCACCATTATCTAAGCTCAGGGCGTATGTAGGGGCATGGGTTGAAAATGATACAAGCCAAGTGTCAGATAAAAGACGATTCTTTGCCGATATTGTTTTTGTATTTGATCGTGAAGTACTGAATAATTATTCCAATTTAGCGGATGTCATTAGTGAAAGATGGCAGGAAACGCTCACGAAGGCTAGTGAGGCATTTCAACCGCCATTAGATTTAAAGGCTTCGTGCCGAGTTAAAAAAATATTTAATTCCGTAGAAGAGTTGGCATATCAAGAGTTGCTAGTAGAATCAATTGATAAACCACTAAAAAATATTATTATCAATAACTTGGCTCCCTACATAGTATATAAAGATCTGTTAGATAATACATTTTATTCAGATACTCCTAAATGGCTTATCAGAGGTACGTTACCTCGTAAAAAAAAGCGAAAGCCTAGCACTAAATCAAATAAAGCTGATGCTTGATACTCACCGCATAACTTTTTTCAAAAGTAGGCTCTATCGATTATGCTTGTAGATCAATAGAGCTTTAAATATTGTGAAAAAAATTGAAAATACTGGTTGAACATGTTGTTTGGCTAACAAATATTCAAATTTTTAATGGCAGGTTATTAAGTTGACAAAAATAACTAATCATGCGAAAAAGTTTTTTTAGTTAACAGATGTTCACACATGCCTCGAATTGTTTCTGTACCACTTAGTTTAGAACAGCGAGAACGACTCATTTTTCTGGCCAAG